>CAZVHW010000458.1:0-6650 GCA_964626835.1 uncultured Enterobacterales bacterium
CAACGCCGTGGCCTGGGTCGACGACTCCCTGGGCGCCTCGCTCTGGATCAGCCTGCGCGACGAAAACGCTCTGCTCAGGGTGGACCGGGACACCGGAGAGCCCACGATGCTGCTGGGACTTCGCCAGGGCTACAACCTGTACGACGCGGACGGACAGGGTGCGATCTCCACGGACTGGTTCGCCGGGCAGCACGCCCCGGAGTTCGAGGCACCCCGGCTGCTGATGTACGACAACGGCTATGGCAACGGGCAGCGCAGCTGGTCGCGGGCCCTGGATCTCGAGATCGACCACGAGAACAAGGACGCCTGGGTGCGCTGGGAGTACCTCGAGGACGACTGGCACGAACGCCAAGGGGGTGACGTCGACCGCCTGCCCAACGGCAACGTGCTGATCACCATGGGCAACTCCTACGGATCGGACACCGGGCATACCGTCGATGACGTCACGTCCATCGTCGAGGTGGTGCCCGAAGGGACGCTCGGCGGAGACGTGGTGTGGCGGCTGCAGTTCACCGACGTGGCTGACGGCGTGTACCGCTCCCAACGCATCGACGGCTGCGACATGTTCGCCAACGCGCGCTACTGCGCCGACCTGACCTTCTGATTCAGCCCAACATGTCCACACCACCCACCAGCGTGCGCACGAACTTCCGCACCTCGTCCACCGTGTTGTAGGCGGAGAAGCTGGCGCGGATGGCGTCGGGCGTGCCGGAGGCCGCGAACCAGGGGTGCACACAGAGCTTGCCGTGACGCACCATGATGCCCGAGGACGAGTCGAGCATCCGGGCCAGGCCTTCGCTGAGCATCCCCTCGACATGGAAAGAGAAGATGCCGCCACGCTTTTCGGGCTCTGGCGGGCCCAGGATCCGCAGGCGCTTCACCCGGGACAGGCCGCGGGTTGCGACCCGGTTGAGCTCGACCACGTGGCGGTGGATGCTTTCTTGGCCCAGGCCCTGCAGGTAGCGGATGGCCGCTGCACCGCCGATGGCGCCTTCGTAGTTGCCCACCCCGGCCTCGAGACGCATGGGCAGGGGCTCGAAGCGGGCGTCGTCGTAGGTGACCGCTTCGACCGTGCCGCCGCCGGCCAGGAAGGGGCGCAGGATCTCGAGCACCTTTTCGCGGCCGTAGAGCAGGCCGGCCCCGCCGGGACCGAACATCTTGTGGAAGGACAGCGCGTAGAAGTCCACGCCGAGGGCGCGGACGTCCACGGGGTGGGTACAGATGGCCTGGGCACCGTCGACCAGCACCAGCGCGCCGGCCTTGCGGGCGGCCCGGGCGATCTCGGCCACGGGGAGGGTGATCCCGAAGAGGTTCGAGACATGGGGAATGGCCAGCACGCGCACGCCGCGCAGATCGTGCTGCAGGGTTCGAAGGTCGAGTCCCCGCTTTGGGTCCATGCGGTGGATGCGGTGCTGGACGCGACCCTGCCGAGCCAGCCGCTGCCAGGGGAGCAGGTTCGAGTTGTGCTCGAGGTTGGTGGTGAGCACCACGTCGCCCGAACGCCAGGGGAAGCTCTGCGCCACCAGGTTGATGGCTTCGGTGGTGTTGCGGACGAAGACGATCTCTCGCGACAGCTCCGCGCCGAGGAAGGCCTGCGCCACTTCCCGAGCGCCTTCGTAGGCTTCGTCGGTGGCTCGCCCGAAGGCGTGGTTGCTGCGCCCGTGGCAGCCCAGCATGCCCCGCTGCAGGTCCGCGATGGCGCGGATGACCGGCTCGGGTCGCAGCGTGGTGCAGGCGCTGTCCAGGTAGATGGGCATGCGCCCCTTGACCCGGCTGGAGAGGACGGGGAAGTCGCGCCGGACGCGGACAGGATCAAGGGCAGTCATGCGAAACCCCAACGTAGGGGCGGGTTTCACACCCGCCCGCCATCACGGCACGAACGAACGTACCCATCAAGAAACCTCCGGTTCCCACGAACAGCTCGAACCCGGACCACCGGTCAACCCCGCGACGCACATACGATCCCGGCGCCAGACCGACAACAGCACGTCCTTGGTGTACTCGAGGTGGAAGGGGATCAGCTTTCGGTAGCGGGGGATGGGCCCGGCCACGGCACAGATGGCAGCGAACATGCCCATCTGGGCACCAGCCAGAGCCACCATGCCGCCGTAGTAGCGCGCCTTGGGGATCGGCCTGCCGTCACGGGTCTTGTTGCAACAGCCCATTACTCCTCCTCTTCTTCGTGCTCGATGCGGCTGGGGATGCCGAGCTCACGGCAGCGGCGGTCGATGTACTCTCTAGCCACCTCGCGCTTCTCGTCGAGGAACGCGGTGACCTTGTCCTCGTCGTGGGCGGGGGGCTGATCGAAGATCAAGAACGGCAGGTAGTACAGTTCGCCGGGGTGGCACTTGGGCTGAACCCCCAGGAAGCGGTCCTTGATGCGCAGCCCCATGCGGAAGCCACGCTTCTTCAGGCTCTCGATCTCCTCCTCCCGCGGGATGGTGTAGACCGGGGTTGTGAAGCGGATGCCGCGTTCTCCGTACAGCTCGCGGAAGAGGTAGAGCGACAGCAGGCTCTGCTCGACCATCTCGCCCGTAGAGCTGCTCGAACCGTCGGCCATGGTGGTGATGCCGTGCTCGAGGTTGTACAGCACGCTGCGCGTGTGCATGGCCAGCTTGCACCCCAGGCACCAGATGAAGCCCGAGCCCCAGCGCTTGTACTCCGCCCGCAGGTTGTCCATGAGCATGACGTCGAAGATGTGCTGCACGGACTCCACGTGGTGGATGAAGCGCTTGCCCGAGTGCCGCTCGATCTCCCGCACCCGCTTGGCCGTCCGCTCGATCTTGTAGTGCCCGTAGCCATTGCGGAAGGTGAGCAGGTGGACCTGGTCGTGGGTCTTGGACAGCTCGAGCGCCGCGGTGGTGGAGTCCACCCCCCCCGAGAACATCAGGGAGACGGAGCGCGAACCGGATCGGTCTCGAACCATGCAGCTCATTATCGCACCACTCCCCACACGGTCAGCCCCAGCCCGAGAATAAGAGGCGCCACATACGGATCCATGGGAGAGTCACGCCGGAGGAAAGGCCCAGTCCACCGGATACGATCCCGGTCGCTACACAGCTTCCCAAGGCCTCCAGTCGATCACGTACAGCACGAACAGCGTCCCCACCGCCATCGCATAGGGGATCAACAACCACACGGGCCCTCCCGGTGGCAGCGGAACCCTCCCCGACCCACCCTCGGGCTCGCGGTAGCGGACCACGACCAGGCCCCACACCACGGCCGCCAGGCCGAAGCCCGCCAGCAGGTCCACCAGGTAGTGCTGCTTGACCACCATGGTCGAAAACGCGACGCCCAGCGCCAGGAGCACGCCAAAGGCCCCCCAGCGCCAGCTGGACTTCCAGCAGCACAGCGCAGACAGCGTGGCCAGGGTGACGTGGATGCTCGGGAAGCACGAAGCCGAGGTGTCCCAGTAGTACCCGATGCGCAGACCCCAGGTGACGAAGTTGACCACCTCGGTGTCCTCGGCCCGCAGGTGCATGCTCACCGGGTAGAGCAAGAAGACGGAGAAGGCGCAGACCTGGACGATCAGGTAGGCCACGGCGACCCGCCGGAACAGCCCCCGCTGGCCAACGACGAGGACCGGCAGGAAGCCACTGAAGAAGACCGCGAAGTAGACGAACATCCAGCCTGGCCAGAGGGGCAAGGCCGTGTCGACCCAGGTGGTGGGGTGATGGGCGTCGGCGCCGTCGAGCAGGCGGTTGATGGGGAAGTAGCCAACGTAGAAGCAGGTGACGGCCGCCAGCAGCACCAGCCGCTCTGTCCACGGCGAGAGCGCGGCGAGCCACGCCTCCAGGGAAGCGATGCGGCTTCGTGCATGCGTGGGGGGCGACGTTTCAGGCATCGCTCGCCATTCTACCCGAAACCACCACCGGCTTCCGGCATGGCCTCGACCGGCGGGTGCTCCACGGGTTCCGGGGACTCCACGGGCTCGCCGAACACGAACTCGATGCGGCTGTTGGCCTTGCGACCTTCGGGAGTCTCGTTGCTGGCGATGGGACGCTCACCGGCGAACGAGGCTGCTCCGAACTCGAGCTGCACGCCCTCTCGCTCGAGGGCCCGCAGGACGGTCAAGGCCTGATCGAACCCCAGCTCCCAGACGGAGTTGTGCTCGGCGGTATGGTGGGGCAGATCGTCGGTGTGTGCCGCGATCTGGACGCTCCGATCGCCCACCTCCTCCAAGGCCGTCGCGAGCCTGATCATCAACGCCTCGCCGCGGGGGGAGATGCTCACGCGCCCCTCGTTGAAGATCTGCACGCTGGGGATGCGGACCACGCTGCGCTCTCCGTCCTGGAGCAGCGTGAGCCTCTCCTCGGCCTCCAGGGTGGCGAAGCGGGCACTCAGCTGGTCGTGGGCCTGTCGGCGCTGCTCTTCCTCGTACAGGTGCCGCGAGCGCAGGGCGAGGGCCTGGTGCACGTCCTCGATGGTCGCCTTCACCAGCGGATCGGGCTCCTCGGGCTCCGGTGGCGGCCGTCGACCCCGGGGGCAGGGATCCTCCGGCGGCTCTTCGCAGGTGGTGACGAGGGTGGCGAGGCTCATGCGCGTAAGCTCCACCTCCCCCAGCAGCTGCTGGTAGCGCTCGTCCAGACCGTCGAGCCGGCCGCGGGTGTCCTGGAGCTCGTAGCCGAGGTGATCGAGGCTCGCCTCGCAGGACTGCGTCTGCTCGTAGCAGTCGGCGTTCTTTGCGCTCAGGGCCGTGCGGGTGGCGTCGAGCTGCACCTGGATGAGCTCGTAGTCTCCCTTGGAGACACAACCGAGAAGCAAGAGCATTGGAAGCATGGTGTCTCCCTGTCTAGAAGATGGCCCAGGAGGTGCGCAGCAGCAGGCTCTGTTCGAGCTGTGGTGCTTCGATGACCTCGGGCTCGATGTCGATCTTGAGGTAGTAGTTCAACGCCAGGTTGCGAGTGAGCCGCAGGGACAGCGTGTTGCGCCAGCTCACCGCCCAGGGTGGGTAGGGGATGCCCCAGTCGTCGGTGCGATCCCACTTGCTGGTGAAGGAGCCAAAGTCGGCGAACAACTCTACGTCCGTGGAGTAGACCACACGACCCGGGAGCCGCATCGACGCCACGATGGTGGCCTCGATGCCCTTCTCGTAGAAGCTGTCCACGGCCGTGTACTCCACGGCATCGGTGGACTCGTCATCGTCCAACACCCTGGTGCCCCCGTAGAGGTTCTGGCGCATGCCATAGCCCACCCGTAGGTTGAAGTTGGTGCTGCGGTTCTTCTCGAGGAACGTGGTGTTGATGCCCACACCCTCGCGCAACAGGGTGGGGTGCCCGGCTTCGGCGGTGCGGAGAGTGTCGTTTGCGCCGATCTGCAGGCTGCTCTCGGTCCCATCGGATTGAACGATGGTGACGGCGGTGTCTTCGGTCGCGAGGACCTCGGTGGGGAAGGCCTGGGACTCCGCGCTCACGCGGCCGTAGGGGCCGGTTCGACGACCCTTGAGGGCGTAGGTGTAGAGCATGTCGCCGCGCAGGCGGTCGGTGGCCTTGAGCAGGGGCTGGGCGTCACCTTCCTGGGGGATGACCTGGCTGACACCCTCGTCGATCTGAAACAGCGAGGAGAACTGGTGGGGCTGAGACGTGAACGAGAGCTGGGCATCGGTGAAGGCCGAGATGCTGTACTGAGCCTGGTTGACGGCCCCCACGACGTTCTGGCTCTTGACCAACGAGCCGTCGAAGCCCACCACCATGGACTTGAACCAGCGCTGGTCCTCTCGCAGGGCCGTGGCGAACTCGTCGGGGAGCAGCACGCCCGCTCCCAAAAACTCCCCGGTGTCTTCGTCGAGCACCAGCCGGTAGCGCACGAAGCCGGACGCGGGCACCGCCACCGTGGCGTAGTTCTTGAGCGCACGGAAGTCCCGCCCGACGCGCACGATTCGGTACAGCCCGGGCTTCAACAACCAGGTCTGCAGGATCTCTCCCTGCAGCGTGTCCGCACCGAAGCCCGTGCCGATGGGTTCGCGGGTCTCGGCGCTGATGATCTCGTAGGAGCCCCGATGAGGAATGCGGTGGTCGTCGGTGACCTCGATGCGCAGCGCCCCCCAGGTCACGGGCACCAAGACTGTCTCGCCTTCGACCACGTCGATGGCCACGCTCACGCCTTGAGCGGGCGAACCCGCGCTGACCACCACCACGTACTGGCCCGGATCCACGATGACGCGCTGCCCCAGGGGCAGGTTGGTCACGTCCTCGTCGGACACCAGCTTGGCGGGTGGCTCGTACTCCGGGCCCGTGATGCAGGGCACGAAGACGGCCCCCTGACCGACCGGGATCACCGTGTTGTCCGACGCGAGCTGCTGCTCGGGTGGGGGTTGGATCCAGGCGTAGGTGTCCTCTGCCTGGACCGGACCTGCCGCCACCAGCGCGAGCAGGAGCGGAAGCAGGAACGAGATCGGGAACGTCAATACACGGGGCATACGGGTCTGCCCTCCTTCGCGAACTTTTCCATCGCCAGGATGGTGTCCCGGATGCCCTTGGATGCCAGCCGTGTCGCAAGGCTGGTGGGCACGCCTTCTCCGGGATCGGTGTTCGAGTGGTACTCCACGTACGTGGTGTACGCGTCGATAGCTACGAGGAACCAGCCACCGCGGGTTGAGCCGATGGGCACCGACTCCGCCATGAGCTTGCGCGCGGCGGCCGAGGTGACCA
>CAZVHW010000459.1:0-6636 GCA_964626835.1 uncultured Enterobacterales bacterium
CTTTGTGTGCGTGCTGTAACGCCGCGGCAAATTTGAAGCTGTGGGCAGGCACCACGCGGTCGTCGTGGTCGCCGGTGGTGATGAGCGTAGCGGGGTACTCCACCCCTTCCTTGCAGTTGTGGACGGGGCTGTAGCCCAGCAGGTAGCGGAACATCTCCTCGCTGTCGTCCACCGTGCCGTAGTCGCTGGCCCAGGCCCAGCCGATGGTGAACTGGTGGTAACGAAGCATGTCCATGACACCCACCGCGGCGATGCCGGCACGCCAGAGGTCGGGCCGCTGCAGCACCGATGCGCCGACCAGTAGGCCGCCGTTGGAGCCGCCCATGATGGCCAGCTTGTCGCTCGAGGTGTAGCCATTGGCCACCAGGAACTCTCCGGCCGCGGCGAAGTCGTCGAAGACGTTCTGCTTGTTCAGCAGGGTACCCGCTTCGTGCCATTCCTCGCCGTACTCACCTCCTCCGCGCAGGTTGGCGACCGCGTAGATGCCGCCCATCTCCATCCACTGCAGGCGGGAGACGCTGAACCACGGACTCAGGGAGATGTTGAAGCCGCCGTAGCCATACAGCAGCGTGGGTACCTGTCCGTCCAGCTCTACGTCCTTGCGCCGCGTGACGAACATCGGGATCTGCGTGCCGTCTTTCGAGGGGTAGAAGACCTGCTCGGTGACGTAGTCGGCGGGATCGAAGTCCACGTCTGGGCGCTTCCACAGCTCGGATTCGCCTGTCGCGACGTCGTAGCTGTAGATGGTGGAGGGATCCGCGTAGCTGGAGAAGGTGTAGAAGGTCTCGGGATCGTCCGGTTCGCCGCCGAAACCGCCTACCGAGCCGAGCCCGGGCAGTTCGACCTCGCGCACGAGGGTGCCATCGAGATCGAAGACCTTGACCACGTTGTGGGCATCCGCGAGGTAGGTCGCCACGAAGTGACCGCCGGTGAGCGAGACACCCTCGAGCACTTCCTCGGACTGGGGGATGACCTCGAGCCAGTTCTCGCGGGCCGGGTTGGCGGTGTCGATGGCGATGACCTTGCCCTTGGGTGCGTCGAGGTTGGTCTTGAACCACATCTTGGAGCCGTCGTTGCCCAACAGGCCGTACTCGGCGTCGAAGTCGTCCAGCAGTGGGACCACGTCCCACCCGGGCTGGGTGAGGTCCTCGAGGTAGACCCGGTTCTTCTCCTCGGTGCCCTGCCAGATGTGAATGACCAGGGTCTCGCCGTCATCGGTGACCACTCCGGCGTACCCCCACTCCGGCTGCTCGGTGTTCTCGAACACCAACTCGTCATCCGCCTGGTTCGAGCCGATGTGGTGGTAGTAGAGCTTCTGGTTCAGGTTGACCTGCTCGAGGGGGTCTTCGGGGGTCGGGTACCGAGCGTAGAAGAATCCGGCGTCGTCGTGGGTCCAGGAGGCGCCGCTGAACTTGACCCACTCGAGGGTGTCGGCCAGGTCTTCGCCGCTGTCGAGGTCGCGCACGGACCAGGTGTTCCAGTCGGAGCCTCCGTCCGCCCGGCCGTATGCCATGTAGCGACCCTGTTCGCTGACCGAGGTGCCCGAGAGCGCCACGGTGCCATCCTCGGACCAGCTGTTGGGATCGAGCAGCAGCTTGGCTTCGACGTCCAGGCTGTCGGTCGCGTAGAGCTTGCTGTGGTTCCAGCTGCCGTCGTTGTAGAAGTAGTAGTAGTGCCCGGCGTGCTTGCCCGGCTGGCCGAACTGCTCGTAGGTCCAGAGCCGCTCGATTCGGTCGCGGATGGTCTGGCGCTGGGGAACCTCGTCCAGGTAGCCGAAGGTCAGCACGTTCTCGGCTTCGATCCAGCTGCGGGACTCCTCCGCGTCGGGATCTTCCATCCAGCGGTAGGGATCGGCTACCTCGACCCCGTGCAGGGTGTCCACCTGCTCGCTCCGTCGAGCGTCTGGGTACTGCCAGGTCGCCGCGGGCACCGGGGCCTCGGTCTCGACGGTCTTGGGACAGGCGGCGAGGGCCAGCATGGTGATGGTGGAGAGACTGACAGCGGTAGCGCGATGCATGGATGCCTCCGGGGAGCGTGTCGCCCGGACGCATATCACGATCTCGGCGTGCCTCGTGACGCCACTACGCCAGCCCCCGGAGATAGGCCGCGGCGGCCTCGGGTGGGGTGGGGTTGACGTGCAGGTCGATAGCTGCGGCGTTGCCGTCGGGCGGAGCAACGCGCGGGAGGAGCTCGATGTGCCAGTGATAGGCGTGGGGGATGCCGTCGGCGGCGAAGGGGTGGGGACGCAGGGTTCGGGGGTTGGGGGCGGAGTGCAGGCAGAGGTCGAAGGGCGCGTCGTCCAGGGCCAGGCGCAGTCGGTCGCAGCTGTCCACCAGCACACGGGCCAGGGAAGCAAGCTCGTCGCGGCCAGCGTCTACGAAGGCGTGGCGGTGTCGCCGTGGGAGGATGCGCAGCTCGAACGGGAAGCGGCTGGCCCATGGCGTGAGCACCACCACGTGCTCGTCCTCGGCGACCACCCGATCGCCGTCGCGCAGGGTCTGGTCCAGCAGATCGCAGAGCACGCAGCGGCGGGTGCGCTCGTGGTAGGCGATGCCGTTCCGGATCTCGTCTTCCACGACTCGCGGCGTGACCGGAGTGCCGATGACGTGGCTGTGGGCGTGGCAGGCCGCCTGTCCGTAGAGGCTGTCGTCTGGGGGTTTGTGGGCCTTGTGTATCGAGACGTGTTCGAGCCGACCGTCCCTGAACAGATCGCGCATGCGCTCCTGCCAGGTGAGGATCACGGTCAGCAGCTGCGCGGGGTCCATGTCGGCCCAGCCCGCAGCGTGTTCCGGCCTCTCCACGACCACTTCGTGGGCCCCGACGCCGTTGAGCACGTCGTACAATCCCACGGCCCGGGGAGCGAGGTCGCCTTCGACGCGCAGGGCAGGCTCGCGATGGGGAAAGACCCGAACGGTCCATGCATCGCCCGAGCCGGTCGGGTGAGGCGGTCGCAGCGCCAGAATCTCGCGGGGCGTCAGCGCTTCTTGGCCCGGGCAAAAAGGACACGGCTTGGCGGTGTGGTCGTGAGCGGAGGGACGCGACCGGGGTGGGCGGCGCTGGCGCTCGGGTGCGATGACCACCCAACGCTCGTGGAGAGGATCCTTGCGCAGCTCTGACATGAGACCTCGGTGGAAGAGTGGGCTCGAGCGCTGCAGCGTATCCAGTGCTGCGGTCGAGAGCAGCCAGGTGAAAGAGCCACGCCAGGGCGCGACGCGGAGCGGTTAGGGGAATCCTGCTCCGGAGGACCACCATGAACGGACGGAACCCCCTCGCCGCTGCTCGCCGGCCGGGAGTAGTCCTCGCGTTCTGGATCGCCACGGGCTGCTCGGGTCCGGACGCTCAGGTCGACCCGCCCACGGTCGAACCGCAGACCTCCTCGCCACCTCGGGTCTCCGGGCCAGGCGCGCCACCGGTGGAGTTCCGCCCCGAGCACCCCTACTGGAAGCAGCTCCGCACCGCCGTGTCCAGCGACGGGGTCCACTGGGACCGCGTCCCCGGCACCCTGGCCCGGCACGCCTCTTCTCCCCAGTTGGTGCGCATCGACGGGCAGCTGCGCGTCTACTTCGTGGACAACGGCATCAGCATCGCTTGGATCCCCTTCGAGGGGGGAGAATCCACGGCCGTGGGTGTCGAGGGACAGGGCCCGGGCCTCCTGGTGGATCCCTGCCTGCTGCCCTTGCCCGACGGTGGGCATCGCCTGTTCTACGTCTACCACCCCGGGCTCGACGATCCGGGCATGCTCTCCGATGTCGCCATCCTCTCGGCAACCTCGGCGGACAGCCAGCGCTTCGTGGCCGATCGCGGGGAGCGCATGCGCGGTCCCTGGGTGGATCCCGACGTGGTGGCCCTGCCCGATGGTGGTGTGCGCATGTACCTGACCCGCGACACCCGCGAGGTGCAGAGCGCCGTCTCGACCGATGGGCTGGACTTCGCTCTCGAGCCCGGTGTGCGCTTCCAGGGCGGGGGCGTCACCTCCACCATCGCCGTCGACGGAGCCTGGTGGATGTACCTCCACGACGCTGGCTCCCTCGCCCTGGCCCGCTCCGAAGACGGCTCGAGCTTCCAGCTGGTCCAGCGCCTGCCCACCGACGGCCTCTCGGAGCAGCCCGAGATGCTCGAGTCACCGTCGGTGGTCAAGGACGGAGCCCGCTGGCTGATGGTCTACGCCACCGCTGTCGACGATCGCGAGCCCGCTACCCCGTGATCCAGTGGCGGGCCCGGAAGTCCGGGCCGGGCACGGACGTGTCGACCGTGCCGTCCAGTGGGAGCCGGTCCACCCGCCCGTCTGTCGAGAAGACCTCGAGCGCGAAGCTGACGGGTTCGTCGGGGTGTAGGCCCAGGGCTTCCAGCCGAGCCGACAGCTCTATGACGTGGGCGCCCGCCCAGCGGCCGCAGCTGGCGGGAGCTTCGTCTCGACCGGTGCGCTCCTCGAGCTGCCCATCGGGTCGGGATGCCAGCACCCGCTCCGTGCCAGCGTGTCCAGCCTGCAGAAGCAGGCGTAGCTCCGGCCCTTGCAGTCTTCGATCCCCCTGCTCCAGGGGGACCAATCGCAGAAAGAAGTTCTGGGCGTCGAAGCCGAAGTCCAGGCGTGCGAAGCGGGCCTTTCCCACCTCGATGGCCGCGGCTTGGCGGCGCGCGTCATAGGTGCCTGCACCCACCCAGTCGTAGTATCGACGGTCGTAGCCGTCGATGTGTGGGCTGATGAGGGTCCGCGGCTGGGTGACACGGACCGTGGGGGTGCCGGCCTGGAGCAAGCTGTGGCCCAACTCCGCCGGCACGGCTGCGCCCATGGCTTCCCACGCTGCTCGCACATGCACCCGGAATAGCCTCTCGAAGGCCGACTTGTAGGGGGTAGGGTGATCGTCGCCTAGCCACCAGAACCAGTCCGAGGCCTCGGCCTTGAGCAGATGGTCACGGGCCGCGAGCAGGGCGGTATCGTCGTCACCGTTGCGGCGAGTGGCAACCTCCAGGGCACGTCGCGCCCGTCCCAGTACCTCCCAGGCTCGGTTCTTCTCCGGATGACCCACCCAGGTGTCCAGGTTTGCGCCGATCCAGGATCCGGCTCGCAGGGCCGGAAGCCGCTGCACGGGGGTCTTCTCGAGGGCCTCGCTCATGGTGACGGCCTCGAGGTCGGGCGCGCTGGTCAGCGAGGCGTAGAGCCCAGCCAGGAAGGGCGTGCCGTGATCCTCGTAGAATTCCCAGGCGTTTTCGCCATCGAGGATCACCGGGAGGCAGGCTCTATCGGGCCTGGGATCCGAGCGAAGGAGTCCGCGCGCCCGGTCCAGCAGGTCCACCACGGCGTCCTTGGCCGCCCAACGAGCGTAGGTGAAGCCGATGCGGTCTGACAGCTCGTTGTCCCTGAAGAACATGGCCGGGCCCGCGCATCGCTCCAGGCGCCATGGGCGCAAGTGGGCTGGACCGGCCGTGCCATGTCCGCAGTGGGCCAAGGAGCGCTGGAGCACGTGTTGGTCCGACGCGACCCAGCTGACACCTTCCGTCTCCAGGATCTCGAGGACCGGCTCGGAGAGGCTCCCTTCGGAAGGCCACATGCCGGCCGGGAGGCTCCCGAGCTGCTCGCGAGCCAGCTCGCGCCCCCGTCGAATCTGCTCGGCGGCATCGGATGGGAACCGGAAGTCAAGGTTCCCGAGCGTGGAGCGGGGGTTGCCTTCGCGCGCGGATTGGATGTCGCAGAGCAGCGGTAGGATCGGGTGGTGCAGCGGAGTGGTCGAGACCTCGATGCGGCCTTCGTTCCACAGCCGCCGATACAGGGGTACGACCAGGGGCAGGAAGCTCCTCTGCAGATCCAGCAGCTGGTCGCGCTCCTGTTCCGTGAAGCCGCCATCCCTCTTGGCCACCAGCTCGGCTACGACGGTGTTTTCGCGGAGCGTGCGGCCGGACCAGGCCAGGTGGAAGAACACCTGCAGATCGAGCAGTTCGCCATCGTCGAGGGCCCTCGCGGCCTGATCCGGTGCGCCTCGGTGTCGACCCGCGCGGCGTAGGAGGCGAGCGTAGCCCGGGACGGGGCGGATCTTGCGATCCTCGTTCGTGGAGAAGAGGTGCTCCACCAGGAAGGCCCTCTCGGAGGGATCGAGGGAACGTACCGGTCGGCGGCACAGCTGGTGCAGCCGGTCCCGGGGACCCGTGCGGGCCACCTGCTCGAGCTGGGAGAGCAGCACCGGGGTGAGGTTGAAGGTGACCTTCATCCCCGCGGGCGCTTCGTCCACGAGTCGCGCCATGTCGTAGTAGTTCTGAAGGGCGTGTAGGCGGACCCAGGGCATCTGGGCGATGCCGGTCTCCGGGTGCCGGTAGTCCGGCTGGTGCATGTGCCAGAGGAGAGCGATGCGCACGGTGTGCTCCGGCGAGGGGTGGGGAAGGGTCTATCGGCGGAGGAGGGTGAAGCAAGTGTTGCCCGCAGCTCCCCTGCGCGGAGCGGCTGGTGCTGCTGCGTAGCTCCCGGCGCCGGGGTGCTGCGGAGGGTGGTGCGGTTGGTGCTGCTGTGTGGCTCCCGGCGCCGGGGTGCTGCAGGCTGGCACCCAGATCGCGGCGGCGCTCCGGGGAGGCCGCTGCACCCGCCAGCCAATACCCGGTGGAGGGCTTGGGCGTAGCTAGGGTGCTGGGGCAGGAGGGTGCCACGTG
>CAZVHW010000460.1:0-6624 GCA_964626835.1 uncultured Enterobacterales bacterium
CGGTAGGCAGCAATGCAGCTGAGCGCGTGGCTCGAGCCGGCGACGTCAACGGCGATGGATACGAAGACATCCTCGTCAGCGAGCACCTGTACGACTACGGCACGGGCACCGACAACGGCGCTGCACACCTGGTGCTGGGCCCCGTCACCGCCGACATGGAGCTGGCCGACGCCGATCTGTCCTTGTTCGGCGTCTCCGACGGCGACATGGCGGGCTACGGCCTCTCCAGCGCCGGGGACACCAACGCTGACGGCTACGACGACATCCTCGTTGGCTCGTACGCAGCCACCGGTGGGGACAGCGACTCGGGCGTGGCCTACCTCGTACTGGGTCCCGTCACCGGAAGCGTCGTGTTGGATTCGGCGGATGCCATCCTGCAGGGAGAGTCCTCCAGGGACAGCGTGGCCCAGAACGTCGCCGGTGGCGGTGACCTGGACGCGGATGGCTACGACGACATGGTCATCAGCGCCCAAGGGAGCGACGCTACCGGCACGGACTCGGGTGTGGTCTACATCGTCCATGGCCCGGTCACCGGAGAGTTGTCGATCTCTTCGGTGGGGTACAACCTCTCGGGCGAGTCCGCGGGCGACCAGGCGAGCGCAGGTGTCGCCATCGTCGGTGACAACAACTCCGACGGCTACGACGATCTGTTGGTGGGCGCACCCGAAAACGACGGATCCCACACCAATGCCGGTGCGGCGTACCTCGTCCTGGGCCCCATCAGCAGCTCCGGTGACTTGGCCGATGCGGACACCAGGTTCCTCGGTGTCTCCACGGGTGACTATGCTGGCAAGCGCGTCGGCTGGAGCGGCGACATCGACGACGACGGCTATGACGACCTTCTCATCGGGGCGCCCAACGCCGACGATGGAGGCAGCAACTCCGGCGCCGTCTACGTAGTCATGGGCCCAGCCACGGCCGGAGACGTGGACCTGAGCGCTGCCGATGCGCGCATAGAAGGCGAGGCCGCCAGCGACTACCTGGGATGGAGCCAGACGGGAGCGGGCGACGTGGATGGCGACGGCTACGGCGACGTGATGGTAGGCACCGCGTACGACGACGACGGTGGCGCGAACGCCGGGGCGGTCTTCATGTTCTGGGGTCCCGTGTACGGAAACCTGGATGCGGCCGACGCCGATCTGAAGCTCGTCGGTGAGAGCGCCGATGACGAACTCTTCTTCGCTGCACCAGCCGGAGACCAGAACGCCGACGGCTACGACGACTTGTTGCTCGGAGCTGCACAACACGACGACAACGGCGTCGACGCCGGTGCGGCGTACCTCGTCTTCGGCGGGCTGGGGCTCTGACTTGACGCGGGCGCCACCTATCTGCTGCTCGGCCAGGAGTGGTAGCTACAGCTCCGGGAACCGCTTCCAACGGTCGTCGGGCGAGTAGTCCGCGAAGAAGGGATGGTCGTCCACCGGCGCCCTGACTCGACAGTGGGACAGCCAGGTGCCGTACTCACCCGGGTTGCCCAGCAGCCAGGGATCTGCGTGCTCGGCCAGGAATCGGCGCATGAGGCCGCGCCAGTCCTTGCCTTCGGCGACGAGGGGGGTGCCCAGCTGGCAGATGCTGGTGCTGCCTCGGGGGGTGCGGCAGAGGGTGGGGACGATCGCGGCGCCAGTGCTGGCGGCCAAGCGGAAGGAGCCGGGGTTGAGCAGGGCCTGACGGCCCAAGAAGGGGGCGCGGACCCAGCGCTTGCCCATGCGACCGTCGAACGCCAGGGCCACCAACTCGTTGCGGCCCAGGCGGCGGAACAGCTCGCGGGTGGGCACGCGGACGGTGATGAACTTGGCGGGCAGGCGGTCCTCGTGGGACTCCTTGACGTGGATGACGTCGCGCTGCCAGCGGTTGGTGGGCAGGGCTTCGGGGTGGGCCTCGGCGAGCTCCTCGGGGGGGAGGCCCCGCGCGGCGTACTGGGTGTAGGGGTAGCCTTTGAGGGACAGCGACGCGATGGGCAGCATGAAGCTGCCGGCGTGGGCCGACAACATGATCGCGCCGCGGCCCCGCTCGAGTGCGCTCTCGAGGTTCTCTACTCCGCGGAGGTCCAGGAAGTTGTCGACGGTGTCGGCGGTGAGCTTGCCCATGAGCAGCTCTTCGAGGTGGACGCGGAAGGAGACCCGGTAGGCCTCGCGCAGCAGGCCCTGGAGCTCGCTCTGGGCCAGGGAAGCGCCGAACACGGACCGGTATTCGGCCACCATGCGCTCTTTCTGGGCACCGCCCGTGCGGATGGCCAGCCGCCAGAGGGGCCAGAGCCGCCGCAGCTGCTCGGGGCGGTGGGGATCGAGCATGTCCCGGAAGGGCACCCAGAAGGACCAACGCGCCAGGTCCCTGGGATTCACCAGGAGGTCCCGGGGACGCAGGGGAGGGCGCTCGTCTTGGCTCATTGGGGATCCTCGCGTGCGGGGGGTGCCTGCCTATCCGGCCTGCCGCTCCCCCGCCCATGCATGGATGCGCACCCTCGAAAAGAACCGTAAATACAAAGGGAAAGAAGGCTGGCCCGAGAACGGGCATGAGGCCTGGGGAGAAGTGAACGGCGCGGGTGGTTCGGCAGGCGGTCGGGTCCGGGCTAGGCTGGAACTCTCGGAGACCGTTCATGCCGCCGACTCTCGCCATCCTCACCGATTTCGGGATCACCGATCCCTACGTAGGGATCATGAAGGGCGTCGTCGCAGGCATCGCTCCCGGTACCCCCGTGGTGGATATTACCCACGGCGTGCCGCCACAGGACGTGCTCGTGGGCTCGTTGCTGCTCGGCAGCGCCGTGCCGTGGTTTCCGGACGGGACCATCTTCCTGGTAGTGGTCGATCCCGGGGTCGGTAGCAGCAGACGCGTGGTCGCTTGCAGACTCGGCCCTTGGACCTTCGTCTGCCCCGACAACGGGCTGCTCAGCGACGTCCTGGGGCGCAATGCCCTGCATGGTGCCGTAGTGGCCTCGGACCAGCGTTTCCATCTGCCCAACCCCAGCCACACGTTCCACGGCCGGGACATCATGGCACCGGTGGCAGCGCACCTGGCCACCGGTGTGGACCTGGAAGCGTTGGGGCCCCCCGCGGGAGAGCTGCAGGTATTGGACATCCCCAGCCCTCGCCGCGAGCTGGACATGCTCGTGGGTGAAGGGCTGTACGTCGATCACTTCGGAAACATCGTCACGAACATCCTCGGCCGCGATCTGCGGCCCGGTGTCTTCGTCCAGGTCGCAGAGCACCGAGTGCCCCTCGTGGACACCTATGCCGAGGTCGAGCCCGGCTCGTTCTTGGCGCTGGTAGGCTCCACGGGACGGCTCGAGATCTCCCTCAATGGTGGCAGCGCTTCGGCGCTGTTGAGGGCCGGTCAGGGGGCCCCGGTCATCGTGCTCTTCGAGGAATCATGAAGCACCTCGAGCCCAGCCTCGACATCGGGGATCGCACCCTGAACACAGACCTGCGCGGCTTGGGCAGGGTCCTGGCCGAGATCACCCTGCTCTGGTTGGTGGTGTTGCTCTCCATTCGCCTGGTTGTCGGGATCCAGGACGCACTGGGGATGCACGAGGTCGTGCTGGCGATGGTGCCGTTTCTGTTCATCTACGGGCCGGTCGCTCTGTGCAGGCTGCGTCGGGTGGACAGCTATGGATATCGCCTGTACGTGCCGGCGTTTCGCGATGGGGCGGCCTGGCGTGCGGCGCTGGGAACCAACCTGCGCATCCTGGCGCTGGGATTGGTGCCCTGGTTGCTCGGGTACCACCTCTACCAGTGGCTGCTCTTTGGCCATCGACCTGCCCTGTCCAATCTGCTCCGGTATGCCCGCAGGGCGGACACCGCTCCATGGCTGGGGGACGCACTCGGGGGCGCCCAGGCCGATCCATGGCTGCTGCTGGCCGCACACCTGGCGGTGCTGATCGCCTACCACCTGTTCTTCGTGGCCATTCCCGAGGAGTTCTTCTACCGGGGCTACCTGCAGACCCGGCTGAACGAGGTGCTGCCCAGACGTTTCCTGGTGGCGGGCATACCCTTTGGCCATTCGCTCTGGATCGCCGCGATCTTCTTTGCCTTCGGGCACTCCCTGGTCGAGGTGCAGTGGTGGCATTTCGCCACGTTCTTTCCGGGGCTGCTCTTCGGCCTGCTGCGCGAGCGCAGCGGGGGGGTCATCACCGGGGCCTTCCTCCACGCCGCCTGCAACGTGATCGTCCACGTACAGGACGCGCTGTACGGTGTGATCAGTCCGCCTTGACGGCCTCGTGCCGAGACTCCAGCTCGTCCAGGCGCCCCTTGATCGCCGCCAACTCGGCTTTGGTGCGGGCGTGGCGTCGCTCGAGCTCCTGGAGATCGGATCTCGTGGGCACGCGTCGCTGGTCGAGGACCTGGTAGACCACGTCCTCGAGAGCCCGATGCAGGTAGGGAAGGATGGAGTCGACCAGGGTGGATGCAGCCAGATCGCGTGCCGTGCCCACGTTGCCTCCTGTGGTCTCGACGGCTTGTCGCCGCCATCCGGGACCTCGGGCCTGTATCCCGCGTCGCGGACTCAGCCATCTTCGCCCCGCGACAGCTTCGGGCAGGGCGGTGTGGGACCCAGGGTGGGTTCTAGGCTAAAGTTGGGGAACTCCGCGACCGTTGCGGGTGTCATCAGGTCGTAAGGAACCCAGTCCTGGTCTGCATCCGCGCACAGTGATACACTCGCCCGGTCCATCGAGGGAACACCCCGACATGGCGGGCCCCCCGGAGACACGATGGCTGAGTGCCCGTTCTGCAAGACCAGCATCGACGACGAACTCGCGCGTTTCGGTGGGCACTGCCCGAAGTGCGTCATCGAGATCCCCGGCGACGAGACACCTACGGATCCGGGCATCGGAAAGCGCGCCGAGGCGCAGGTCGAGACAGAGCGCAAGCGCAGCTGGGGGGTCTACCTGGCCGTGGGCGGCCTCGCCGCCCTGGTGCTGCTCGCCTCGGGGTCGGTCCTCTGGTGGCGGGTCGCCCAGCAGCAAGAAGCCGACCTGCTCGCGGCGCCCGAGGCCGAGGCCGAGACAGACTTCTACCTGGCACCGGCCGAAAGCCACGAGCTCCCAACCGTCGGTCACGTGCAGCCCAGTCAGGCGAACCCCGGCTCCACCGCGGGGCCCACCAACACGGACCGTCAGGTCACCGCCATCGCCTCCAGCAGTGGCAGCACGGGCTCATCCGGCTCCAACCGCTTCGACTTCATCGGAAACTCGGAGTCCGACGCGCCAGAGCTCGCCGGCCTCCACGAGCGCAAGATCGACGTCTCCCCGGGCAACACCGATCTCGGCACGGTCGGGCTGTCCGTACCCAAGATCGACATCCAGCGCGGTGGCGTCAGCTCGTTGGCCCTGAGCGATCCCGACGAAATCCGCCGCTCCGTGGCTTCGGCCCTGAAGTCCTACTCCAAGCAGATGACCGCCTGCTACGAGCGCCGCCTCAAGAACACTCCCGATCTCGCGGGCACCTGGGATGCGGCCTTCACCATCCTCGAGAGCGGTCGCACCGCGGGCATCCTGGTCACGTCCAGGGCCTCCAGCGATTCCGAGCTCGAGCGCTGCATGCAAGGCGCGATCGCGGGCTGGAAGTTCCAGAGCATGGTGGGCTCCCAGCGCATCGAGAAGCCCTACAACTTCGGCACCGCCGAGTAGCTTCTCGACACGGTCCGGCTCCGTTTTCTATGTTCCCCCCCAGCCCAGGCCGGGTGCGTAGGGGTCTGGATTGTACGTGGTGTGGATCAGTACGGCTTCCTGCCCGTCGACCACGCCCGCCATGGCGCAGAGCAACTCGGCTGCAGTCAGCGCGTGCTCTCCGATTCGCAGGAAGGCCGGGATCTGGTCACCCGGACGGAGTGTGAGCTCCCCGACCGCATGCTTCAGCAAGGCACCCTCGAGGCGAGCTCCCTCTGGCCCCAAGACGCTACGGGGTGAGGTCTGGGGCGCACGCAGAGCGGTCACCTGGATGGTGTCGCTCTCGGGGTTTGCCAGCGACCACGCGAGGGCGGCGAAGACCTCGGTCAGGGCGATGTCGCCAGGAAGGGTGCGGGGGAGCGTGGCACCCGGGGCGTCGCAGGGGAGCGCCTGGGCTGCCGTGCGGACCACAGAGCGCTCGATGACGCTGGGTGGGATCACGGGCTCGGGAGGCTCGGGCTCGGGACGTGCCCCGAGTATGGCACCCCAGCCGGACGTACGTGATCGTAGCCATGCACGGGCAGCGACCTCTGCTTCGCGGCTCGAGATCACGCTGGCTCCACATGGCAAGAGGACTTCCTCGCGCCAGCGGGCGAGCAACGGCACCAGGCCGGCGGAGGCGATCTCGGGCGGGAGCGAGAGCCGGACAACAGGCTGGTCCCCCGCCCCGAGGGCGATGGCCGTGCGGTCCAGGAGGGCCGCTAGCGAGGCGCCCATGTCGTCGGCGTCCTGTCGATCTCGATCTGGCTCCAACGCGGTGAGCACGACCGCCGTTCCTCGATAGCCCTGAAGGTCTACGACCCGATGGGGAGCCTCGGCCGCAGCACCTGGCGCGGGGAGGATCAGGGTGAAGGAGAGGGCTTCGAGGGCGCCCTCGAGCCCAGGCGAACTCGAGTGCACACCCACGGCGCGGGGCGTCTTGCCCGAGACGCGCTTGAGGCTGCGCCTGTCTTGGTGGATTC
>CAZVHW010000461.1:0-6623 GCA_964626835.1 uncultured Enterobacterales bacterium
GTGCACTCGTTGTCCGGGTTGGCGGTGTCGATCTTGGGATCGTTGCGGCAGGCGGCGACGGCCACGATCATGGTCAGGGCGAGAACAGGGCGGCGCATGGTTCCCTCTCTGGGAGGCAGGGGCGACACAGTCTACCACTGGAGGCGAGTACGGCTTCAGCGGCACCTCGGCCGCCACGCCCCACGCCACCGGCGTCGTGGCGCTCATGCTCGAGGTCACGAGCTTTGGCTACGACCGGGAAGACATCCGCGACTGGCTGCAGCCCAACGCCTCGGACCTGGGCGACAGCGGATGGTGATGGCAGCGCTGCTGAGGCTGGGGTGGTGGCGGCGCGACTGACCAAGCGCCCAGGCGGACAACTGCAGCCTCCGTACGTCAGGCCTTGGCCTGCCTGCCCATCGCAAGCGATTCCCGGAGCCTGAACCTCGACAGCGGTCCCCTCGAGCGGGAAGCTGGACTCTGAGTGTCTGACACCACGATTCGATCTCGAACAAAGCTTATTTCCTAGTGTCTGACACCACGATTTAGTGTCTGACACCACGATTCCACGATTCACGATTGAGGGAGTCCCCGGCCACGGCCGCGGTGGGAAAGCAGCCGAGGAGGAGCAGGGGGACGAGCGTACAAGGCATGAGGACTGATACCATCCGACGAAGACGGAGCATCCCTAACCATGCGCGCCACCCTCCTGGTCCTCCCGGTCCTCACCGCCTGTCGGCCCGACACCCCATGGGAGCCCCCCGGAGGCGGTGAGTCCAAGGGCTGCCGAGAAAAGGCGACGCTGGACCGCCCCCTCGCCGCGACCCTGGGTTTGTCGAGCCACCTGGACGAAGGGACGGACGAGGAGAGCGAAGCGGACCGCGCCTTCGAGCTGGCCGGCTGGGAGGCCCTGGGCGTGGGCATCGTCCGCCGGGACATCCACTGGCAGGACGTCGAGCCCGAGCAAGGCAGCTTCGACTTCGAGAATCCCGATGTCTTCGTCGACGCCACTGAGTCGGTAGGCGCAGAGGCGCTGGGACTGCTGGTCTACGGCAATCCCTGGGCCTCGAGCGAGGGCGACGACCACGGCTACCCCCCCGACGATCCCGCCGACTACGCCGCATACGCCGTGGCGACGGCCCAGCACTATGGCGAACGCATCCGCCGCTACGAGATCTGGAACGAACCCAACGCCGGCATCAGGTTCTGGAAACCGGAGGAAGATCCGGCGGCCTACGCCGATCTACTTGCCACCGCGGCCCAGGCCCTGCACGCCGAGGATCCGGATCTCGAGGTCGGCATGGGAGGCATCTTCCTGCCGGACCTCCTGGTCAATACACCTGGGCTCGAGTTCGTGCAGGCAGCTCTCGAAGCCCGGCCCGACCTGCTCGGCCTCGTCGACGCCGTGGCCATCCACCCCTACCGCTACCCCTTCACGGCGCCGGAGGTCCGCGACGACTGGCAGGGCTCCTGGCTGGATGACCTCTGCGCCAGCCTGGATCTGCTCGAGGCCCACGGCGGCGGCGACCTGCCCCTCTGGATCACCGAGATCGGTTGGCACACGGCCCCCGACGCTCTGTACGAGGGCGTCAGCGACGACGAGCAGGCCGCGTATCTCGTGCGCTCCTTCGTCTCGGGGCTCACCCACCAGCAGGAGATGTATCTCTGGTACACCTTCGACGATGGTGGCGACAACGAGGCCGACCAAGAGGACATGTTCGGCCTGTGGAGCCACGACGGCGATCCCCTGAACGATCCCACCGCCGAACCCAAGCGAGGTGTAGACGCCTGGATCCGGCTGGTGGACGTCCTGGGCGACCACGACACCATCGTGGACCGGAGCGCCTGGCTGGACCTCGACCAGAGCGCCTGGGCCTACGAGCTCTCGGGCGGCTCCACTCCCGCGTGGGTGCTCTGGTCCTCTGGCGACGAGGCCACCATCCGCATCCCCGGCCTGGGTGAGGCCTACTCGCTCGAGATGACGGGTGGGTCGACCATCCTCGAAGCCGTGGACGGTGCCTTCGACGTGCCCGTGAGCGGGGAGCCGAGCTACCTGCTGCTCCCGGAGGAGCCATGACCCAGCACCACCACCTCGATCCCTCGGCGTTCGAGCTTCAGGGTGGGAAACAGGGCATCCTCCTGATCCACGGATTCACCGGTGCCCCGCCCGAGATGCGCAGGCTGGGTGACTTCCTTCACGAACGTGGCATGGCCGTGTCCGCACCACTGCTGCCCGGACATGGCACCACGCCGGAGGAGATGAACCGACAACGCTGGGAGGACTGGACCGGCCATGTCGAGGGGGCGCTGGCCGACCTGCGCCGCCACTGCGACACGGTCTTCGTGGGCGGGCTGTCCATGGGCGCCCTGCTCACCATCCACCTCGCCGCCCGCAAGCCGGACATCGCGGGCATCGTGCTGTACGCTCCCGCCCTGCGCATCGCCGACCGCACGCTCCCGCTCGCCCGAATCGCCCGACACGTCATGCCAGTCCGCCCCAAAAAGCCCAAGGACCTTGCGGACCCAACCGCCAACCAGCGCATCTACTGCTACGACGTCAGCCCCGTCGCCGCCGCCTACCAGCTACACCGCGGCTGCCGGGCCTCACACCGCGACCTTCCCCGTGTGCGGTGTCCGGCCCTGGTGGTTCGTTCCACCGGCGACACGGTCATCCACGCCACCAGCGCTCCCCGGACCCTCGCAGGGCTCGGCTCGAGCGACACGTCCATGCTCACCCTTCGCGACTCCGGCCACTGCCTCACCGCCGACAAGGAGTGGCGAACCGTGGCCGAGCGCAGCTGGGCCTTCATCCAACGTGTAGGGGTGACCCTCCAATGAAATCCGACCTCCCCGCTCTCCTGGCCTCGGCCCTCGACCACCGCACCCCGCTGTTCGCCCAGTTCGAGGCCGAGGGCACGGACTGCTACCGCCTGTTCCACGGTGCCACCGAGGGACTCCCCGGCCTCACCGTGGACCGCTACGGCCCCCTGCTCTGGGTCCAGACCTTCCGCGAACCCCTGGAACCCGGCGACCTGGAGCTCATCGGCAATGCCTGCGGTGAAGACCTGGTCCCCGTCTGGAACCACCGCTCCCGCGAGCACCGCACCGACCTGGCCTACCACGTTCCAGACGCCGCCCAAGGCCCCCACATCGCCCACGAGGCGGGCTTGGCCTTCGAGGTCACCCCCCGCCCGTGGGGCAAGGACCCCTGGCTCTTCCTGGACTTCCGCGCAACCCGTCGCTGGCTGCGCGAGCACGCCCAGGGAAAGGAGGTTCTCAACCTCTTCGCCTACAGCTGTGGTGCGGGCATCGCTGCCCTGGCGGGGGGCGCCCGGGAGGTCTGGAACGTGGACTTCGCGGAGTCCGCCCTGGCGGTGGGGCAGCGGAACGTCGCCCACAACGGGTTGAATCCCGGCGACTTTCGCACCATCAAGGCCGACGTCATCCCCACCATGCGCCAGCTGGCCGGCCTACCCATGAAGGGCCGCGCGGCACGCAAACGCCGCTATCCTCGCTTCGAGGCTCGCAGCTTCGACGTCGTGGTCCTGGACCCCCCCACCTGGGCCACCTCGCCCTTCGGCGCCATCGACCCGGTGCGGGACTACCCTTCGTTGTTCAAGCCCTGTCTGCTGGCCACCCGCCCCGGCGGCACCATCATAGCCACCAACCACGTCTCCACCGTGAGCCGCGACGACTGGGTGGGCACCCTCGAGCGCTGCGCCATCAAGGCGGACCGGCCCATCCGCAGCCTCGAGCTATTGCCACCGGACCGGGACTTCCCCAGCCACGATGGCAACCACCCCCTGAAGGTGGCGTTGGTGGGGGTGTAGCTAGCTCTTGTTCCGCGGATACAGATCCACCACCGACCAAATCCACACGACCGAGATGGCCAGGATGACCCACCAGTTCGAGACGTAGATCTCGGTGTGGACATCCTGGAAGCTGCTCGGATCCGGGAGATAGCCGCCCGTGTCCATCAGCTCGGCGGTCATTTCGTAGTAGAACCCGCTCAGCAGCACGTAGATACGCCAGCCCAGGAGAACCACGCCCGCCGTGGCCCAAGCCATGAAGGCCGCGCCCAGGCCGCGCTTGCCCAGCTTCCATTGACCCAGACCCGGGCACACCAGGGCCGACAGCAGCAGCGCGCGCTTGATCTCTGGATCCATGGCCACGGGGAACTCCTCGTCTCCCCCAACCCTATCCGCGCCCGCGCAACAGGCCAGGCGGGGGCCCGGGCGAATCGTTGCGATTCTGACGCGCCGGTTCCCCTTCGCGGGGGAAAAGAGTTAAAATAATCCAAGCCGCTTGGAGGCCAGATGAGCGCAGCGCACAAGGGCATGCTCCCGAAGATCGCGCTCGCCCTGGGCGTGTTCGTGGCTTGCTTCGGGGGACTCGAGCTGGCGGGTCGGCTGTTCATGCCCATCCCTCCCCTGCCCCCCCCCTTCGTGCACCACCCCGAGACCGGCTGGGCCCTTCCCCCAGGCCTCAACACCCAGACCGATGGCTTCGAGTTGCGCACCAACGCCCTGGGTCTGCGAGGCCACGAGCTCTCCAGCCATCCCGACACCTTCCGCGCGCTGGTGCTGGGTGACAGCACCGTCTACGGCTGGATGGTTCACGAAGAGGAGACCCTCTCCGCACGCCTCGAACGACACATCGGCGCCTACCGCAGGGCGGACGTACAGAACGGAGGCCTCCCGGGGTTCACCTGTCCCCAATCTGCCAAGATCTACCAACGCATCAGCCAGGAATCCACCATCGATCTGCTCGTCATCTACAGCCTGGTCAGCGACATGCGACCGGCGACCGGTTCCGATCGCCCCATGGCCGATCCCCTGTTCCAGCCCCTGGGCTTGGTGGGCATCGGGCGCATCGCCGCGGCCAGCTCCGTGCACCTCCGTGCTGCGAGCAATCGCGCACTGTCGGGGGTCGGACTCTACGAACGCTGCCTCACCGACCTCCTGTCCGAACAGCAGCGACAGGGCGGCCATGCGGTCCTCGCGGTACCGCTCACCGAACGCGCGATCGAGCTGGCCATCGCCAACGATCCTCACGAACCCAGCGATCCCCAGCAGGACTACGTCGAGGTCCTCGAGCGCCTGAGCCGCGAGCTGGGGGCCCCATTGGTGGACATAAACGACGCGGTGATGGACAAGGGGCTGGACCCCCGGATCCTGCTCATGGACGAGGTCCATCCCACGGCCCGCGGCAATCAGCTCATCGCCGACGAGCTGTTCGCGGTGGTGCAACGGGAGGGGTGGCTGTAGCGCCTACTCCTCCTGCTCATCTCCCTTCTTCAGCGCCTTGACGTTCTGCTTGTAGCCCTTGCGGATCTTGCGCTCCCCGCGACGGGTCTTGCCGCCGAAGCGGTAGGACAGGTCGTAGGCCTGGGTGATCCACGAACCCTGGACCGGGGAGGTGCCGATGCCCAACCGGGCTTCCCAGTGTTTCCACTGCAGCTGGTAGGAGAGGCTGGCGCGGTAGCCGGCGCTCAAGGGGATGAAGTCGCCGTAGGTCACCAGCACCTCGAGGTTGTTCAGGACCCCCATGCCCTCGATGTGGCCCGAGACGGCACCGCGGGCGCGAGCGAAGATGGGCGCCTGCGCCTGCAAGACGATGCTGTCCCGGCGGTTGAAGCGGATATCGGTGGCCACCTTCATGTTGACCACCTCGCCCGCCAAGCGGCTGACCAGGTAGTGGTCCCCGCCGTCACCGGGAATGAGGACGTCCGGAAGGTTGGCCATGTCCAGCGTACCCGTGGCGCCGACCTGGGAGTAGATGGCGCCCAGATGCAGCGACCACGGCTTGGCCACCTGCAACGAGGTCATGGCCCCGACGGAGAAGACCCGAATGTTGGCGGTAACCAGGTCTTGCTGCCCCGTGTCGTCCATCAGGCCCAACCCCAGACTGGAGTCCACCCACTTGACCAGGTCGTTGACCGGTACGTAGTAGAACGATCCCATGAACGCCAGGTCCAAGCTGCCCTGTCGGAAGGGGTTGACCTTGGCGTTGACGTTGTAGACTCCAAAACCGTCAGCCAAGGGGATGGTGCCGATCTGGGTACGGGGGAGAATGCCGTAGTAGACGTTGAGCAGGCCGAGCCGAGCTTCCCCCCATTCCAGCGTGTAGGCCGTGAAGTCCACTGAGCCGTAGGGATTCTGGGGAAACTTCCAGCGCTTGGGGCGCAACTTGCGCAGCTCGCGCCGAGTCAGGCCCTCCTCCACCGCTTCGACATCCTCGGCGTTCAGATCCCGCACCCCCTCGATGAACAGGCGGTCGCGATCCGTGTCCACCTCGACATCGGAGAAGTCCATGGCGACCCGGCTGCAGCCCGCTGCACGCACGGTCTGCACCACCTCGCGCACGCTCCCCGCTGGCGCGTCGGCGTCGCTCTCGATGATCAGCCGGGCTTCGGGATCGGCCTGCAGGATGTTGGCAACCGCCCCTTGGATGTCCACCTCCCGAAGCAGGGTGTCGTCCAGGTAGAGCTGGCTGTCGGCGCGCACGAAGACGACGTGATCGTGGGGGGTTCGGTGTGGGCCCACCAATTCCACCGACTCCACCATGGGAGGTGGGCCGTCCACGGGCACCGAGCCCACGGCCACGCCGCCCGAGGACTTCAACCGCCGCCCACGGCCACGACA
>CAZVHW010000462.1:0-6619 GCA_964626835.1 uncultured Enterobacterales bacterium
AGCGCGGCCGCCCACCACGTCGGCAGCCCGTTCTGAAGTCGATGATGGTCCGTGGAGGGCTTGACGTCGCGGTGCACCAGGCCCTGGGCGTGCAGGTGACCCAGGCCGCGAGCCATGCCTGCCAATAGCGTCACCACCTGCCCCGGAGCGAGCCGACCGATCAGCGCCTCGGCGTCCACGCCGTCGAGCAGCTCGGAGACGATGTAGGGGATGCCGTGGTCCTCACCTACGTACTGGGTGCGCACGATGTTGGGGTGGTTCAGCTCCGCTGCCAGCCGCGCCTCACGGATCACGTCGGCGGCCAGCGCGGGCGAGCCCGCCAGGAGTTCGAAGCGGATCACCTTGATCGCCACCGAAAAGCGCACGGCGCCCGCGCCCACTTCATGGCCGCGGAAGACGATGCCCATGCCGCCTTCGCCCAGCACAGACTCCAGACGGTAGCGTCCCAGGTCGCAGGGCAGCTTGTTCGGGAAGGGGTAGTGCTGGAACAGCTCGGGATTCATGGACGCCGCTTCGTGGGGGTCTCTGGCGAGATTAGCAGACGCCGTACCCCATGGACCGGGGCGCGGCGGCGAAGACCGAGGGGACCGCCAGCGCGGTCAGGAGTAGGAAGAGGCGGCGCACCGGAACTCCAAAAGCGCGGGGAGGATCGGAGTGCCGCTATCTATGTGACGACCTGCTCTTGCGTACGCAGCGGCCTGCGCGTCGCGACCAGGCTGCGAGTGGATGCGCAGCGGCCTGCGCGTTCGAGGTGGGGCTGCCGCCGCCACGGGCTCCCTGGATCGGCCCGGAATGGGCATCTCGGAGGCGGCGATGTTGAGATGAGCTACGCAGGCGTCTGCGTAGGCGAGCGAGTTTCTATGAATCGGCCTGCGTAGAACCGCCCGGATCCATGAATCGGCCTGCGCAGCGAGTGGACATCCATACGATCAGAATGAATCGGCTTGCATAGGATTCCGGATAACGGGCGCGCCGCCAGGCTCCAAGAGCGCCCTCGATGATCCGAATCCATCCTCTCAAACAGAATGGGATTCGCCGTCGGCACGGTCGGTCAAAGTGTCCGCGCGAAGAGCCTGCTTCCTCATCAGGCGTTCGATTCGGGCGCGCATCTCCGGGGAGGCTTCCTCACGAAGCCTCCTGCGCAGCGCCTCCTCGGTGTTGGGGTGGACCGCCACCAACGCGCGGGTCTCTTCGTCGGCGACGTCGGCCAGCTCCGCGAGCACGTCCGGCGGCGCGTCCGGGTGCGAGGCCACGATGCCGTTCGGGAAGGGGCCGAGATCAAGCGCGGCGAGCTGGCGGAGATCCTCAACGCTGAGGGTGGGCCTCATATTCGCGTAGGGCTGGTAGTGGTGTTCGCCAGCGCCTGCACGGCGCAGCAGAGCGGCGGTCTCTTCGGGGAAGTGCCCGTCGCTCAAGAGCCGGAAGAAGGTGGAGAGGTACATGTGGCTGTCACCCCGAATCGCTTCGTCGATCTCGGCTCGCCAGTCCATCGGCCCTCTCATCACCTCACCTCCCTGGCGCTCGGAAGAGAATGCTACTTTCCTCGCTGCTGGTAGAGGATCGACCCGATCGCCATCAAGGCCAGGAGCAGGCCGGGGATCGTCCGCACAGTGTCTTCTTGGTGGAGGCCCGCTGCGAACCAGGCCAGACCCAGGGCGGCGAGCAGCGAGAGGATCCGGACGTTGATGATCTGCCGTACGATCCAGGGACTCGTCGCGCCATAGGCCACGCCGACGACAGCGATCCCCCACTCGCCTGTATAGAAGCCGGAGGCAATCAGAAGGCCACCGAATCCTGCATAGAGCGCTGTCCAGAGGAGCCGTTTTCGGGGCGAGAGGGGCCCAGCGGGATCAGACATGTGGGATCCTCCTGAGACGCCGTGGGGAGGATGGCGGCGGCAAGCGCAGGTAGGTTACCTCAAGGAGTATACGCTGGACCATTGGATGAGAGGCTCTCTCCAATGCGAGAAGGAGCGCGGGGTCGCCTGAGAGGCCGCGAGGGCCCGCAGGTGGGCGGCGCGCATGTTCCCGTTGAGCAAGACGTAGTTGTGGCTCACGAGGAATGCCGGGCGGAGTCGACCGGTAGGGGATAAGAAGGACGCTCCAGCTCCAGCTCCGGTTTCGGCTCCAGCTCCAGTTTCGGCTCCAGCTCAGTGGGTTCGGATTGGAGCGGCGGCGGCGGTGATTTCGGCGGGGGCGGGGCCAGCGATTCCTGGTGAGTGGGCCACGGACGCCCTGTCCCAAGTCCTATGGAGGCCGGTCACGAGGTCCATGGAAACAACCGGGGTTCGGGCCCTAGCCGTATTCTTCGACATATCGCTCTTGGAGCGTACCCATGGTGTCGAAGAGCTCCAGGTTCGCCCGCATCTGCTGACCCCAGTAGATCTCGATATTGGCCCAATCACCGGTGGACAGCTCGAAGGTGCTGTGGGCGAGGGCGCCGGCGTCTTGGCCCTGACTTAACCAGACCTGCTGGGCCGTGGCGATCTCCACGTAGCGCTCGAAGGGCATGGGCTCGGGGCCGTCGGGGGCATCATCGGTCCCCAGGTGCGGGGCCGTGGCACGGGCGCACGCCCCATAAGGCCCCACCGCAGCCGCGGCGAAGTGTTGGCTGTATTCCGTGGCGATGGCGCCGGCAGCCATCAGATTCGTCTGGTCCATCATTCGGGCTTGCCAGCCGCTCGAAACGAGGGTGAAACGGGCCTCGTCCAATCCGAAACGCGCCAAGAGTGCCTGGAAGCCTTCGGGATAATCCTCGGTCGCCAGATGGACCCGCTCCGCCTCGATGGCCGCGTAGGCCGCCAGATCGAAGCCCTCGATGGGCGTCAACATGTCCGGGGTCAGCGCAGCGCGCATCTGCCCCTGGGCCTGGGCCATGATGTCGGCGCTCATGCGCTCGCCCTCGGAGGGTGCTCGCCCGAGGGATTCCAACAGAGCG
This sequence comes from uncultured Enterobacterales bacterium, assembly GCA_964626835.1. Taxonomy (GTDB): domain Bacteria; phylum Myxococcota_A; class UBA796; order UBA796; family JAFGLY01; genus CALDOK01. The sequence continues at coordinate 2,938 of CAZVHW010000462.1, forward strand.
GCGGTCTTGTTCATAAAGGCGATGGCCACGGGCATGGTGGCCTCGAGGTCCATGGTCAGCACGTCTTCATTAAAAGTCATGGAGGCGGTGTCGCGATCCACGCCAAAGGTAAAGGCGTTCACTCGAACCATGGCCTCCACCACCCCCGCACCAAAGGTCGACGGCAGCTTTTCGAGGACCGCCTTCTTGGGCGCCAGGTAGACTGGGTAATCCCTGAGATAAAGGCCCTCGGCGAGGAAATGAGTCTGCTCTCGCTCATCGGTATCATCCCAATCGTCATCCACTTCCTCGACCTTTTTATGCTCTTTAGGGTCGTAGCAAAGACGGAATGGCTCCTGCCCATATTGGACCTTACTCTCCACGGAGACCCCGCCCATGATGGTACTCACCTTGACTCGAAAGGGTCGGTCGTCCCTGCGCCCCGAGTAGTGGACCTCGTCATCGTCTTCCCGGTTGATGATCTTTCCCGGGATGACCTCCTTCAGGGTTTCGAGCCTCTCCTGACAGTAGGGGAAGCGCTCTCGATGGTCGATGTCGATCCAATGATTGTACTTGGGCGGCATGGCCTCGATCTCAGCGCACCCCTCGAACTCACAGTCTTCGGTGGTCGCCGCCAGGAGGTCCACCCCCTCGAATCGACAGTCCGTGAACTTGCTTCTAGACAGTTCGGCGCCCGTGAGTACGGCCCCCTCGAAATTGCATTGCCGGAAGGTGCACCCGGACAACTTGGTCCCCTTGAGGCTTGCCCAACTTAGGTCCACCCCCACCCAAGTGCAGCCCTCGAACTCGGCCTTGTCCAGGTCTGCGCCCGCCAGGAGAGTGCCTTCGAGGGTTCCGTCATGGATCTCACAGCTCACCAGCACCGCCTTGCTCAGGTCCGTGCCGTTGAGCTGGCACGACAGGAGGGTCGATTCGCTGAGGTTGGTACCCACCATATTGGCGTTGTTGAAGAGGGTCCCCGGCATGTGCAGTCCAGATAGATCGAGCCCCGCCAGGTCCTTGTCCACCAGGCCCCGTCCCCGCATGATCAGTTTTCTGACGGCGTCACGACTGAGCTTGCCTCCAAAGAGGCCAAAGAAACCGAAGAGCATGTTTTTCCTCCCTTATCTCGAGTTGCTTTTGCCTCGCCGAGCCTTCGTCCACGCGGCCACGCCCCGTCTCCCTATTGGAGATTCACCTCGATCCGCCAAGTAGCGCCTGGGGCGTCATCGGAGACCACCACGCGACCAGTGTCCAAGTTCATGTCCAGCATGAAGTCACCTTCGATGACGCTCCCCTTGCCATCATGGGCCACGATGGGGCGCCCGCCCTGCACACTACATTGCGCGAAGCCCCCGCCCTGTACGCCGTAGATGAGTTCATCTCCACAGGTCACCTCCACCCGGCAATTGGAGGACACGGTGGGGATGGGGAAGACCTGCACGGTACAGGTCTTGGCAGAGACAGCCGGCGTTGGCCCGGAGCGGTAGGTGATGGGGCCCTTGCGCAGCACCGGGGTCACAAATCCCGGATCCTTGGCTGTGTTCCCATCAAAGATGGGTTTACCGCGGTGGGGTTGGCTGTACTCGTCCACCTCGATCTTCACCGAAAAAGCCGGAGGAATATCGTGGAAGACTCTGACTTTACGCGCGTAATTGTCGATGGTCATCTGAGGCCGTCCCCCGGTTCTGACCCCTACGTCATGGCAGCGCAAGCGATAGTTATAGGTCGCCCCTAGGGTGTCCGCAGTCCCTTCCCAAACGTTACATGTGCGCTTCTGCGCGCCCTGGAGAGCGCTGTTCCAATCATAGAGGGGTCGCCCCTCACACTCTACGTCCACCACCGCCCGCAGCTTGGCGCCAACCTTCTTGAAGCGGGCGATCACCTCGCAGGGCGCGCCCACCCCTAGGCGATGCCCTTCCACGGCGGTGACCCGACCGGGCCAGCGGGCGATGACATCCGGGTTCTCGTTGGCTGGATTCACCGCGGTCTCACCAGATTCCGATTCCGTGGCGTCGAAGTCACCGAAGACGGCGAGGGCGAACATTCCCCCTGCCAAGAGTACCCCCATGCCCAGGACCAGATACCCATCCGATGATTTCCCCCGCCTCTGGATGGAGTAGCCTGGCCCCTCGTCGGCGACGATGACGCTCTTGGCGTGGATCACGATGCGGAGCCCCATGCCCATGAGGAACGCTGCCGCCCCCCCGAGCATGATCACCATGGGCCACGGGAGACCCGCCATGAAACCCACGCCCCAGAGCACCAAGAGGATGGCCAAAGCGGCCCCAATGGCGATGCGATACGCCCGCTCGCCACCCCGGAAACTCTCTTCCTCTTCCGAGGTCTCCCCTGCGCCGTCCCATGTCCATTGCTCCTCGGCGCTCAACGCTTCGAGGACCTTGGTCACCAGGGGGCGTAGAGCTGCGGCATCTCTCGCTCTCTGGCTGGGATCGGGGTTCAGGAGTTCGTCGAGCAGGCGTGCGGTGGGGGGCTCGACGTCTAGGTCTGAACGCCACCTCTGCGCCTCATCCAGGTACCCCCCGGGATCATCATCGGCGATCCAGCTCACCGCCAGGGCGCCCAAGGCGTATAGGTCGGAGCCCGACGTGGCCCCGCCTTGGCCCTGTTCTGGCGCCCGGTAAGGGGAATCTTGTTCCTTCGCGCCCAGGGGGCGCGCCCTTTCACCCAGCACGAATTCTGGATTTCCGAACCCCATCAAGACCAGGCGGCCATCGTTTTTTTGCCGCCGAATATTCTGCGGGTTCAGGGCGCCGTGGATCACGGGCGTGGGCTGTTGATGGCAGTGCTCCAGCACTTCCAAGAGCTCTGCGAGCATCTCAACCGCTTCTCGTTCCAGGAAGAACCGCTCCTCGCTCTCACTGGCCAGATCAACGCCTTCGACCACTTCGTGAATCAGGTAGAACCGAGTGTTGAGGGCTTCGGTGACCATGAGGTGATCCACATAAGTGGGGATCCCGGGATGGTCGAGTCGCCTCAAGGCCTGGGCCTGCTCCTCGAAGCGTTTCGTCATTGAGGAGGATGGGGGGCCCTCTAGGGTGGTGGCGGTGACCACCACCGGCTGGTCATGTCCCAGGCGGGTGGCCCCGTAGGTGATGGTCTCGCCCACTTGGTGGAGGATGGCCTCGAGGCGATAGCGCTCCTCCACCACCAGTTTCGCACCACAGGCCTCACATTCGAGGACGCCGCCAGATGCGTTGCCGCAAGCCCCACAAATCATGGCCCATGACCACCGTTAGACAAAGCAATGGCCGAATCTAGGCGGCTCCGAGAAGCCCCGTCAAGGGTCCTCTGACCTTTGTCCCAAATCCACGGTCCAAAGCGTGAGCCGTGCGTGGTGAGTTGGGTATTGGGCGGTGTTTTTCTGAGCGATCTCCATCGGGCGCACCCGGGGGGCGTCGAGCACAAAATTGGAGAGAAAAGGGGGGGGGGATGCGCCTGAATTGATCGGCGAATTCCAACTTGGGTGGTGGATTGGGGTTTTGCCCGACCATGGCCACCGGGGCCTCGATGTGTTAGGCCGTCGGCCATGTCCATGACCCCAGAAAGGTTCTTCGCCCAGGTCGAGGGGGATAAGAAGGACAAAGCGCCCTCGAGGTGTCAACGCGGGGACCCGCGTGTACGGGTAGCCTGCCAGCCTGGCGGGCTGAAAGTCAAGGACCGTGTCGAGGAGCGTGAGGAC
>CAZVHW010000463.1:0-6619 GCA_964626835.1 uncultured Enterobacterales bacterium
TGCTACGAGCACTTGCGGGCCGGCGAAGGCGCTGGCGAGAACCTGCCGGCCTACTTCGTCCTCCGCGCCAGGGTGGAGCAGGACCTCGGCCACGAGCACCGCGCCTACCACACCGCGCGGCGAGGCGTCGAGCTGCACCCGACCGCCACACTGCTGCTCCGGGAGCAGGCGCTGGTCCTGATCCGCCTGGGCTTGACGGAGGCTGCCCGCGGCCCCGCCAGCCGCTACCTCGAGGTCCGCCCCGACGACCGGGGAGGCTGGCTATTGCTGGCCGAGGCGCTCCGCGCGGCCGGCGGCCTGGACCAGGCCAACCTACTGCTCGAGGAAGCCATGCTGCGCTTCCCCACGGACGTCGAGATCGTCTCGCGCCTTGCATACGGCTTCGCGCTGGCCGAGCAGCCGGCCAGCGCGGTGCGCCTGTTCCTTCGCGCCCAGGCCCTCGAGCCGAGGTTCAGCTTCGAGATCGCCGAGCAGCTGCGAGTGGGCGGCCACCACCGCCGAGCGCTGCACTTCAACGCCCTGGTGGACGACTCCCGGCAGAAGCTCACCCAGCGCCTGGCCATCTACATGGGCATGGAGCGCTACGATCTGGCCGCAAGCCTGCTGCCGCTGTTCGAGTCCCAGCCATGGCTGGAGGACGGCCTGCGCTACCAGCTGGCCTACGCCTGCTACGCCACCGGGCGCGGCGAGCAGCTGGCGATGCTGGCCAACGCCATCGAGGACGAGTGGCTGTCGGAAGGGGTCGTGGAGCTGATGGAAGCGCTCGAACGCCCCTGACGGTCAGCCTCGCGGCTCATCGTCCGGGGCCCGTACGACAACGCACGGCAACGTCTACGAGTACTGCCAGGACTGGTACCAGGAGGACTACGGCGGTGACGCCGCTGATCCCTGGGGCCCGAGCACGAGCGACCGCAAGGTCCGCCGCAGCGGCTCGTGGAACGGGCCCGCGAGCTTCACTCGCTCCGCGAGCCGCGCCGTCAGTTACCCGTAGTCGCAGGGCGGCTACTACGTCGGCTTCCGGCTGGCCCGCACGGCCCTGTAGCCCACCCCGACACGGACCATGACCGCCACCTCTACGCGGGCTCCTGCCTCGAACGCCGCCCTGTGCTACGTCGTGCATCCGCCGTGCCGCGCACGGCGCCACCCCGCGGCGTGAGCCGGCCAGACCGGAGAGTTCCAGGTGAGATTGTTCTGTGCGCGCGGCAGCGCAGCACCGGTCTGGACCGCCGCCCGCGCCTACCGAGAGCACACGAGCCGGCAGGTCGAAGTCGCCGTATGCGGAAAGCAGTGCCTCGAGGGCTGCGAGCCCGGCCAGAGCCATGGCTTCGTGCACGAGGTCTCGGCCGGCAGCTTCGACATGGCCATCGCCGGATCCGAGACCGACATGGACGAGCTGGATCAGCTGGGCCGTCTCGTCCAGGGCTCCCGACGCAGCCTCGGAATGCGCGAGGCGGCGCTGCTGGTGCCCCAGGGGAATCCCGCCTCGGTTCGCGGCCTCGAAGACCTCGCGCGCCCGGGCCTGCGCGTGGGCATCAGCACCCTGGACTGCCTTCGGGGCGTGTGGGAGGACGTCTGCGGTCGCCACGGCAGCATCGACGCCGTGCGGGACAACATCGTAGACCGTGTTCAGGGCTGCATGGCCATCATCGACGCGGTGGCTTCCGGTCGCGTCGATGCCGCCTTCGGCTGGACCTCCTTCGGCCACGACGATCCACGACTCGAGGTCGTGCGCTTGCCTCCAACCTTGCGAGTGTATCGCTCCACCGCGGCGGCCCTCCTGGTGGACGGTCCGGCGCACAGCGGACATGCGGCGGAGTTCCTGGAGTACCTCTGCAGCGACGGGCGGGCCCACTTCCTCGAGCGCGGCTGGCGCTAGCCGCCCCATCCCAGGATCCCATCTTGTCCCTCGTCATCCACTCAGCCCTGGTCCCCGCCCTCCCCCTGGCCGAGGCCGCCAAACGTTACGGCGAGATCACGGGTGAGCTGGTGGAGGTCAAGGCGGGCCGGCCCGAACGCTGGATGCCCAAGCTCGAGGCCGGCGAGCCATCCGATCTGATCAGCTGCGGGGCCGAGTTCCTGCTCGACCTCGCCCAGGCGCGCGGACTCGTCGTCCCCGAAAGCCGCATGAGCCTCGGCCTGCGCCGGGGGGCGCTGGTGGTACCCACCGGCAATCCCGCGAACATCCGGGTCCTAGCCGATCTGGCCACCCCCGGCGTGCGGGTGGCCATCGCCGTGGAGGGCTGCACCTTGGGGTTGTGGGACGAGGTCTGCGGCCGAGCCCGGCTGACCGACGCCGTGCGCCCCAACATCGTCAAGCTCGCCCAGGGCTGCGGCGCGCTGCTCGGTGCGCTCTCGCGCGGCGAGGTCGACGTCGCGATCGGCTGGGACAGCTTCGACCGACACCCGCGCTTCGTCGTGCAGTCCATCCCGATACCCGACGAACTGGCTGTCTTCCGATCCACCGGGATCGCCTCGCTCGCACGCTGCGAGCAGCCCGAACGAGCACAGGCCTTCCTGGCGTGGCTGCACACCGAACCAGCGCGCGCCATCTACCGCCGCTGGGGCTGGATCGTGAGCTGACCGTGGATCCCCAGCTGCTGGTGGTCGCACTGGTCTTCCTGCTGGTGGCCTTTGCCTACGCAAACGTAGGCCTGGGTGGGGGTCTGCTCTACTTTCCGATCCTGGGTCAGCTCTACCCCGAGTGGCCCGCCTCTACGCTCGTGGCGCTCACGCTCCTGTTCTCCATCCTCACGCTCGTAGGCTCGGCCTGGAGCCACCACCAGCACGGCCTGGTCAGAGGCCGATTGGTGCTGCTGCTGGCTCTTCCCATGGCTACAGGTGCCTTCCTGGGGGCCCGCTTCACCCTTGGAGCGGGCGCAACGGTCATCAAGGCCGTCTTCGCCGGGGTGCTGCTCGTCGTCGCCGGGCGCATGGCCTGGAAGACCCTCCGGTCAAGTGGGAAAGCCGGCGAGGCCAGTGGCGGCGGGCCCCGCCGACTCCCCCTGGCCTGCTCGGCTGGGTTCGTGGGGGTGCTCTCGGGGAGCATCGGCATCGGAGGTGGTGCAGTGCTGGTGCCTCTGCTGGGCTCCCTCGGTGGCCTGGGTACCCGCCAGGCCATCGGCACCGCCTCGGCGACCCTGTTGATCACGGCCAGCGCTGGCCTGTGCACCTACCTGGCCGGTCACGGCGTCGAGGCACCCTGGTCGGCCGTTGTCCTGCTCGCCGTGGCGTCCCTGGTGGGCTCCCTGGCTGGAGCAAGGCTGGGAATCGCCCGCTTGAAAGGTCGACAGGTGCGCCTGCTCTTCATCGCTGCGCTGGTGTTCGCGGCGTTGTGGACGGGCCTCTCCTTGCTGTGACCAGGCTACCGAGTGGCCTCAGCCCACCTTGTCGCGCAGCCGCAGATCCACCGCCGCCAGGAACTCCTCGGTGCTCGCCGGCGTCTCGATGGGCGGATCGCTGATGGCCGCCAGGTCGCCGGTGGCCACGCCGCCTTCGATGGTCTCGATCACCGCCGCCTCGATGGCCTTGGCGTGGGCGGTCAGCTCGGGGATGCCGTCCAACTCACCCCGCTTGGCCAGGCCCCCGGTCCAAGCGAAGATCGTGGCGGTGGGGTTGGTGGAGGTCTGCTCGCCCTCTAGGTGGCGCAGGTAGTGGCGCGTGACCGTGCCGTGGGCGGCCTCGAATTCCCACTTGCCGGTGGGCGAGACCAGGGTGGAGGTCATCAGCCCCAGGCTACCGAAACCCGAGGCCACCATGTCGCTCATCAGGTCGCCTTCGTAGTTCTGGCAGGCCCACAGGAACCCGCCTTCGCTGCGCACGGACCGCGCGATGGCGTCGTCGATGAGCAGCGAGAGGTAGTGCACACCCGAGGCCCCGGGGTGCTCCGCGGCGGCTGCAATTTCCTGGCGGAAGATCTCGCGGAAGTAGCCGTGGTAGGTCTTGCTGATGGTGTCCTTGACGCCCAGCCACAGGTCGATCTGCTCCTCGAGCGCGACGGTGATGCAGGCCCGGGCGAACGAGCGGATGGACGACTCGAGGTTGTGGACGCCCTGGACGATCCCCGGCGAGGTGAAGTCGTGCAGCAGCAGGGTGGTAGGCTCGGCGCCGCTGGCCGGGGTGTAGGTCATCTCCACCCGTCCCGGCTCGTCGATCACCAATTCGACGTTCTCGAACAGGTCGCCATAGGCGTGACGCGCGATGGTGATGGGCTTCTTCCAGGTGCGCATCATTGGGGGAACGTTCTTCACCATGATGGACTTGCGGAAGATGGTGCCGTCCAGGTAGGCGCGGATGGTGCCATTGGGGCTGGGGTAGGCACGATTCAGCCCGAAGCGCTCCACCGCAGCGGCGTCGGGGGTGATGGTGGCGCACTTGACGCCCACTCCGTAGCGCTCGATGGCCTTGGCGGCGTCGAGGGTGACCTGGTCGTCGGTGCGATCGCGTTCCTGGATGCTCAAGTCGTAGCGCTCGAGCTTCAGGTCGATGTAGGGCTCCAGCAGCCGCTGTTTCACCATGGCCCAGATGACCCGGGTCATCTCGTCGCCGTCGATCTCCACCAGCGTGGTCTTCATCTGGATCTTGCTCATCGTGCTCACTCCTGCTGCGGTTTGACGAAGGTCGGTTCGTGTCAGTTGTTGCGAATGGCGTCGCGGACGGCGTCCGAGAAGGCGTGGGTGCCCAGCACCTCGATGCCATCGCGGCCAGCAGCCAGGTCGATGGTCATGCGCCCCGACCGGAGCACCCGCGCGAAGGCGTCGACCACCAGCGCTGCGGCTTCCGACCAACCCAAACGCTCCAGCAACATCGCCCCCGAGAGCATCATGGAGCCGGGGTTGGCGATGCCGCGTCCTGCGATGTCGGGTGCGGTGCCGTGGGTGGACTCGAAGAGCGCAACTCCCGCACCGATGTTGGCGCCAGGGGCGATGCCCAAGCCGCCCACCTGCGCGGCGCATGCGTCGGACAGATAGTCGCCGTTGAGATTGGGCGCTGCGATCACCTCGAAGAGCTGGGGCTCGAGGAGCAGATCCTGGAACATGGCATCCGCGATGCGATCCTCCAGCAGCACCGCTCCATCCGGGACCGGGCCATCGGCCGCGGACACGACGCGATCCGCGTAGTCCTCGCGGGCCAGTTCGTAGCCCCAGTTCCGGAACGCACCCTCGGTGGCCTTCATGATGTTGCCCTTGTGCACCATCGTGACCCGCCCCAGCCCCTGCTTCAGGGCGTAGTCGAAGGCCGCCCGCATCAGCCGCCTGGATCCGCCGCGGCTGATGGGCTTGACGCCCAGGGCGGCATCGCTCGACACCTCGCAGCCCAGCGCGAGGATGGCCTGCCGCAGCTGCGCGCAGCCTTCGCTGCCCCGCTCGAACTCGATCCCGGCGTAGACGTCCTCGGTGTTCTCACGGAAGATGACGGCGTTGAGCCGCTCGGGGTGGCGAACCGGTGACTGCACCCCGGGGAAGTAGCGCACGGGCCGCACGTTGGCGTAGAGGTCCAGCTCCTGACGCAGGGTGACGTTGAGCGAGCGATGCCCGCCGCCTACCGGGGTCATGGTGGGACCCTTGATGGCCACGCGCAGGTCTCGAATGGCAGCCACGGTGCTGTCAGGGAGCAAGGCACCGTGGGTCGAGAGCGCGCTCTGGCCCAAGGGCAGCTCGACCCACTCGATCCGTCGCAGATCGCCATGGCTCGTGCGAACGGCCTGATCGAGCACCGGGCGGGCTCCCTCCCAGACCTCGGGACCGATGCCATCGCCCGGCATGAAGGCCACCACGGGCCTGTCGGGTACGACCAGCCTGCCGTCCTCGTAGCCGATGTTTCCAGGGCGCATCGCTCCTCCAGGGTCTCGTGCGGCGCGCCACATATCCTCCAAACGCTCCCCTGCGCGATCCGATGGGCATGAAGACCCCAGGTGTCCGGAGTTTGTCATGGCTGTAGGTACGATCTCCCGTGTTTCGGCATTCGTGATGGTGGTGGCAGGAGGCGGCCGGGGGTGCGAGTGCTGCAGCGCCACGCCCGATCTCGGCAGCGAAGCGCTCACCGTCCCGGACGTACCGGAGGACACGATCGTCGAGGACACCGGCTGCGACACCGAGGAGCTGGAAGAGCCCGAGGATCAGGACGTCAACGGGCTCGTGAGGGGAACCGTCCGCGTGGAGCTTTACTGCGTGGACGGCGACGGGCAGTCGGTCTCGGTGGACTGGGACGACTACTCCAGCTCGTTCCCGTTCGGCTCCATCTTCGTCTCGGCGTTCAACACCGACGAAGACACCAGCGAGACCGTCTACTACGCCATGGACACCGTGCTGAACCCGACCATCGGTGGCGACGAGTACATGCTGGACCTCTGGATCCCCGACGCGGAGAGCGTCCAGGTGGGGGCCACCCTGGACCAGAATCGAGACTATGTCATCGGCACCACCGATCCCACGGGGGTATACCGCGATGCCGTCTCGGTGTGGGAGGGCGAACAGCGCGATGGCGTGGACATTCTGATCATGGCCGAGGTCGAGACCGCGGGCTGCAGCGCCGACGGCAGCGGTGGCGATGGCGGTGACGGTGGTGGCGACGGTGGCGACGGTGGCGACGGTGGCGACGGTGGCGGCGATGCTGGCTCCGG
>CAZVHW010000464.1:0-4927 GCA_964626835.1 uncultured Enterobacterales bacterium
GACAGCGCCAGGTCGGTGGCGGCGTCCTCGAGGTCCGAGACGGTGGCCTCGAAGGGGATCTCGCTGCCTTCGTCGTAGACCTCTCCGTCCACCGGGGCCGTCAACGCGATGCTGGGGGGCGATCCCACCGAGTAGACGATGCTGTCCGAGCAGATCTCGCCCTGGACGTCCTCGACCTCGAGCGTGATGACGTGGGTGGCCACCGTGAGGTCGGCGTAGGACAGGGTCACGTCTCCGCTGGAGCTGGGGCTGGAGCTGCCCAGCTCACCGTCCTGGTCGCTGCTCCAGACGACGGACAGCTCGGTGACCTCCTGGTCCTCGTCGTCCACCTGGCCCTGGAAGACGACCTCGACGCCCTGTTGGTCGAAGGCGCCGTCTTCGGGCGAGGTGATGCTGCAGGTCGGGGCGGTGTTGGGATCTCCCACCGTGACGATCACGTTGTCGCTGCCGTCCTTGCCCGAGCTGTCCTCGACGTGCAGCTCGACGGCCTGCTCACCAGCGTCCAGGTAGCCGTAGCCTCGCACGGTGCCCTGGGAGTCGGGCGCGCAGTCCACGTCCTCGAGCTCGCCCGACGAGCTGCTGACCCACCAGCAGCTCAGGTCCTCGGGGCTGTCCTCCGCGTCGGCCACCTCGCCCTCGAAGGTGATCAGCGCGTCGCTGGTGTAGCTGCCGCTGGCCTGGGGCGAGACGATGCTCGCGGTGGGGGCATCCGTCGCCACGATCACCAGCTCGACGCTGTCGGTTCCCACCGCGTTCTTGGGGTCCTTGACCTGCAGCAGCAGGTCGCCGCTCCCTTCCTCGATGACCGCCTCGCAGCTGGTCGAGCCAGAGTCGTCTGGCACCAGGTCGGCGCAGATGGCCACGCCGCCCAGGTACCAGGAGACCTCGAGATTGTCGGCCGGATGGTCCGCGTCGCTGACGCTGCCCTGGAAGCTCACCGAGTAGCCTTCGAACAGGCTGTCACCGTCCTGGTGGGAGAGGATGGTGGCCTCGGGCGTGGCGTTGATGCTGCCCAGGTTGTTGTCGGGGCAGCCGCAGAGCAGGGTGAGGCCGAGCGCTGCGAGGGCGGGAGAGCGGGGGGACATGGACACCTCGACGAGCCGCCGTGTCGGCGGCCTGGTACAAGTCGATAATTTCTGCAGTCTACCAGAATGTGCGCCTGTGGGCGAGCAAATCGAGAGCTGCAGTGACGCCGGGAACCGCGGTGCACGAGCGGGGTCTGGAACCTGGCAAGGCGTGGAAGAGCGCAACAAGCGCACGGCCGCCCGCTGGCGGAGGTGTCCAGGTGGTCAGCTACCCGTTCGCCTTCTCGCCCCAGTAGCGCCCCGAGATGGTGAGGAAGGCGCTCCGGCTTAGTCCAGGCAGAACTCGACGGTCTGGTAGTCGGAGTCCGAGCCGTACCAGGTGCCGTCGTAGGACCCCGTCTCGTCGGTGATGGTGCCACCGCTGCCGGGCTCGTCCAGGGTGTACCAGGCCATCAGGTCGGACTCGCCGCTCAGATCGGCGTGGGTGGCGAACATGTTGTCGGCGACCTCGGACGAGCTGCGCAGGCTGGACCAGACGCGGATCTCGTCGAGGTAGCCGGCCAGGTGGTCCGACTCGCCCGAGCTGAACGAGGCGCCGATGCGGAAGTTGTCGCTGCCGATGCACGAGCCCCAGCCACCGGATCCCGAGGCGACCGTCTCGCACGAGCCGTTGATGCAGACCAGCCAGCCCGCGCCGGGCTCGGTGCTGCCGAAGACGACGTGGTTCCAGTAGCCGTCGTCCAGCTGGGCGCTGCTGGTGCCGCTGCCGCTGCCGCAGCTGTTCCCCGAGGCGGTGGAGATCGAGACCTCGATGGCCTGGTTCGAGTCGATCCGGGCCTCGAGGTAGTTGCCCCCTCCGCTCCCGGCCACGATGGAGAACAGGGTGCCCTCGTCGCCGTCGACGTACACCCAGGCCTCGACGGTGCCGGTGCCCATGTCCATCATCCTGGTGCTGCCGAGCTGGCCGTAGCTCGAGCCGTCCAGGCTCAGGGCGTCGACCGTGGTGCAGGCGCTGATGGTGGTACTGGTGGTGTCGGAGTCGCCTTCTTCCTCCCCGTCGTCGGGGGTGGCAGTGCAGGTCCAGACCTCGTCCTCGTTGGTGTCTTCCGCCAGCACGGTGTCGTCGGGGTGCGTGGTGGTGGTGGTGTCGTAGAAGGCCGCGCCGTCGACCTCGAACACGATGTCGTAGGTGACCGTGTCGCCGTCCGCGTCGTCGTCCGCGACGATCTCGCACACCAGGTCTACGTCCACGTCCACGTAGTCCCCACCCAGGGAAACGGTGGGCCGCGGGGGCGGGGTGTTGAGCACCGCTACCGAGGACGAGCTGACGGGGCTGCCGCTGTCGTCGCCATCGTCGGGGGTGACCTCGACGTGGACGCTCTCGTGCTTCTCGAACCATCGCTCGCCATCCAGCTCGCCTTCGCTGGTGGTGGTGACCAGCGTGCCGTCCACGTGCCACGCGTAGGTGTAGGACAGCTCGTCGTCGTCGTCGTCGGAGGCGCTCACGGAGGCGTACAGGACCTCGTCGGTGTACAGGTCGGTGGCCTCGAGGGTCACGTCACCGATGACCGGCGCGGTGTTGACTGCCGTGCCGGTGTCGCTCTGGATCGCCGCGCCGTCCTCTTCGCCGTCGTCAGGGGTGGCCAGGACGTAGAAGTCCTCGCCCTTGTCGAAGTCGCTCCCCGTGAGCGTACTGGCGCTCGAGGCCGAGCGGCCGTCCACGACCCACTCGTAGGAGTACGAGATGGCGTCGCCGTCGTCGTCCGACGCCGGGCCGAGGGTGACCGAGACGGTGTCGGCTTCCTGGGGGGAGGTGTCGTCCAGGGTGGCGTCGGCCAGGATGGGCGCGGTGTTCAGCACGGTGGTGGTGGCCGGGCCGGCGGGCTCGCCGTCGGCCTCGCCGTCGCTAGGGGTGACGGTGCAGCCGATCTCCTGGTGCTTGTCGAAGCTGGCGCCGTCGAGGGTCTCGCCGGTGGACACCACGGAGCCGTCCACCGTCCACTCGTAGGCGTAGCTTTCGCTGTCGCCGTCTTCGTCGGCCCAGCCCTCGGGGACACAGGCGACGGTGGTGGCTTCGTAGACAGCGCTGGGATCCAGGGACACGCCGGTGAGCGTGGGCGGGGTGTTGGAGACCACCAGCCCGTCGGAGCTGACGGGGTCGCCTTCTTCGGTGCCGTCGTAGGGGGTCGCCTGGGCCACCACGGTCTGGCCCTTGGTGAAGGCGTCGGGCGGAAGCAGGTCGGTCTCGGCGCTGGTGACGGCCACGCCGTCCACAGTCCAGGCCCACAGGAGCGCTACGGGATCCTCGTCCACATCGCTCGCGATTGCGCCGGCCGTGATCGGATCGGTGGTGGTCGCGGGATCGGGCGCGAGGGTGACGCTCTCGACTACGGGGAGCGCGTTGGCGATGGTCACCTCGGCCATGGCCGGGTCCGTCGAGGCCTCGCCGTCGTCGACCGTGACGGTCACCGCCCAGGTCTGCTCCTTCCGGGTGTCCTCGGCGGACAGGGTGTCTCCGTCCACGCCCGCGTCGCTGCCGTCCATGGTCCAGGACCAGGACAGGTCCAGCTCGTCCCCGTCCGCGTCGTAGGACGTCAGCTCGGCCACGAGGTCGTCGTCGGTTTCGGGGGATTCGGGCGTGATGCCGACGCTGATCTCGGGCGGCGTGTTGACCACCGTGATCTCGGCCTGGACCGGCTCGCTGTCCAGCTCGCCGTCGGTGGCGACGGCGACCGCCATCCAGGTCTCGCCCTTGGCGGTCTGGTCGGCGGGGACCGTGTCGGCGGTCAGCTCCGCCGCCGCTACGCCGTCACGGAACCACGACCACTCGACGGTCACCTCGTCACCGTCCGGATCGGAGGGTTCCACCAGCAGGCTGGCCACCAGGTCGTCGGTGGTGGTGGGGTCGGTGGGGCCGAGCACGATGGAGGGCGCCTCGGGTGGCTGGTTGGGTGCCGCGGCCCCGGTGTCGTCCTTTTCGCCGCAGGCGAATAGGCAGAGGGCGACCGTCAGCAGGGTGAGGTTGCGCATGGGTTCTCCTGTGGGTTCGAACGCGATGCCTACTGCTCGTAGGCCCCGATATCATAGTTGCTGCCCACCGAGCAGGCGTTGCCCACCAGGTCCCAGGCCACCTCGCCGAAGGTGCTCGAGGAGACGTCTTGGCCGACGTCGATGGCGGGGGAGCCCGACTGCAGGCTGTGGTCGCTTCCCGCCTCGTCCGTGAAAAGCGGATCGTCGTAGACGTGGCCGCCGGCCGAGGTGGTGACCGTGATGAAGTTCAGCTCGGTGGCCAGGGTCCGGTAGCCGGCGCTGTCTTCGTAGAGCTGATCGGTGCAGCCCCAGACCAGGTTGTTGAGCATGTAGTCGCGGGTGGAGCTGTCGTCTACGAAGCAGGTGCCACCCTCGGCGGTCTGCACCAGGTTGTTGACCAGGCCCACCAGGTTGCTGCCCGTGGTCCAGATGCCGTAGCCGGCGCCGTCGAGCACCACGGTGCTGCCCACCAGCAGGCAGTCCTCGCCGTCCAGTTCGATGCCTACGGCGTCGTCCGTGCCCAGGATCTCCACCAGGTTCGAGTGGCCCGTGATCGTGTCCGTGCCGTAGACACCCCAGGCGGTGCCCTCGGTCGAGATGGAGATCAGGTTGCGGGACAGCTCGCCGCTGGTGGTGACGATGCCGTAGACGTCGGCGCTGACGGTGGTGGCGGGGACGGGTCCGCTCCAGCCGCCGCTGATGTCGAGGGACTGGATCTGGACGCGGTTGCCCACCATGGCCGGCTCGCTCGAGGGCGTGTAGGACGAGTCGTCCACCTCTACGGCCGTGAGCACTGGGTCGGCGGCGCTGGCCCCGGCGCTCGAGTCAGTCTCGCCGAAGCAATGTTGGATCATGGAGTAGTAGTCGCTGCA
>CAZVHW010000464.1:4937-6612 GCA_964626835.1 uncultured Enterobacterales bacterium
GGAGCCCGACGAGCCTGGCGACGGCGTGTCTCCGATCTGGCTGGCGGGCGCCCCGATCGCGCTGCCATAGAGTGAGACGTTGCCAAAGGCTCCGTGCCAGGTCGAGGCGTCACCGGCGCTGCCAGCATCGCCCCCTCTGCCACCGTGGTCCGAGTACCCCCCTCCTGGCCAATTGCAGGTGATGCAATCCCAGCCCGCGGCGTCGGCGCCGTCGCCGCCGTCGCCTCCGGTCGCCAGGACACCTCCGGTCAGGAGTGAGCCCACCAGCGTGGCTTCGCCCTCGGAGGCCTGCACCAGGACCAAGGGGCTGCCGATGCCGCCGTCGCCGCCGTCGCCGCCACCGCCGTAGCACATTGGAGTGTAGCCCCAATAGGAGGGGATGCCGCTACACGTCCCGGAGCTGCCGTCATCGCCGTTGCCCCCTGCGCCGCCACGACCTGCCAGGCCGCCCAGGACGAGGCTGCCCGAGATCAACGCCTCGCCTCCATTGGTGACCTCCACACCTGTGACGGCGGTGGCGTCCGACCCGCCGTCACCGTCGTTGCCCGTGGGGGCGTTGAGGCTGGTCGGACACCAGTAGCTGGAGCCGTCTCCGTACCAGGCGGTGGTGCCGGAGCCGTCGCTGCCGTCGGAGCCGTCGTCGCCCACGCCGCCGATCACCACGCTGTCGGCGATCCAGCCGCCGCTGGCGGAGAACCTCACCGCTACGGTGTCGTCTCCGCTGTAGCTGTCGGGGCCATGGACGATGGACTCGGCCACCGTGAGCGAACCCGAGATGGCGTAGACCGCCCATGCCTGGCTGCTGTCTGCGTAGACCGCGCCGCCGTAGAAGACGGGGCTGTCGGACCACAGCTCCACCACGCCCTCGACCTGCAGGCCGGAGACGACGGGATCGTAGCTGGAGCTGGCGTAGTTCAGCTCGCCCTCGAGCACCGAGAGCCCCTCGACCTCGGTCCAGTCCGATGCGTAGCCGCCGAAGACGTGCACGTCGGTGCTCAGGTCCTCGCTGTAGGTTCCCGCAGCCGCGACAACGGGCACGCCCGCAGCCGAGGCCAGGCTCACCGCCTGGTTCAGGCTGGCGACGGGGTACTCCTGGGTGCCGGGGTAGAAGTCGGAGCCCGTGCTGGCGTCGGCGAAGATGGCGGCGCCGTCCCAGTCGATGGCGTAGGACTCGGCGGTGTTGCAGTCCTCGTCCACCTCGGTGTCGGGGATCTCGGTGGCGGCCGGGGAGATCCAGGGGGCCATGTCGTCGCAGTCGCCGTCGTCTTCCGTGTAGCCGTCGCCGTCGTGGTCCACGTCGGTCTCGTCCACGTCGCCGTCGCAGTCGTTGTCCAGCCAGTCGCCGTCGATCTCGGTGGCTCCGGGGTAGACCAGGTCGCTGTAGTCGTTGCAGTCCTCGCGCTCCGCGCGGCTGCCACAGCCGGTATAGCCGTCGCCGTCCAGGTCGGCGTCGTCGGTGCCACCGTCGCAGTCGTCGTCGATGTCGTTGCCGCAGATCTCCACCATGCCGGGGTGCACGAAGGGATCGTCATCGTCGCAGTCGCCGTCGCAGCCGGACCAGCCGTCCAGGTCGTCGTCGGTGTCGATCTCGTCGGCGACGCCGTCGCAGTTGTTGTCGATGCCGTCGCAGGTCTCGGTGGCGCCCGGGGCGTTCAGCGCACTCGTATCGTCGCAA
>CAZVHW010000465.1:0-6600 GCA_964626835.1 uncultured Enterobacterales bacterium
TCGCCAAGAAGGACCTCGGCATGATGGCCATGAACTATGGCTCCTGCTACGTCGCGGCCATCGCCATCGGCGCCAAGGACAACCAAGCGGTCAAGGCGTTTCTCGAGGCCGACTCCTTCCCGGGCCCCTCCCTCGTCATCGGGTACAGCCACTGCATCGCCCACGGCTTCGATCTCTCCCTGGGCCACGAGCAGCAGAAGCTCGCCGTGAACTCCGGCCTGTGGCCGCTGTACCGCTTCGATCCGCGGCGCATCGAAGAAGGCAAGCCCGCCTTGCAGCTCGACTCCACCATGGAGCCCAAGGCCGACATCCTGGACTTCATGATGGGCGAGGCGCGCTTCCGCATGGTGCAGAAGATGGATCCATCGCGCTTCCAGGGCCTGGTGGAGCTGTCGCGCAAGGGTGTGCGTCAGAAGCTCGCCCTCTATCGGCACATGAGCGAGCTGGTGCTGCCCCTGTAGCCTTCCGTGCGCAGATGGCCGCGGCGCTCGCCGAGACGAAGAGCTCGCTAGGGCGGCCTGCGTATGATCCCTCACGAAAGCCGGGCTCCAGGCGTGTCAGGGTGCTCTCGGCGCGCAGATTGTGGTCGAGCTCGAGCCCACGCCCGCAGGGGCCCTCGCCACTCCCGGAGCACTCCATGGACCTGACCACCACCTACCTTGGCCTGGAGTTGGACAACCCGTTCCTCCCGGGATCCTCACCCTTGGCGGATGACCTCGACATCGCGCGCCGGCTCGAGGACGCGGGCGCTCCAGCCATCCAGATGCGCTCGCTGTTCGAGGAGCAGGTCCTGGCCGAGGAGATGGCCACCTACGAGGCCTTGTCCGCCTCCATGTACACTTCGGCCGAAGCTACGGCCTACTTTCCCGAGGTTTCGGAGTACCAGTTTGGTCCCACGGTCTACTTGGATCACCTCCGCAAGTTGAAGGAGGCGGTCGCCGTTCCTGTCTTCGCCTCCCTGAACGGCCTGCATCCCGAGAGCTTCGTCCGGTACGGCAAGCTCATCGAGGAGGCCGGCGCTGACGGCCTCGAGCTCAACATCTACGCACCCGTGGTCGCTCCCGAGCGTTCCGGCCGCTCCGTTGAGGAAGAAGCGGTGCAGCTCGTCTCGGTCATGAAGCAGGTCCTGTCCATACCGGTGGCCGTCAAGCTCTCGCCCTTCTACTCCTCCCCCGCGAACCTGGCACAGCAGCTCGAGCGGCAAGGCGCGGATGCCTTGGTGATCTTCAATCGTTTCTACCAGCCGGATATCGACATCGAGAGGCTCGAGGTCGCCCGCACCCTGGCGCTCTCCACCAGCTCCGAGCTGCTTCTGCGCTTGCGCTGGCTGGCCATTCTCCGCGGGCGAGTCGGGACCGGGTTGGCGGTCACCGGTGGCGTGCACACGGTTCAGGACGCCATCAAGGCCCTCATGGCGGGTGCGGACGTCGTGCAGCTGGTCTCTGCGCTGCTCCTCCGCGGCCCGGAGTACCTGGGGCAGCTCCGGCGCGGTGTCGAGATCTGGCTCGAGGAGCACCGGTACGAGCGCCTGGATCAGCTGCGGGGCTCCATGAGCCTGGAAAAGGTCGGGGAGCCCGAGGCCTACGAGCGCGCCAACTATCTGAAAATTCTCCAAGGATATCGCGGCAGCCTTCGCTGAGAGCGAGGTGGGCGGTCGTGTCTTCCTTCCGCAGGTCGGGCTTCGCGGGTCGGCCGAAAGAACAGTAACCAAGGGGGGAAAACCCGGCGCGCGTGGGTCCGGGATCGCCTGGGTCTGCCTGCTTGTGGAAAACGCAAGTGGCGCGCTGGGCGGATCGAAAGTACTGGAAGAAAGGACTGTGTCGAGCTGTTGGTGGCAACTGGCGCGGCTCCCGCGCTCAGAGTCTTCCACAACTTGTTCATGGTGGGTGGTTGACATGTCAATATGTCGTGTGCTCCCTGGGATCATGGCATATAGCATTTGGTGACAACCTGCTCCGGCTGCGTTTCGCCGCTGACAGCAAGTCCCAGGAAGGAGACAGCACATGTTGCGCCCTGGGGAACGGATCGGCGACTGGGTCGTGGAAGCCCGCCTCGGTGAGGGCGATCACGGGGCCATTTTTCTCGCCCGCCACGGCTTGAATCTCAACCTCCGCGGCGCCCTCAAGGTCGCGAGACCGCCCGACTACGACCAGGCCCGTGACAACTTCATCGCCGAGATCGAGCCGCTGCTCATGCTTCGGCACGAGGCCTTGATCCGCGTGCTGGGCTGGGGCGAGGACCGCGAACGCAAGCTGCTCTGGATGACCACCGAGTTGCTGCGGGGGCACTCTCTCGAGGACCGTCTCGGCCAAGGCGCGTTCAATCTCGAGGAAGTTGGCTTCGTCTTCGGCCGGCTCGCCGGTGCCCTGGCAATGATCCACTCGCACGGTGCTCACCACGGCGACCTGCGCCCGTCCGACGTGCTGCTCGCCGAGGGCCGGCACATTCGCATCACCGGCTTTGGAACCGTCTTTCGCGCGGGCAATCAGGGCCAGCTCGACGCTGAATCCCTGGCCTACGTGGGGCCTGAGTACTTCGACGATCCGGAAAGCTGCAGTCCGGTAGCGGCGGACATCTACGCCTTGGGACTCATCCTCCACGAAGCGCTCACGGGCCGCCGGGTCTTCCCTGTCGACTCCTCGCTCAAGCCTGCTCCCCAGATGGCCCGCATCATGGGCCTGAAGATGCGCATGGGCCCGCTGGACCCAGGCGAAGACGTGCCTCTCCCGCTCCGCCGCATTGTCCTACAGGCGACCGAACCCAATCCTGCGCACCGGCCATCGGGGCTGAACAGCTTTCTTACGGCCCTGAACATGGCTACCCGGGAGCGTTTCGCCGACGGGGAGCCAACTTCGCGGGAACCTGACCCCGATCTGGCCACCGACCATCGCGACTCGACCCCGGAGACCGTGCGGCTGAGCAGCTCCGTGCTCTCCGCCAAGGAACGTCCCACCGCATTCCCCTTCGCTCCTCCAGGCTGGGGCCCCCGTGCGCACCGAGCGCCCGATCCCCTGGCTGGCTTGGTGCGACCGATCACCGCGGAGGTCCCAGAAGCGGGTGCGTTCTCCAAGGTGGAGGTCGTGGAGCGGAGTGCAGACATCCCTCCACCGCAGCCCGTGGCGCCGCCGGTAGCTTCCGAGGATCTGTACGAAGAGCCCGCTGCGGAGCCCGAGCCCGCTGCGGTCCCCGAACCCGAGCGTGCGGTCGCGCCTGACCTCGCCGGCGATTCCGGCCCAGCGGCCCCGATCTCGGTTCCCGAACCGGCCCTCGGCGGGTTCGATGGCCACGATGCCGAAGAAGCCGTGCTCCTGGACCCCTCTGACGAAGACTCCTCGGATTCTGGGTCCGGTCTGGACCCGCAGGATGCCAGCGCACTGCACGCACCGGCCCCCGAGCCTGCCGCCGAGGATGCCGCCAATTCGAGGTTTGCGACCGGTCGTCGTCGCGAGACGCGCAACTTCGTGCCACCCCCACCGGTACCAGACCCGACCCTCGTGGCGCCCACACCGCCCGTCACCGGCGATTCTCGGGACCTTCCCGCGCCTGCCGCGCCGTCGCTCTCGCCAGCGGAGCCCGTCCAGCCCCAGCCGCTTCCTGGGCAATCCGCCGACCATGCCCCCGCGATCCCCGAACCCATGCTGGTCTCGGGTCCAACTATCCTGCCCATCGAGGAACCCCCGCCCAGCGAATCCGAGCTCGGTACGGCGGAGTCATCCGCGGCGGTTCCAGACTACGAAAGCAGGCAAGACCACTACGATGACGACCCGTTTTCGCCCGACCTGATGGCCCAGGACACCGAGGAAACGGGGCCCTTCGTGCTCGAACCCAGAGCCGTGACGGACGTCTCGGCCCAGGGGGAAGGTTCCGCTTCGGGCACCGGTGATGGCGGGCGCGGCGCCACCGATGACGAGGTCGATAGCGACTGGGCGTGGCACGACGAGGGCGAGCTGGACGACGAGCAGCGCACCCTCGACCGGGAAGAGGAGTTCGAAGATCCCTACACTCCGCCTTTCGATGATCTCTATGCCGACGCCCTCGACCCTTCCGCTGGAGACATCGCCGCCGACGTGTTTGGCGACCATGGCCAGCGTGGCAACTGGGTCAAGTGGGTGGTCGTCATTAGCCTCGTCTTGGTGATCGGCTTCGTGATCGTCCGGGCGTTCTCGGACAGTCAGCAGCCCACCGACCCGGGACAGGTCACCCCAACGGCCGACATTCCAACCCCGCCCTCCGAGCCGCCTCCGTTCGAGCCCGCCCGGCCAGAGCAGCCTCCCGGCATCGACCTGAACGCCGTGGTGGCCGAGCAAGACCTCACACCTCCCCCCACGCAGCCCGACCAGGAAAGCCCCGATTCCGCAAAGGACGCGCTGAGTCCGGAGCCCGTGGTGGCGGTCCGCGAGATCAGCACCTCACGCAGCTCCTATAGCCGGGCCGCTCCTACCGGTTCCGCTGGCTCGTCGCGCTCGTCCGCCAGCAGCACCAGCTCTCGTTCGGGCGGCTCCAGCTCCCACTACCAAGCGCCCACTCCGGCGCCAACACCCGTGTCCGCACCGGAAGCTTCACGGACCGGCTCGGAACCCGAGGTCCCGTCGATCGAATCGGAACCCGAAGCCGTGGCCACCAGTGGCTCGTCCAGCACCGGCAGCAGCCTCATGGATCACCTGCGCGACGGCTGGTCCTCTCTCGACTCCGGCAACCTGGTGGGCGCGCAGGGTTCCTTCATGGCCGTGCTGTCCATGGAATCCGGCAACGGCATGGCCCACTATGGCCTGGGGCAGGTGGCCGAGCGGGCCAAGGACTATCGCGGCGCCGCATACCACTACGGTCGTTCTCTCTCCGTCCTGGGCTCCAACCCCACCATGCGGGGCGAGATCGAAGCAGGGCTGAGGCGTGTCGGCGCCAAGACCGCTCCAGCGGCGGGCGCCAGCACCGCCACTACACAGCCAGCCAGTGGCACCCAGGCGGAGGAGCCGGCGGCCGAAGAAGAGGTCCAGGTCACCAGGAAGAAGCGCGACGAGCTCGAAGAGTCGTTCCGTGATGCCATCTGGGACGACGATCCGGAGAACTAGACCTGGGGACGGGGCAGCCTAGGGCGCAGCGAGCAGCCAGACTAGGGCGCAGCGAGCAGCCAGACTCTGCCTGCTCCGTCGTGGGCTGGCGCCGAGACCAGGGGGTCCATCAGGCCGTCAGCATCCAGGTCCGTGACCACGACACCGAGGCCAAGCAGGCTGGCCTGGTCCGGCTCGAGTGTGGCCAGAGCGTCGGTGGTGTCGGTCGAGGCCTGGGATGACACCAGCAAGCCGTCCAGGACGTACAGCGCTCCGTTCCAGGATGAAGAGGGTGCGCTGGGATCGTCGCTGCCAGGTGCGCCGACGAACAGATCGTCCACACCGTCGCCCGTGAAGTCAGCGGAGGCGAGCGCTTGACCGAACAGGCTGTCGCTGTCTCCCTGTATGACGGCGTCGGCGTCCGATGTGGTCCAGCTACCACCCATCAGATCGGCGGCGCCGAGGAACAGATGCACGACATCGCCACCAGGCTCTCCGAGGACCAGGTCCATGGCGCCGTCGTCGTCCAGATCG
Organism: uncultured Enterobacterales bacterium; assembly: GCA_964626835.1. Lineage (GTDB taxonomy): Bacteria > Myxococcota_A > UBA796 > UBA796 > JAFGLY01 > CALDOK01. The sequence continues at coordinate 5,583 of CAZVHW010000465.1, forward strand.
CAGATCAGGGGTGGCGCGCCTTCACCCAGGCGCGCGTCAGCCGTGGCACCGCCGATGGTGAGATCGGCGTAGGTGGTGAAGCCGTACCAGTCCCAGTCGTCCGGGGCGTCGGGACCCAGAAAGAGGCTGACGATGCCGGAGTCCGAGTCTGTGTCGTCGTAGCCCGGTGCGCCCGCCAGCAGATCGTCGTAGCCGTCTCCATCCAGGTCACCGCCTCCCATGGTGCGTCCGAGGTCTGCATCGTCGTACCAGGTGTACAGCGTGCCGCTGGCCGCGCTGTCGAGGTCGACCTCGCCGCTCAGGCCGTCGGGCTCGACCACGTGCAGGGCGTTGGCACCCAGGCCCCAGTAGTCGCCGGACCAGTCGGAGTAGTACAGCTCGCAGGCACCGTCGCCGTTCATGTCCAGGTGAGAGATGACCTGTCCGGGTTCGGAACCGGAGGCGCCGGTGAGCGCGAGCACTGCGCTGTCGGAGGTGAGGGTGCCGACCATGCCACTCCCCCCCTGGTAGACGGCGACCGCGACGTAGTCGGAGTCGGAGTCGGGGTCGGTGCCACCCAGCACCAGGTCGTCCACCGCGTCTCCGGTGACGTCTCCCTGGATGGGGCCCATGACCGCTTGGGAGTTGCCGCTGTCTTCGCCCTCGGCCGTCGGGTTGGCGTAGCCTGCAGCGGGACCGCGCAGGAGCCCGGGGGCGCCTGCGTCCACCACCCACACGATGCCGAGATTGTCGTCGTCCGCGGTCGTACCCACCAGGATCTCCGTGACGCCGTCGTTGTCTACGTCTCCAACGGAGAGCGAGCTGGAGTACCCCAGGTAGGCGCCGACTTCGGTGGAATCGAGCCAGCCCAGGGCGGCGGTGTCGACCAGCATGTCGTCGACGAGGTCGTTGCAGTCGTTGTCGGCGCTGTCCCAGGTCTCCGAGGCGCTGGGGCTCACGTCGAAGCGGGTGTCATCGCAGTCATCGCCCAGCCAGCTGGCCGAGTCGTGGCCGTCCAGGTCTGCGTCGTAGTCGCTCA
>CAZVHW010000466.1:0-1642 GCA_964626835.1 uncultured Enterobacterales bacterium
GATGGTGTGGCCAACGCCCGCGCCGTCGGCATCCAGACGGTGGGCCTGTTCATGATCGGCCTGCCGGGCGAGACCCCGGAGCTCACCCGCCAGACCGTGGAGTTCGCCGTCAAGCTCGACCTCGACTTCGCCAAGTTCGCCATCACCGTACCCTTCCCAGGCTCGAGGCTCTTCCGAGACGCCTGGCAGCGCGACCTGTTCCGAGACGACTGGGAGAACTACGTCACCTTCAACGCCGATCCCGACGCCCTCGTCTGGCACCCACCCGGCTACGATCCCCGCGAGCTCATCCGCCTACAACGTTGGTCGCTGCGTCGTTTCTACGTCCGCCCTCGTCAGGTCTGGCGCCAACTGGTGCAGCTGCGCACCCTGAGCCCCCGCAACGTCGTGCACGGGGTCTACGGAATGCTGCCCTGAAGCTCGACACCATCCGCGCCTTGGCCGCAGCCGAGGGCTTCGCCGCGGTCGGCTGCGCAGCCGTGGAGCCCCTCGCTCGAGAAGCGGCCTGGCTGGACATCTGGCTCTCCCAGGGCTTCCACGCCGAAATGGCCTGGATGGCCCGCAGCCGCGACGACCGCGTAGCGCCGGGTCGATTGCTGAACGGGGCTGCAACGGTGGTGGTCTTGGCCATGCCCTACCACCACCCCCGCCCGCCCGACCCAGGGGGCTGTACGGGGCAAGTCTCCCGCTACGCCTGGGGCCGGGACTACCACAACGTTGTGAGCAAGGCCCTCCGGCGCCTACAGCGGGCGCTCGCATCTCACGCTCCCGACCTGACCACCTACGCCTCGGTCGACACCAGGCCGGTCTTCGAGCGCGCCTGGGCGGTGAGGGCCGGGCTGGGCTACGCCGGGCGCAGCTGCTGCACCATCCTGCCGGGCCGCGGCACCTACCACTTCCTGGCCACCCTGGTCCTGGGCGCCTCTCTCCCACCAACGGCCCCGCTAGCAGCGAACTGTGGAACCTGCGCGCGCTGCCTCCGCGCGTGCCCCACGGGAGCCCTGACCGCCCCGGGACGCCTCGATGCACGCCGGTGCCTCTCCTACCTCACCATCGAGCACCGCGGCGACATCCCCCTCGCGCTCCGCTCGGCAATGGGGCGTCGGGTGTTCGGCTGCGACACGTGCCAAGAGACCTGCCCCCCCAACACCGCCCTTGGCAATCCTCCGGCGGTCGCTGGCCACTCCGCCTTCGCGCCTCGTCCGGGCCACGCCTGGCTCGACCTCCCCGCGCTGCTCGGCGAAACGGACCAGGCCCTCGAGGCCCGCCTCGCTGGCAGCCCCATCAGGCGCGCACGCGCCACAGGGCTAAAGCGCAACGCCTGCGTGGTGCTGGGAAACATCGGCGACCCCCAAGCTCTCGAGGCCCTCGCACGGGGCTTGAGCCACCGCGATCCCATGGTACGACGCCACGCCGCCTGGGGCGCAGTGCGCTGTGGCGGGCTGCGCCTGATTCGAGCGGCTCGAGCCCAAGAGCGCCACCAGGCCACCCGAGAGGAGATGGAACGGCTGCTGACCTCGCCGGTCTAACGGTACGATAGGCAGACCTCCCGGGAGCTGGCCTGATCGAGCTGAAGCACGAGGGTCGCACGACCCACCTGACCTACGAAGCCTTCGAACAGCAGGTGCGCGACGGCCTGGTG
>CAZVHW010000466.1:1652-6598 GCA_964626835.1 uncultured Enterobacterales bacterium
GTGCCCCCCGACGCGCTGATCCGCTTCGATGCAGCGACCGGCGACCGCTTCGTACCCCTGCGCAGCCTCGAGCTCTACCGCGAGCTGGTCCACTCCGACCAGGCGCGATTCTCCCGCAGCCTCGCGCGCCGCGGCATGCCCTGGATCACCGCGGTGCTGGTCGGCCTGCAGCTGCGGCTCTATCTGTGGACCGCCATGCCCGACGCGGACTCATGGTTGCTGGAGCGCCTGGCCAACTGGGCACCCGGCGTCCTGGAGTTGGGCCAGGTCTACCGCCTGTTCACCTATGGCTTCCTCCACCTTGGATTGACGCATCTCGCTTTCAACCTGCTGTTTCTGGCCTACGCCGGCTGGAACCTCGAGCGCGCCGTGGGCCGACTGAACCTGCTCGCCATCTACCTGGCAAGCGTGTTCTCGGGCGGACTTCTCTCCATGACAATGTCACCGGGCCGCCCCAGCCTGGGGGCGAGCGGGGGTGACTTCGGCCTGATCGCAGCGGCCGTGGTCTTCGGCTGGAAGGCGGGTGACCTGATCCCTCTCGTGGCTCGCAAGTACTACGGCTGGGCCATCCTGGCCTACCTGGTGGCCGCCCTGCTCTCCGGCATCAGCTCGCCCGGAGTAGACAACTGGGGACACCTCGGAGGTCTGGTCGGGGGCGTCCTGATGGTCACCGCCCTGCAGCCGGAAGCCATCGGCCGCTACCAGGCCCACAATCGTCGGGTGCGGCGTGGGGCGCTGGGTGCCACCATCGCCGCTTGCGCAGGCATGGCCTTGCTGGGCCCCTACCTGGTGCCCCTCGAGTCCTGGCACTATCGGGGCCTGGTGGCCGCCCGACCCGCCTACTGGGTCGAGGGTTGGACCTTCACCGGCGATCGGGGCTCGTTCTCGCCCACGCGCATGTCCACCCTGGTCATCGACACCAGCGTCCACGCCGAGCCGGTAGACATCGAGCGAGCCACCGACCGCTTCCTCGAGCAGGTCGATGCCGGTGGCAAGGACGTGGAGGTCCTCCGACGGGAAACGTCCAGCTTCGAGGGCTGGCCCACCGTCTCCCTCGAGGCGGACTTCGACCTCTCCGGCGAGCCCCACCGCCTCGAAGCGCTGCTGGTGGCCCGGGGCCACTACCTGCACCGGCTGCACCTACACACCGCCCAGTCCCGCGCGAATCGCTACCACGCGCTGTACAACCGCATCCTCGACCGAGTCTCCCTCGAGGATCCCGTCGAACTGGCCCGCGCCAAGCGCAAGGCCGGCCAGCACCTCACATCGTGGAAGGCCCAGGCAGACCTGGCCGAAGCCCTGGGTCGCGCAGGGCACCCCGACCAGGCTGTCCAAGCCTGGAAACGCGCCGGAGACCTGCACCCCCAGGACCCACGCCCGGTGGCCGGCCTCTTGGGGCTGCTGTCGTCGTACGGCATGGACGGTCGCGAACAAGCCGTGGACTCGGCCCTGCGGGTCTTCCCGAACGACCCGAAGATCCGCCTGGCAGCGGCCGAGGTCATGGACACCCTCGGCGAGCCGGACCGCTCGGCAGCCATCCTCCTCGAAGGCTGGTCCACCGAACCGGGCAATCCCGGCCTGCGCAAGGCCCTGCTGCTACGCGGGCTCGAGCCGCCTCCGGTGCCCGGAGCTGGTGAGGTGGGCAACGAGCCCACCATGCCTTGATTGGTGGGTGCGCGGAACCACGGCAGGAAGTCGAGCGGTCGTTTCCGAACGCGATCCCCACCTATCGCCGAGGTTGCGGAAACCCCCTGTTGGCCTGCGCCTGCTGCTGGTATCGCCGCATCGAGACGTGCTCGGGAAAGAACATGTACCACTGGTTGCCGAAGCCCTTCATCTTGAGCTTCCGCCGCTTGTTGGACACGGCCTGCCGTAGGTCCTTGAGCGCCTGGTTTTCTGGCATCACCTTCAGCCCGCGAGCCAGCACCTCGAGGGCTTCGTCCTGGCGCTTGCCCTCTGCCAGGATGTAGCCATACAGCCCCCAAAACAGGGCTTCCTTCTTGGCGAATCCCGATGCCTTTTCCAGCCTCTTCACCGCCGCGTCCACGTCCTTGTCACGAAAATCCAGGGCGGCCAGCATTCCTTGGGCCATCCAGTTGCGGCTGAACGCCTTGTCGAGGTGGCGGCGGGCCTTTGCCCAGTTGCGTTCCATGTACCAGAGCGCGCCCAGCTGGGCCTCGACCTGAGACTCCACCAAAAACTGCCACCGGCCCAGCTTGCGGGCTTGGTCGAGGATGCGGCGGGCTTCGTCGAGCTGCTGGCGCTGCACCGACTTGCCAGCGAGCTCCATGATGGCCTGCAGCTGCGCGGATGTTCGCCTGGCCAGCAGGAAGTAGGAAATGAGCAGGACGAGGAGGGAGGGCAAGAAGCCCGCAATCCAGTGACCCGCCACGGCCATGCCCAGGACGAAGGCACCCGCAGCGAGGGCCAGCGCGATGATGAGGTTCAGCATGGCCGCTTGGTAACCTTCCCCCGCGGGGGGTACCACGGACACGAAGGCCTGGAGGCCTGGGCTCACTCGGTGCCGAGGAATCCCGTGTCGTTGGTGGTGGTGGACCGGAGCTCCCCTTCGGTCCAGACGTGACCGGAGGTGGAGGTGCTCACATCGGTCCAGTCCGCGCTGTACTCGAACGTCCCGCCCATGTGGGTGCCGAAGTAGACCAGGTCACCGCTCCAGCCGAAGCGGTGCTGGGTGCCGCTGTCGGACACGTACACGCCATCGAAGGCCATGAGGAAGGCGTTGCAGTTGTCGGAGTCCTGCTGGAAGCTGGCGGAGTACTGCTGACCATCCACCTCGACATCGAAGGTCTGCTGTGCCTGTACGTAGCGAAGCCGCCACTCGGAGTGGCCGTTGTAGAAGACTTCGGAGGTCGGGTACTCCGACGGGATGGCTTCGGCGGCGGGGGTGTGTTCCACCACGTTGGACCAAACGTTGTGCAGGCCGTCGAGCCTGGAGGCGTTGTCGCAGTCCGGATCGCAGCCCGCCGCCAGCTGCGCGCTCGCGACCAGGAGCAAAGCCATCTGTGCGACCGAACGGGTCATGGAAACCTCGCACGAAATCCTAGCACGACGCTCACCCGACCGAAAGGGGGCATCCCGAGACCAGCAACCCGAGCCAGGCGAGCAACACGAGCAGGGTGAGCGCCCAGCGCGGACTGGCGACCCGCAGCACACCCGGACCGAGCGCCGCCAGGGCAGGCACCACCGCGCCGATTGCCGCCCCGGCGACCACCACGGCCCGCAGCTCGGAACCGAACACGGGCGGGTCGGAGAAGGCAGCCAGCGATGCTGCGAGCCCCACGGGCAGCGCGCCCGCCAAGGCCGCCAAGGCGACAGACGCCAACCCGAAACCGGGCTCCAGCAGATCCCCCAGCAGCGTGCCCATGCCGTCCAGCTCGGAGGTCAACAGGTCCAGCACTCCCGCCGGCACCAGCAGGAGCACGCAGATTGACACGGAGACCAGCCAGGACAGCACACGCCAATCCGGCGCGGCGTTGAGCACGTGCCCCCGAAGACGACACCAAACGACGGAGCCGTAGACCACCAACAGACCCGCCGCCAGGCCCACCCCAGGCGACACCAGCACGGCCAGGGCCCAGACCAACGGCGCGGCACCCAGGAGAACCGGTCCGCATGGGTTCTTGACCCGTTTTTCGCGATGCGACGCGGGCCCACCGCCCGGACTGGCCGGCAAGGCCACCAGCCCGACGACCACGCCGAGAGGCCAGAGCATGGCCAGAAGGGATGGCTCGTACAGCAGCAGCAGCGCCTCGTTGCCCAGGGGACCACAGAGCCCCCCTGCCATCGCCAGGAGTGCCAGCCGCGCCGCTGAACGGGGGGGGCGCCCCAGGCCCAGGCCCAGGGCCACGGGCAACGCACCGAACGCCGCCCCACCCACGAAGGCAGCCAGACCCGATGGACAACGCAGCCCGGCCGGCCCCCCAAGGAGCCAAATGCCGAGACCGAGCGCTCCCCACCCGCACAGCACGAGCAGGAGCTCGGAAGGCCAGGCGCTCAGCAGGACCGCGGGTGCCCCCGGCTGCAACACACCCAGGGCAATCGCCACCACCACGGCACACAGCGCGATGGCTCCCCCGGCGAGCCAGCCCCACCGGCGACTCCAACCGAAGCTCCCGCAGGCCAGCGCGAGGGCACCGAAGACTGCGGCGTTGCGGAGAGCGTCGTCCATGGTGGGCAGCCGCTGTCAGCCGTGCAGGCGCTCCTCGATCTCGGTCAGGCACTCGACCGGATCGGCGGTGAACAGCAGCAGGCCGCGCCAGACCCACTTCTGCCAGAGGAAGTCGGACATCGGCCCTTGGGCTACGGCCATGTGGCAGCGTGGCAGCTCGCCACCGTAGGCGTCCGTCAAGTCCTCCCACAGGCGATCGAACTCTTCCTCGTCCGGCCGGAGTCCGGCGAAGAGCACCGTGCTCTGGCGGAAAAAGGCGCGCATGGTGCGCCGAACCTCGGGCCCGAACCGTTTGTCGGCGTGGTCGAGGTGTGTCACCAGCATGGAGCGCGGTTGGTCGAACCCACCGCGCACCTTGACCAGCACCAGCTGGTTGTCCTTCGGCTCGGGAATGGGCTGGCCACGCCGGACCACGACCACCTCGCGGCCGGCATCGGCCGCGGCACGCTCCAGCAGATCGTCCCACGCGGTGGTGAGCACCACCGGGAAGCGCTGGACCGCGATTCGGTGGGCATCGCTCGGGGAGACGCCTTCACACCCCACCAGGCCCCGGAGCTCGCGCACCAGCTGTGTGCGTCCATGGGCGTCCTCGAAGACCAGCGCGCCCTTCTCGACCGACGGCATCTCGGGGCGGGTCTTGGAGCCCATGAGCTGGCGCGGACGCTTCCAGCCCAGCTTGCGCGCGAGGGGAGCGGCCTTGGGGTATTGGCGCCCCATGAGCTTGGCGGCTTCGTGGCTGGCGCGTGTACCGAGCACC
>CAZVHW010000467.1:0-6230 GCA_964626835.1 uncultured Enterobacterales bacterium
CCGGCTCCCGACAGCGGGGTCCAAGTTAGAATCCATCGAAATGGCTTGGTCACAAACAACTTCGTGTAGATCAGCCCACAGGAGGACGGCATGTCCCCAGAACTCCACAAGCTCGAGACCCTCTGGATTGGGAATGAGAACCTCATCGAGCGACTCATCCGCATCTTCGTGGACGTCCCCCCCGGGAAGAAGCCTCCGCTCCCGGTGGAGGGCCTGTTCCCTGGAGAAAACAGCGAAGCGGATCCGGGCGCTCAGGCCGAGCGCGACCGCAACAATCAGCGGGACATCCGCACGGCCCTGGGTATCGACTTCGGCACCTCGGCGGTCGCCATCGCCCCCATCGACGTGCAGACTCACAACGAACCCTTCCGCTTCGGCGGCGGTGCGTCCTGGCTCGAGAACGACATCCTGTTCCGCGAAGCCCTCGACCGCTCCCACATCCCCATGAACTTCGCGACCCAGGCTACCGCACGGGGCGCGGGCTGGAGCCACCACCCCTACCTCAAGCGGCGCATCGAGTGGTTGGCGCGCACCAGCAAGGACAGCGGCTGGAAGGAAAAGGCCCGGCTCGAGGTCGCCGGCATCTGCCAGCACGTCCTGCGCCAGGCAGCGCTAGCTCAGCCGGGCTGCTTCGACTGCTACGACGAGTCTGGATTCACCGTCTACCTGTCGCTGCCCAACCAGTTCTCGGCCGGCGCCGCCGATGTCGTCGAGGCCGGTGTGCGGCACGGCGTCATGGCGGCCTTCAACCTGGACCGCCCCCCAAGGGTGACGCGCCTGCGCGAGGCCGAGTCCGCCGGCTACTGGGGCCTGCACGAGCTCAGCGCTACCCTGGACCGGCGGGCCCTGAGCCTGCTCATCATCGACGCCGGCGCTGGCACCATCGACGCCAGCGTGCTGCGGATCAAGGACGACGACCACCTCCAACTGGTCTCCAACGTCGGCCTGCCCGTGGGCGGCTCCGACCTGGACGTGCTGCTGTGCTCGCTCAACGGCGACTTCGCCTGGCTCGACAGCATCCGCAAGACCCTCATGGCCAAGAAGCGCCTGACCGACAACGACCGCAAGTGCTGGGCCGCCACGGCCAACGCGTTCCACGACAGCCTCAAGGTAATGCGAGAAATGAAGGAGAAAGCCTGCGAGGCCGCGCAAGGCAGCCGCAGCTGGCCCGACGGCATCACCATCGAGGGCGACAAGCTAAGGATCGACCTCGACCGGCCAGGGCTCGCCCAGCAGCTCCGCGCCCTCGAGGACCAGGAGCTCGCCGCGACCGCCGCGGACCTCGCTGACGCCCTCGAGCGGCGGTCCTACCAGCCCAAGACGGCCCAGGGCACACCGGCTACCGCGCTCCATACCGCCCCGCTGCCTGCCACCGATTCCCTGCCCAGGCTCGAGCGTGGGCTGCGGACCTTCCTGGACCTCTCTGTCTGCGTGATTCTGCAGTCCTTGAGCCCCGAAGCCATCCGCTCGGTGGATGCCGTCATGATAAGCGGTCGCGCCCGCGAGACCGCGGGCTTCCTTCCCTGCGTCCTGCGCACGCTCTGCGAGCTGTTCGGCGGCCAAGGCGCCGACGACGCCCCCGCTCGGCAAAGCCAGCTGTTCACCCTCTTCTTGCCGGCCGACCCAAAGCTCGGCGTGGTCAGGGGCATGGAGTTCAAGCGCAAGGACACCTGGCAAGGCGGCGAGCACCCCAGCCGGGCGGGCTTCGATCTGGTCATGTCCGCCGGCCCCAGCGCCAACAGCAAGTTCACCTTGGTCGCCGCCGGCCAGGCCCTGGTGGAGAACCTCGCCATCGCCCAAGTGCTGCTCGAGCACCACGGATCTTCCTCGACTCAGGCGGTGAAGGACTACCATGTCAGCGCCTGTTTCGTGCCCTCCGACGCCATCAACCTGATCACGGACGAAGGCGACCGCAGGCTGGCCCGCGAGTGGGCCACCACGCCGCTGCTCGAGCGGGAGGGCGAGTCCCTTCCATGCCGGACGACCATCGCCTTCGATCCAGTGTCCCGCAACACGCTGCAGTACACCGCCAAGGACGGCTGGCAGACCTGGCTCGAGCGCCCCGCCAGGCGCCGCACAAGGCACCCCGTACACCACCAGCCCGAGATCTGGTTCGAGTGGGTGGAGACCCTGTGATGCGCACACCGTTCCTCGTCCTGCCTCTGCTGGCCCTGCTGTGGTCCTCAGTCGCCACCGCCCAGGACGGCGATCCCGTCCAACCCCCGCCGCCAAGAGTGTGGATCGCGCACGAAGGTGGCACCGCCGATGTCTTCTCTCTCATCGTCGGAAAGGCGCAGGCGGGGCCACCCACCCATGTCGACGAGGTCGCGTTCCGCATGGCGATGTGCGGCGAAAACGGGCTCCCGGGGACCCTGCCGGGAAAACGAGTAGATTGCGATGAATCATTCTACTGGGCAGGGAAGAAGGACACCTACCACGACAGCCTGACCAGTCGACACGGACCGGCCCTGCTGACCACTTCGACAGGCGAACTCTGGTTCGTCGAGCCACCCGTTCAACACATCGCCGTGTCCGATCTCGCCAGCCTGACCAACTCCCTGGCAGGCACAGCCCAGGGCGCAGCTGGGCACGCCGGATCCTGGGCCGTGAACCTGGACGTCTTCGAGTCGGCATACCGCCACGGGGTGATCCCCGACGAGGACAACGACCAGGAACTCCAGATCGGACGGCTGGGTCCCTACAAGGTCTACTCCAGGCCGGTGCTGGTGGACGGGGCGCAGCTCTCGACCCGCGTCGGCTACACCTCCGCCAGAAAGTGGAGTGCAGAGCAGAAGCAAAATGCGGGCGCCGGAGTTGCGGCAGACGGTCTGCATGAGGTCACCGTCACCCGCTATGTGCGCTACCTGCGCAAGGCCTTCGAGGAGGACCTCCAGTCCACAGCGGAGACCAAGAGGTTCACCCTCGAGCTGTTCCCGGACAGCAAGAAGAACGAGGGCAAGAGCGAAGAGGAGTTCGACTATTTCCTGAGTCTGAAGGGAGCCACGCTCCGCCAGGTCGGTCTCGCCGATCTCCAGCCTCCGACAGACGGCCAGTGGTCTCCGTCGTCCAGGCTGCTGCGAAAGCTGCCGAAGCCCCCGAACCCCGTGGCCATCACGGTACCGATGCCGAGCGAAGGCTCAGACAACTTCGAGGACCTGTGCGAGAACAGCGCGTACGAGCAGCACTGCGCTGCAGACCTCGAGTTCCGCGCCGGCCTGGCAATAGCGACCTCGCTGGCCGACACCATCGCCGTCAAAAAGGACATCAGTGGAGAGATCTTCCTCGGGGACCTGAAGAGGCGCGGCTACGGCGGGCCGGTCGACCCCACCCAAACTGCCCTGGCCGGGCCGTGGAGCGGTCTGGACTCGAAAGGCTACTACAAAACAGGGTTCCACGGGCCGCTGGTCGTCCAAGTGGCGAAGCCGCGGGTCGAGAGCCATGTCATCGTCGATGATGGCATCCCCAGCGTCCAGTGGCGGATGTTCAACGACGGCCTGCAGCCGGACTCCAAGCACAGCCTCACGCTGCCTGGCGGCGCCGCCGCCACGGTCAGCATCGAGCGCCAGAGCTTCGGGCAGAAGGTCGCGGAGTTCTTCAGCGACCACTGGATGCTCATCGTCATCGTCCTGGCTCTTGCCGGCCTCGTCGCAGTGCTGTTTACCATCGCGATCCCCGGGGTGACTGTGACGCTGTTCCTCAAGGAGCGCGTGCGCCGCCTGCTCGCGCGGCAGAAGCGGGACCCGCAGGGCGAGGGGTCGACCGAAGACGAGCCATTGGTGGTGCACGTCGACCCGCCAATCAGCGAACCCGACCCCGGCGTCGAAGTCAAGATCGCCGACGCCATCGCCATCCTGCGGGCAGACCTGAACCATCAGATAGACCGCAAGGTGGCCGAGTCCCTCGAGCGTGTCTCGCCCGACGGCCTCGTCACAACGGTGATGGACAAGCTCGAGCCCACCATCCTCGGGATCGTCGCGGCAGAGATAAGGCGCGCCAAGCTGGAAGGACCCAAGGCGAACGCGACGCCGGAGCAGCGCCTCATGAAGTTGGCAGTCCAGCTGAGGACCGACCTCGAACGAGAACTGCGCACGGCCCTGCAAAGCCACACCGAGACCCTGCGGCTCGACATGGACACCCACAAAGACACCCTCGAGGGCCAGCTCACGAGCAAGTACCAGAGGGGCAAGGAAGCGCTGGACTACGCCCAGCAGGAGAAACTCGATGAGCTTACCCATGCAGCGGAGCAGCAGAATGGTCAGCTCGAGACGGTCCGGGTCGCCGCCGAACAGCGCGTGAACCAGTCGGTGCAGGGCGTGGGCAGGCGCATCGCGGGCGCCGTCACCAAGGCTAATACCGAGATCAACGAGGCGGTGGGCCTGACCCTGAAGAACGCGATGGCGCAGCTGGGGAAGCAGCGTCAGGCGTCGCAGACTCAGGCGGCCGACGCCCAGGCGGCCATCATGCAGCAGCAGGACCAGGTGCGGCAGACTATCCTGGCCGACGAGCAGGCAACAAAGCAGCGCATGTCCCAGGCCCGGGCGGGCCTTGAGCAGTGGACCCAGACCCACGGGAAGGGGTGGCTTGCGGCCGCGGAGACCAGGCTGGGGGTGACCCAGGACGCACTCCGAACGCAGCTCGGCTCCGACGTCGACGATCAAGTCACCAGGCGCTGGGATGGCCTCATGACCCAGTGGGCCCAGCTCGTGCAGAAGATGGATCCCGTACTGCAGATCGCGAACCGACAAGAGCAGCTCGAGCGCGCCAGCCAGTTCCTGCAGCGCTTCGAGCGCAACCCCAGCCTGGCCGAGAAGATCCCAGAAGTCCTCCGCGGGCTCCCGAGCGAGTCCGTCTGGGACTTGGTGGACCCCGGTGGCAAGCAGCTCGATGAGCTCAAGCGCTACCACGGGCAGTTCGCCGCGCTGGACGAGGCGAAGGCCTACAGGCCCGCAGAGCGTAGTCACCGCCCCGCCGACGACCGGCTGGCGCGCCGAGATAGCGAGCGCTTCAAGGAGCTGCTCTCCGCAGGCTCAGAGCTCGGCAGCTGGATGGCTTGCCTCGCCGGCGCCTTCGATCGGGCGCTCGAGAGCCGCGGCGGCATCGAGGGCACCGGCCCGGGCCTCCCCGCGCCAGCCCAGGCGGAGTGGAACCAGTCCTGGTTCCGCGTCCGGCGCTTCATGACCGTCTACGCCCCCGCGTTCCGATTGCTGGCCAAGGTGCTGTACGACACCGGCCCGGGCCTGGCGGAACCGATGGGCTTCCTGGTAGCGGCCCAGCTCAGGGCCTGGGAGTGGAACCGGGCGCCGATGCCCTTGTGGGAAGCGGCGCGGGAGATGACCTTCGCGCCCACGGGCGCCCAGGTGACCCAGGGGCGCTTCGACGAGATCGCCACGGCGCTCCTGTACCTGGTCGAAGCCTTCCCCCACGAGCAGCTTCGCGGCGAGGCAGAGCCCGAGAAGAAGGCCCTGTTCGCAACCCTCGAGCGAACCGTCCAGGGAGCAAGCCTGGATCGCCACTTCACCCCCTGCCTGACCCGACTCGCCGCCGGCTTCGGATGCCGCTACCACCCGGTGCGGTACTACCGGGACGAGGTCACCGATCCCACCATCGGCAAGCGCATCGGACGCGCCATGGATCCGGTGGACCTCACCGAGCTGTGCGGCCACCCGGTCCCCGTCCGCCCGACCCGGGTCGTGCGCATCAGGCGAGCGCTGCTCAGCGACTGGGACGACGACATCTTCCGCTCCGGCTCCGTGCGGATCCCCATCATCGACTGACCGAGGTTCAACAACATGTTCGTGCAAGGCTACACACGCAGGATCCTCGCCAGCCTCGAGGCCACGCTCACCAAGTCGCAGGTGCTCCTTCCCCTCGAACTCCCCAAGCCGGACTCGCCCTTCCTGACCGCCGCGATCGGGATCCCCATCGAAGCGGACAAGGCCCGAGGGCAGGCCGCGCGCGAAGATCCGAGGGCCACCCCCACGCTCCCCCTCCGCGTCATCAAGCTGCTGGCGATCCCCGACACCGACGAGTTCCGCAAGGTCCGGCGCAGCTGGGAGGAGATCCTCGAGGCCGAGTGCGACTACTGGAGCGCCACCCTCGAAGACTGCACCGGCAAGCTCCTGCCCCACCGCCTGCGCTTCGCCCTGAGCGGCGACCAAGCGCAGGACGGTGACGAAGAGGTCCAGGCCAAGGCCAAGCGGCCCAAGCTGCCCCACCCCGACTGGGCCCAG
>CAZVHW010000467.1:6240-6582 GCA_964626835.1 uncultured Enterobacterales bacterium
GGCGGGACGACGGAAGCGGGGCGATGACGGTCCCACCCCCTGCGACCACGTCAGCATCGAGGACACCGCGGGCATCCGGGGCCTGCTCGAGGGCCGGCGCAGCGTGCCCCTATCCTTCCGGTACCTGGTCCGGCCCTTCGTCCTGCTGCCCACCCTGCTGGACATGCTGCAGACCCACAAGAGCTGGGAGCACCGCTGGAAGGACGCCATCAACGCCGGCCAACTCGACCTGAACGGACTCGATCCGGAAATCGTGGGCTTCTTCCAGCAGCACACCCTCGTGTCGGACATTGACGGTGGGCGCGACCCCATCCTGGTCAGCACCTGGCGCCTGCCGCCCCA
>CAZVHW010000468.1:0-6582 GCA_964626835.1 uncultured Enterobacterales bacterium
CCTGCCACGCGAGGCGGAGAGCCAAGACGCGGCTTCCACGCCGGCTCGCTGCATTCGTTGTGGCTCCTGCGCGACCGTCTGCCCGGCCGTCACGGCCACGGGCGAGGAGACCCTCAGCGCTCGCGCCAAGCTCGGCTTGCTACAGCGCCTCCAGCAAGGCGAGGAACCACCCGAGACCGAACTGCTCGCGGCCCTGCGCTGCCTGGACTGCGGACAGTGCGCCGAGGTCTGCGCCCGCGGGTTGGATCTGCTCGCCGCGTGGCAGGACCTCGAGCAGGAAGCGCGGCAGCGCTGCACCGATCCTGGGGCGCTCGCGGACTCCCTGCTGGGCTTCGCCGAGCAGGTAGACACGGCCGCCACGCCGGTGCGCGAGAGGGGGCTGAGCTAGCATGGGCGTCAAGTTCGAGCTGCACACCCAGCCGACCCGCGAGCTGGCCGATCCCGTGGGGCGCCACCAGGTGCTGCGCTCCGATCGCTGCGTGAGCTGCGGTGGATGCGTGCGCGCCTGCATCTACGGCGTCCACGAGCGCGATCCCGAGGATCCGCGCCAGCTGGCCGAGCCCCGCTCGACCCTGTGCCGGGCCTGCGCGGTCTGTCCCCAGCAGTGCCCGCGTCGCGCCCTGCAGCTGCGCTGCAACCCGGCGCTCGACGACATCGGCACGGCGCCCTTCGACGCGGACAGCGTGCTCACCGCCTGGTCCGAAGCCCTCGAGGGCAAGATCCCGGTGCGGGGCGCGGGCTACGGCGGCCCGTTCAGCGGCAGCGGCTTCGACGGCATCTGGACCGACATGTCCGAGATCGTGCGCCCCACCCGCGACGGTATCCATGGACGCGAGTACATCTCCACCGAGTTCGACCTGGGCAGGAAGCTCCCGGATCTCTGTGGGCTGCGCTTCGACGATCGCGGGCGCCTGCTGGATCGCATCCCGCTCACGCGGGAGATCCCGATCCCGGTGCTCTTCGGCAGGCTGCCACTGGGCCCGCAGAGCGCTCGCATCACCGCGGTCCTGCTGCGGGCGGCCATGGAGCTGAAGACCTTCGCGCTGCTCGATCCCGCGCATCTCCTGGCCACGCCGGCGGGGCAGGGGGACCACGACGATCGCGCTAGACGCTATCTCGTCGAGAACCGCAACCACGCGGCCTGTCACCTGGGCCAGGCCTCGGTGGCCACCCTCGAGGCCGGTGCCAGCGTCGTGGAGCTGGCCGATGGGTCCGACCTGGCGGATCGCCTGCTGCAGCTGCGCCGGCACAACCCGGAGCTGATCGTCGTGGTCGAGCTGGCCGCCAGCCCCGCTGCCGGGGCCCGCGCGGTGGAGCTGGCCAAGCTGGGCGTCGATGCCATCCACCTGGCCTGTGGTTGGCGGGGCAGCTGGGCCGACGGCAGCGGCGACTCGAGCGTCGTCACCCAGGCCGTGCGACTCGTGCACGTGGCCCTGGTTCGCGCCAGGCTGCGCAACGAGCTGAGCGTGCTGCTCTCCGGCGGGCTGGCCCGGGCCGAGCACATACCCAAGGCCATCCTGCTGGGAGCCGACGCCGTGGTGCTCGACGTACCCCTGCTCGTGGCCATGGGCTGTCGCGTCTGCGGGGGCTGTCTCGAGGAGATGGCCTGCGCCTACGGGTTGGCCGACCTCGACCCCAAGTGGGCCGTGCGACGGGTGATCAACCTCATGTCCGCCTGGCGCAACCAGCTGCTCGAGGTGCTGGGGGCCATGGGCCTGCGCGAGGTGCGACGCCTACGAGGCGAGGTGGGCCGCGGCCTGTTCGCCGCCGACCTGCTGCAGGAGTTCCACGACGAGATCGCCACCCTCGGAGAGAGCGAGGCGGCACTTCCAGGCACCGCCGCCCCCGTGCGGGCCGATCCCGAGCCCTCGCCCCCGTCCCGCATGCGCGGACACTTCGGCCCCTGGCAGGTTCAACGTGGGGAGGCCTGCGCACGCTGCGGCCGCTGCGCCCAGGTCTGCCTCGAGGGCGTACTCGACTGGCCGGGAGGTCTGCGCGCACCGCCCCCGCCGGTCTCCGAGCGCTGCACCGGACCGGACTGCGGCCACGACTGCCAGCGGGCCTGCCCCCAGGGAGCCCTGTCGGTGACCCGCGACCGACGCCTCGACGTGCACGCCAATCACCGCTGGCCCCATCGCCTGCTGGTGGAGACCTGGCGCAGGGCCGAGGGGCGCAGCGCGGTGGCGCACGGGCACGCGGCCACCACGGGAACCACGGGCGGTGGCTTCGACGAGCTGGGGCTGGTGGCCGCCGGGCCCCCCGTAGACCCCCAGCGGGTGGACCTCTCCCTCGACCTGAATCGCCGGGGCTTCGGCCCCCGCCTGCGGCTGCCGCTGCCCATCTACGGCGGCGGCATGTCCTACGGATCCGTCAGCGCGTCCTTGATGCAAGGCAGGGCCCGGGCCGCGGCGACGCTGGGCACGCTCACCTGCACCGGCGAGGGCGGCTACCCCGAGCAGCTCGAGCCCTACGCCGAGAGCGTCATCACCCAGATCGCCACCGGCTACTTCGGCGTGCGCGAGGAGACCATCCAGCGGGCGCGCATGGTGGAGTTCAAGTACGCCCAGGGGGCCAAGCCAGGGCTGGGCGGGCACCTGCTGGGGGACAAGAACACGCCCCAGGTGGCCCGCTTGCGCGAGGCGGTGCCCGGCACCGCCCTGTTCAGCCCCTTCCCCTTCCACAGCGTCTACTCCATCGAGGACCACCGCAAGCACGTGGACTGGGTGCGCCAGATCAAGCCCGATCTGCTGGTCTCGGTCAAGGTCTCCACCCCGGGTGACGTGGACATGGTGGCGGTCGGCAGCTACCACGCCGGCGCCAACGTGGTGCACCTGGACGGCGCCTACGGCGGCACCGGGGCCGCTCCGGAGGTGGCCAAGAAGAACATCGCCATGCCCATCGAGCTGGCCTTGTCGCGCACCCACCGCTTCCTGGTGTCGGAAGGCATCCGCGAGGAGCTGGTGCTGATGGCCTCGGGCGGGGTGCGCAGCCCCATGGACATGCTCAAGGCCATCGCCATGGGCGCCGACGGCGTGGTGGTGGGCACCGCCGAGCTGGTGGCGGTGGAGTGCGTGCTCTGCCGCAACTGCGAGAAGGACCGCGGCTGCCCCAGGGGCATCGCCACCACCGACCCGAAGCTCGCCGCCAAGCTCGAGGTGGACTGGGTGACCGCGCGCATCGTCAACCTCTACCGGTCCTGGGAGCGGGAGCTGCGCGACATCCTGGGGCGGATGGGCTTGGAGAGCGTGCGCGCCCTCCGGGGTCGCGGTGACCTGCTGCGCCGCATCCCCCCAGCCGACAGGAGCGAGCCATGAGCCGTGCACGAGGCATCGGCCTGGCGCTGCTGCGCGCGCGCCAGCGCTGGCAGGCGGACCAACAGCCCTCGATCCAGCGCGCGGACCGCGCCAAGCAGGCCTGCGAAGGGGGCTGCGGGGTCATCGGCGTCATCGCCTCCGAGCCGGTGGCGGGGCGCCACCTCTTCGAGCCCTTGGCCCAGATGAACAACCGCGGCAATGGCAAGGGCGGGGGCCTGGCCGTGGCGGGCTGCTTCCCCGAGCACCCCAGGCACTTCGCGCTGCACGTGGCCCTGCTGGATCCCAGTGTGCGGGCCCAGGTCGAGGCCGAGTTCGTCCGGCCGCACTTCGACGTCGCCCAGGTCGAGCTGCTGCCCCACGTCCCCGACCACCGCGACGTGGGCGGGCTCGAGATCGCGCCCCCGGAGGTGGTGCGCTACTTCGTGCGCGCCAAGGGCAGCGCGGTAGAGGCCTTGGCCCAGGAAGCCGGCGTGGAGCCGGGCCCCGAGGTCGAGGCCGAGCTGGTGAGCCGCAACAGCTTCGCGCTGAACAGGGCCCTGTACGCCGGCGATCGGCCCCGGGCCTTCGTGCTCTCCCACGGCCGGGACATGATGATCCTCAAGGGGGTCGGCTTCGCCGAGGACATCCTGCGCTACTACCTGCTGGACGACGCCCCGGGCCGGGTGTGGATCGGCCACCAGCGCTACCCCACGCGCGGGCGGGTGTGGCATCCGGGAGGCGCCCACCCCTTCGCGGGCCTGGACGAAGCGCTGGTGCACAACGGCGACCTGGCCAACTACTCCTCCATCGTGGAGGTCCTGGGACAGCGGGGGATCGAGCCCCTCTTCCTGACGGACACCGAGGTGGCGGTCCTGCTCTTCGATCTCTACAACCGCAGCTTCGGCTATCCCCTGGAGCACATCTGCGAGGCGCTGGCGCCCACCACCGAGCGGGACTTCGAGCTGCTCCCCAAGCACCGCCAGCGGGTGTATCGCGCCCTTCGGGCCAGCCACCTGCACGGCAGCCCCGATGGCCCCTTCTTCTTCATCGTGGCCCGCACCATGGTGGAGCTGGATGCCTGGCAGCTCGTGGGCATCACCGACACCTCCATGCTGCGCCCCCAGGTCTTCGCCCTGCACGAAGGAG
Source organism: uncultured Enterobacterales bacterium (assembly GCA_964626835.1). Lineage (GTDB taxonomy): Bacteria > Myxococcota_A > UBA796 > UBA796 > JAFGLY01 > CALDOK01. The sequence goes on from CAZVHW010000468.1 coordinate 4,440, forward strand.
CGGTCCAGCTCGGGCTGGTGGCCAGCGAGAAGCAGGCCATCGACACCTACCTGGCGTCGGTGTCCGCCAGCGACGGCCGCGTGGCCCCCATCGCGGATCACTACTGGAACGCGCGGGGCGGCTCCTACACCGACGGGGGCGCCTTCGTGTTCACCGCCCGTGCGGAAGCTGGCGGCGGCTCGCGGCTGGAGTGCTGCGACAAGTTCGGCCGCCGCGTGCAGGGTCCGCACCAGCGCCTGCAGCCCGGCTACCCGGTCCGCCTGCCGGTCCCCCCCGAGTCCGTGCCGGGCGAGGCGGTGGACTGGGCCACCCTGCTCGAGGCCGCCGGGGCCACCGCGGCCTTCGAGCAGGCGGCGAGCAGGGTCGAGGGCTGGAGCTTCGCCGAGATCGAGCGGGTGCTGGGCCAGGTGCTGGCCGCGGTCCTGGAGCGCCCCGCGCTCCGCGAGCCAGCGCTGCTGTTCCTCACCATGCTGCTGGACCAGCGCTACGACACCGGCGACAAGAAGCCGTCCGCGCTCCGCGTCCTGGCCAGCGCTGCCATCGAGGTGCTGCTGAACGCCGTGCCCCTGGTGGGCAGCGACGATCCCGACGCCAGCAGGCGGCTCGATCTCTCGACCCGAGCCACCCTCGGCCCTCCCCCTCCCGGCGACGGCCAGCTGGCCATCGACGCCCGCGGCTTCGAGATGGAGGGTCCCGACTCCGTGGCCACCCAGCTCGTGCGGGCCTATCAGCTCGGCTGGCGGCGCTTCGTGGTCTACGCTTGCGCCGGTGACCGCTTCATCGGCTGCGGCCTGGGGCCGGCCTCCCAGGGCGTGCGCATCCACGTCTACGGCGCCAGCGGCGACTACCTGGGCAGCGGCGTGGACGGCGCCGAGCTGCACGTGCACGGCGACGCCCAGGACCAGGTGGGCCAGGTGCTCAAGTCCGGCCGCATCGTGATCCACGGCAACGTGGGCCAGACCCTGCTGTACGGCGCCAAGGGCGGCGAGGTCTTCGTGCGGGGCAACACCGCCGGGCGCCCGCTGATCAACGCGGTGGGCAACGTGCGGGTGGTGGTCAACGGCACCTGCCTGGACTACGCCGCCGAGAGCTTCATGGCTGGCCCATTCACCGACGGTGGCTTCCTGGTGATCAACGGCCTGCGCCACCTGGACGACGGGCGGGTGTACGGGCTCGAGACCAAGTACCCGGGCACCAACCTCTTCTCCCTGGCCAGCGGCGGCTGCTGCTACCTGAACGACCCCTACGCCACGGTCACCGAGGGGCAGCTCAACGGCGCGCGCTTCGACCCCTTCCTGCAGGAAGACTGGAACGTGCTCGAGCCCTACCTGTCCACCAACAGGGAGCTGTTCCGCATCCACACGCGCTACGACCTGCTCATGGTGGACGGCGTGCTGCGCTGGCCCAAGGAGGTGTTCCGCAAAGTCGTGCCCAGCTCCGCCCCCGAGCCGGTGGACTGACGACCGTCGCGGTTGGGCACCATGTCCGGGTTGGCTCGTAGAGCACGGGCCGGCGGGGGTGTCTGACCCCATGCGGAGGCTTCGGCGAGGTCCTCGCGACGGTGGTTCTACCCGCCGCTGGGTTCCTTGCCGGTCCCTGGGATCAACTGGGATTGCGGCCACCCACCCTGGATGGAGCCGTCTCGCGCCGTCGCCACACGGCAGGCAGGAGCACGGCCAGTAGGGGCAGGAGCAGCACCAAGGGCTGACCCTGCGTACTGCAACCGGCGGGACAGCCATCCTCGCCAGGGCCATCCCCGGTGTCTTGTGGCACCCCGGTGTCGCTGTCGCCGACAGGGGAGTCTGGCAGTGAGTCGCCGGTGTCCGGGGGCGTGCTGTCGGCCGTGTCCAGGGGCTCGGGCCCGGTGTCGCCGGTGTCGGTGATGCAGGGCGCATCCTTGCCGTCACAGTCCTGGTCGATGCCGTCCTCGCAGATGTCCGCGGCATCGGGGTGGATGGTGGCGTCCGCGTCGTCGCAGTCGTCGCCTCCGACCTCGATGGAGCCGTGGTTGTCGCCGTCCTCGTCCGGGTTCAGCTCCCAGGCCCCGGCGTCGGGCAGGGCTGCGCCGTCCCAGTCGCCGTCCAGGGGGCGTGCCGTGCCATCGCGGTCTTCTGTCAGGGCGCCGAAGCCCTCGCCGCCCAGG
>CAZVHW010000469.1:0-6468 GCA_964626835.1 uncultured Enterobacterales bacterium
CAACGACTTCGTGCGTCACGCGCTGACCAGGGAGTACGTCCGGATCCACCCCGGCAGCATCCGGGTGCTGCTCATCCAAGACGATCCCCAGCTCCTGCCCGACTTCCACCCGAGCATGGTCAAGGCCGCGACCGAGACCCTCGAAGCCGCCGGCATCGAGGTGCTCCTGGGCTGTTCGGTCACCCGCGTCGGCCACGGACGCGTGGCGCTGACCCGCGGCCAGACCATCGCCACGCAGACGGTGGTGTGGACGCCGGGTATCCGCGCCAACCCCGTCGTCGGGTCCCTGCCCGTGGACAAGGACGAGCTTGGGCGCGTGAAGGTCAACGCCCGGCTCGAGGTCCCGTGGCACCCGGGCGTATACGCATTGGGCGACAACGCGCACCAGCCGCACCACAAGACGAACGCGCCTCTCCCTCCGACCGCCTACGTCGCCATCCGGCAGCCCAAGGCGGTGGCTGCGAACATCGCGGCGTCCCTGGGGCGCGGCCGCAGCCGCAGGTATCGGTACCGCCACAGGGGACAGATGGTTCCCCTCGGCCCCCGCTCCGCCCTGGCGGAGGTCTTCGGCATCCGCTGGGTCGGCCTGCTGGCCAGGTTGTTCTGGCTCGCCGCCTACTCAACCCTCATACACGGTCGGTACAACCGCCTGCGCGTGCTCACGGACTGGCTGCTCGCGTCGATCTTCGGGCTGGACAGCACCCTGGTACAGGGTTTGGATCGAGACGACCTCCCCGTGCTGCCTACGGAAGAGTAGCGCCACCAGGGCGACTCGTTCGCGGCCGGTTCCGCTACCGCCGCGCCGGAGCATCGACGTAGTACCCCCCGCAGCCCGTCACGCAGGCGTCGTGGAACTCGTCGCCGGTGCAGCAGTCCCAGCCGGAGGCGTTCACCGCGCCGCTGTCGCAGGCCCCAGCCGACATCGTGCCGTTGGGCCCCTGGTAGTAGCAGCGCCAGGTGTTGTTCCGACGGGCCAGGCAGTCCTGCACGGCTTGCTCTGCCGCCGCTCGCTCCTCGGCCGTGGGGACCAGGTCCTCGCAACCCTGGGCATCTGGTTCCTCCAGGCAGGAAACGGCGCGCAGTTGATCGCTGGCACCCTCGATTCGGTCGCACTCGTCGTCGAGGGTGGCGGGCAGGTCGTCCTCCCCACAGAGCTGTTCCCAAAACGTCGCCGTGAAGTCGGCGCGTCCCTCGTCCGGGCCCGTGCCTCGGTAGGTCACGGTGATGCAGTCGGCTGGGTCGTCGCCAAAGCAGACCTCGCAGTCCTGGCCGTTTCGGCAGCTCCGCCAGTCACCGGCCTGGGAGCCGGGTGCGTGGAAGCGAGCGCTGCCGTTGGTGGCGTTGTTGGCCACCACGTGGGCGTCACAGTCCCCAGGGCAGGAATCCCCGTCGTCGTAGCAGGTGGCGTGTAGCTCCTCCTGCCGCTCGAGGTCGCGGGCCCGAACCGCGGTGGCGTTCCCGATCTCGAAGTCTCGCTCCGGCGCAAGGGCGTCGAGGGTCTCCGCCAGCTCCACGAGCCCGACGGCCGGCTCGCCAGCCTCGCAGACACCACCTTCTGCAGCTTGCTGCGCCACGACGGGCTCGACGAGCAGCAGGGGGAGTGCCAGGAACGGGATGAAGAAACGCAAGGGGCTCCAGAGCGAGGAACACGTAACAAAGCAAGAGCCATGCCACGCCGAAAGCCACGTCGCACCGATATTCTCGAGGCACCGCGCGCCAGGACGGGGGGACGCTGGGACCCCAAGACCGCGTCACACGGGTCGCAGCACCCAGATCATCTCCTGAGTGTCCTCACTCAGGGGATTGCAGTCGAAGTCGCCGAAGAGAGCCTGCACCTCGAAGCCTGCCTGCGCCACCAACCAACCCATCTCCCGGATGCTCAACCAGCTGCGCACCAAGCGCAGGGCGCTCGTGCCGAGCAGCCGCCCCTGCTCGTCGACCTCGTGCAACAAGTGCTCTTCGTCGATGCGTTGTGCGAGCTCGTCGAAACAGACCGCGCGGTAGTGCACCAGGGAGGTGTCGTCCTCGAAACAATGCCGGGCCACGAGCTGCAGGGATCCGCCGTCGACGCCCCCATGGCGAGCGATGAGCCCGGGGCGTGCGGCCCAGAGGTTGAGCGCCAGCACACCGTCGGGTTCGAGGTGGCGCCGAATGGTGGCCAGGCATTCCAGCTGGTCCTCGGGCTCCAACAGGTGCATGAAGGTGCGATAGGCCATGACGGCAAGGGGGAACCGTCGGCCCAGGTCGAAGCTGCGCATGTCAGCGTTGACCAGTTCCACGTCTCCCTCGACCAGTGGCCCCAAGGCACCGAGCTTCTCGCGGAAGCGGTCGAGCATGGGCTCGGAGTCGTCCAGGCCCACCACATCTATCCCCGACATCGCGGCCGCAAGCGCAATTCTCCCCGTGCCACAGCCGATGTCCAGGAGGGGCCCGCCACAGCGCACGGCCTGACCGACGTAGAACTCGGCCTCCCCCGGCAACCCGGGGTGAACGAGGTCATACCACTCCGCCCATTGTTCGAACGCCGCCATGCTCTACTCCGGCTTGTGGGCCACCAGGACCAGGCGGCGGGGAAGTTGGTCGTAGGAGCCACCGTCGAGACCGCCGAAGACCTGAACGGGGCCGAAGCCGACACCTTCGAGCAGGGCCACCAGCTCGCTGGCGGCGTAGATGCGATGGCCGAACGAATACTCGTCCACCGCACCGTCCCGGATGAGCACCCAGCGGCTGTTCACCCAGCTCCAGGCTCGCTCGACCTGGCTCTCCTGGAGGAGGAAGCTGCCGTCGGCAAGCTCGGCCCAGTTGCGCAGCGTCCCGCGGCTGGCGAGCACTTCCTTGCTCATGGTGTCCATGACCAGCGCGCCGCCTGGGACCAGGGCTCGAAACAGGTTGGCGGCCACCACGCGATCGTCCTCCGGATCTTCGAAGTAGCCGAAGGACGTGAACAGGTTCAGGGCCAGATCGAAGGCCTCGAGCCCGCAGGGCTCCCGCATGTCTTGGCGCAGGAAGCTGAGCTCGAGCCCAGCCCGCCGTGCCTTGCGACGCGCCCGCCGGAGGTAGATCTCGGTGCGGTCGATCCCGGTCACCTGCATGCCCCGCCGCGCCAGCTCGATGCAGTGGCGGCCCGGGCCGCAGCACAGATCGAGCACGCGCTGGCGTGGCAACAACCCGGTCAGCTCCACGATGGCGTCCACCTCCGCGCCGGTTCCCGCCAGGCGGTCCGGATCGAACAACGCGGTGGTGACGGCGACCCAGAATTCGTCGTCTTCGTACCAGGGCACGGACATGGGGCGCTCCCTCGAGCGGACGAGGGAACGCGTATCGCGCGAGCCCTCGCCGTTCTACACGCCCTCCATGTCGAGGTCCTCGAGGCGTCAGAGATTGGGATGCACCCCAAGGGCATCGGCGACTTCCCGATCGCTAGCGATGGGATGTCCACGAAACCGGATCAACTCCACCTGGCTGTTGTCACCGCTGCTCGGCATCGGCTCCTGGGCCCTGCAGGTCAGCTCGATGCTAGCGGAGGCCTTGGCGGTGGCGCTGCTGGTGGCGTTGTCCCCACTCGCTGGAAGGGGGCTCTCGGACCATGCACGGTGCGTGCCGGGTGCGGGCCCGAATCGACCACTTCAGCGACGGAGTGGGCCCGAATCGACCACTTCAGCGACGGAGCCCCCGGTTTTCGACCGTTTTCGGTCAGGCATGTGCCCTCATCGGGGTCGGGCGCGCGATAATCGTGGTTCTACCGTGGCTGGTTCGCGAGGATCCGTGCAGGGTGGTCAAAAGGCACGGGCTCCGTCGCTGGATCGGTCGAAACGGGGGGGCTCCGTCGCTGGATCGGTCGAAACGGGGAGGGCTCCGTCGCTCGGCGAGCGGATCGGGATCCCCAACACCAGCGCAGGCCCCCAGGGGCCGTCGACCTCGAGCCCTTCGACATCGTGCGCGGCCAAGCCGCTGGCCCTCTGTGCAGACCGTCATGCCTGACCGGGAACGCGCCCACGACACCGTCCCAGCCCGTCCCGCCTCCACCAACAGGCCTCGAACGAAGCTCGGAGAGCAGCACCTACCCCAAGGCCGCCAGCAGCTCCTCGAGCTCCGCTCGCAGCTGCTTCCGCTCCCGGTCATCCAGCTCCTCCACGACCACCTTGACCGCATCGAACCTGAACACGCCCTTGGCCTTGTCGGTGGCCTTGTCGTTGAAGATGGAGCCAAGGCGCGGTGGAGTCGAAGGCTTGTGGACCTTGTGGATGGCGCGGCGCAGCTGGGTGACGGAGAGCTGGTCGCGGTTGATGGTGGCGACCCAGTGCTGGATGACGAGGTCAGGGTAGCGACGGGCGAGCTGGCCGAGGACGAGGCCATGGGTGGCGCTGCAGTGGTCGTGGGGATCGTCGATGGCGGCCTGGACGGCTTCGGGGAGGGTTAGCAGTCGCTTCAGGTTGTACTTCTGCCGCTCGCGGAGCCCCATGAGGTCGGCCACATCGACGCTGGACCAGCCAGCCTGCTCGTAGCGGAGGATGGCGAGGGCGCGGTCGATGTCGGAGTAGGTCTGGCGCTGCTCGTTCTCGATGATGGCGGCGCGGAAGGCGAGCTCGTCATCGTCGAGGTCGTGGCGGACGATCGCGGCGATGGTGGGGAGGCCAAGCTCGCGCATGGCCGTGGCGCGGCGGAAGCCGGAGATGATCTGGTAGGCCTGACCCGCGAGAGTGGGGCGCACGACGATGGGGATCTGCTGGCCTTCTGCGGCGATGGATGCCTCGAGATCCGCGAGGCGAAGCGTAGCGCGAAACATGAGCGAGCGGTCGTCGTAATCGAGCTTTGTTAGCGGTATATGGACGATTTCCGTAGCGGAGATCATGGTGCTGGCTCGGGGCTGGCGCCGTGAAGAGATATATCGACTGCAATCGATTGCAGTCGACCTACCGGCGGCGGCGACGTGGGTTGCGGCCGGGGCGGTTACGGCCGGGGCGACGAGGGTGGGAGGGATCGCGGGAACCGGGATCGGGCTCGGGGCTGGGTTCGCGGGGCTCGGAGTCGGGTTCGGGCTCGGGCTCTGTGTAGGGCTGGAGGGTGGCGATGGCTTCGGTTGCGAGGGTGGCTTTTTGGGAGGAAGACTGGATCTCGTCGAGGGCCTGGGTGAGGGCGGCGAGGGCCTCGGCGACGGCCTTGGCGCGTTCCTCGGGGGTGGGCTCGACCTCTACCTTCTGGGGGGTGAAGTCGAGGGCGCGGCCGTTGCGCAGGTTCTCGATGGCCCCGGGAACCGAACGCCAGGAGATGTCGCGAACCTCGAGGGGGATGGTGATGCCCTCGGCGATGGCCTGGGAGACGGCGCCGGCGACCCGGAGGGTCTCGCGGACCCAGCGGGTGGACTGGCCCAGTCGCTCGCCGATCGCCGCGTCGTTCTGGCGCTTGCCACCGTGACCGGGGCGCTGCTGTTGGATGGCGATACCCACGAGCAGGCGGTGCTCGAAGCCGTCGTGGGCGGCGGTGCCGATGGTGGCGTTCCAGCCCTCGATCTGCGCGTCGGTGGCCACGAGATCGGAGAGGTCCGCACCAGCAATTCGAGAGAGGCGATCCGCGAGGTCTGTGGTGGACTCGAGGGGTCCGGGAGGGTGCGGGACTGAGTCGCGTTTGGGCACGGCCGTGCCCAAATGACCGGAGCGGTCGTCTGGTGTGGGGCGGGGCACGTGAGGTCCTCCCAGGGGGGTGATGCGGAGATGGTAGCAGAGGACGAGGGAGGAGCAGAAGCCCACCCCACCCCGCGGGGCACAGGCCCCCAGCTTGGTGAGCATGGCGCCTGCCCGGCGGAGCTTGTGCTGGGGAAGCGCTCGGCAGCGGTGCTCTGCAGCCAGCACGTTGGACCCCGGGATCGCTTGCAACTCGGGACCCTTGCCGCAAGGGTCGGTACTTACGAGCGCGTTGGACCCCGGGATCGCGCGGGCTTGGGCTGCGGAGGCTTTGGCGATCTGCTAGCGGCGACTTCTCCTACACGTGGGATCAGGCGCTCGTCGACTATTAGCGCCCGCGCCTTCGCCAAGGCGACCACCCCTGCACCTGCGTGGCCAGCCCTCGACCGCGCCGCTGCCCGGCGGTCTTGACTCCTTTGTTCGGCCCATCCCCCTTGGCCGATCCGATAAGCTTGTCCAAGGAGCCACCACGATGCCCGCTACTCCGCTGCTCTTCCTCTTCCTCGTCTTGCCGGCGTTCACCCAGCAGGCCCCCGAGCCCTTGGCCCTCGAGCGGTTCGGCCAGGAGCGCCTGCTCCGCGAGGACTACGTGCAGGTGGTCGCAGTACACGGCACCATGGAACCCCTCACCGACCAGCCCACGGCCAGCACTCCCCTCGACGAGTACACCCCCGCCTCCCTCGAACGCTGGGGCATCTTCACGGGCCAGGGCGAGCAACTCGACGCCTTCTCCTTCGCCGCGCAGGTCGGCGACACCCCGACCCTCGACCAGCTGCGAGCCGCCACC
>CAZVHW010000470.1:0-6451 GCA_964626835.1 uncultured Enterobacterales bacterium
TCGATCACGGGGGCCATGTCCCGCAAGAACGCCTCGACCGAGAGCCGCTCCAACAGCGTGGGCACCAGCGCGTCGGCGATGCGCTGGTGCCCTTGGACGTGGGGAGCAGGCGGTCAGGGCACCCAGGGATCCAGGTAGCCCAACGCCTGGAGCTCCAGGATGCGTCGCTGGAGGAGCTCCGAGTCTGGGCCGGTGGGATCTGGATCGGGTTGTTCTTCGAGGGCCTTCGCCCAGAGCTGGGTGCAGGATCCCAGCGCTCGGCTCCGGAGGCGTCGGGCTTGCTCCGGGTGTCGTGCCGCCAGGTTCACCAGCTCGTGGGGATCGGTTCGCAGGTCGAAGAGCGCATCGTGTTCCCCACCGTCACCTTGCATGGACAGCAGCAGCTTCCAGCGCGCGGTGGTGAGGCTGCAGGCGTAGGAGGCCTGGGTGATCTCGTCGCTGGGGACGGCCCCGAAGACGCCTGGCTCCGGTGTGGTCGCGTCGAGGGCGTCCCGCCCGTTGGTGGCCAGGACGAACGGCGCCAGGGGAGTGTCCGGCAGTTGGCCGAGGAGGGTTGGGAACACGTCGGCCATGGACAGCGGCCGCTCCACGACGCGGGGTTGTGAGCCGGGGATGCGCATGAGCAGGGGCACCCTCAGCTGCTCGTCCCACACGCCGTCGTGGTCGAGCCAGTCGTGCTGGCCCAGCCCCTCGCCGTGGTCGCCCACCAACACCATGGCGGTGTCGTTCCAGTCCGGGCGAGCCTGCAGGGCCGCGAGCAACCGGCCGATCTGGTGGTCCATGAATCGAATCTCGCCATCGTACCGGTCGAGCATCGCGCCCGTGCCCAGCACGGGGCCGTCGCGGGTGGTCCAGTCTTGCTCGGGAATGTTCCGCGCTCGCATGAAGGCGGCCAGCTCCGCGTCGTCGTCGGTCCAGTCACCGAAGCTCTCGGGAGGCTCGAGGGGCTGGTGGGGATCGAAGTAGTGGACCCACAGCAAGAAGGGTGCGGGAGGCTTCGCCTCGAGCCAGTCCAGGACCTCTTCGGTGGTCTCGCTGGCGGGGCGCTCGAGGGCGTCGGGCTCGCGCCAGTGGTCGAAGCCGCGCTCCAGGCCCGTGCCTCGCTTCACCGGTGCGGCGCTCACGAAGGCCGCCGTGCGGTAGCCGGCCTGTCGGGCTGCGACGGCTAGCAGAGGCAGGTCGGATCGAGTGAGGGGTTGGCCACTGCCGCCCAGGATGGTGAGCGCTCCGTGCTCGAGGGGTTGTAGGCCCGTGAACAACGAGGCGTGGGCAGGCAGGGTGTTGGCCATGGGTGCGAGACAGCGCTCGAAGCGCAGCGACTGGTTGGCCAGGGCGTCGATGTTGGGGCTGGTGTCGCGGAAGTACCCGTAGCAGCCCAGGTGGTCGGCCCGGGTGGTGTCCAGGGTGAGCACCACGATGTTGTTCGGAGTGGAGGGCGCGGCCGGCGCGGGCTCCGAGGCCGGGCAGCCCGTGGCTAGGACCAGCGCGAGCACGGAGAGGGCAATACGCGAGGGTGTCGCCTGGAGAGGGGCCATTCCGTTCCCTTAATCATTTTCCTCGAATGGATGGTGGTGAGTGTCGTCGGAGGGCATCGGAGGTGAGTAATGATGATTCCCATCCTCGCCATTTTGGCTTCCCTGGTTTCCCCCCCCGCCGACGCTGCCGTGCGCGTCAACATCAACCCCGCCGGCTTCCACGTGGTGATCAATCCCTGGTCCCCGAGCTACCGGCCCCCCTCCCGCGCTGGCATGCTCTGGGTCGCCGGTCACTACGACTCCCACGGTCACTGGGTTCCCGGTCACTACCGGCCCACCCACAGCCGCGCTGGCCACGTCTGGGTGAACGGCTACTGGAACGGCGTCACCTACGTGGATGGCTACTGGAGGTCCTCCAGCCGCTCCGGGTACCACTGGGTGGACGGCAGCTACCACAACGGCGCCTGGACCAAGGGCTACTGGTCTCGTGGCTCGTCGCACGGCTCGACGCACGCCTCCCACGGGTCCCACGCTTCCCACGGCTCCCACGGCTCCCGCGGCTCCTACGGCTCTCACAGCGCGCACGTCAACAATGCTCGCAGCCACTCCTCTTCGCGCTCCAGCGCCGCCCAGGCCCGCGATCGGGCCGAGGATCGGCTCGACCGCGCCGAGGACCACTGGGACATCGCCGAGGATCGCCGCGACCGCGCCGAGGATCGTCGGGACCGCGCCGAGGACCGGGCCGATCGCATCGAGGATCGCAACGACCCCGTCTTTGGTGACCGTGAAGACTACTACGATCACCAGGAGGACATCCGGGACCGTGCCGAGGATCGCCGGGACACCGCCGAGGATCGCCGGGACACCGCCGAGGACCGCCGCGACCGCGCCGAAGACCGCCGCGACGCGCGACATTAGCCTCCCTCTCCGCGTCAGGACCACCAGGCCGCCCTTCGGGGCGGCCTCTTGTCTCAGGGGCCCGGCGCCTTGCCACGGGGGATCCTTGCGATGCCGTAGAAGCGCGGGCGGTCTGGCGTGGTGAAGTAGGAAGAGCCGCAGGTCTCGAACACCATCACGTACCGGTCTTCCATGGCCGTCTCGATGTGTGGCAGCTCGGATCGGGAAAAAAAATACCGCCGGGGGTTGACGGGACGATTTATCGACCTATCGTTACGATATATCGGCACGATAGGTCGTGGCGATAGCTCACCCAAAGGAGATACGATGTCTCGTACCCATTCACACGTGTACACCTACGTCCACCCCTTCCCCTTCGTGAAAATGTCCAGACGACGCTTCCACCGTGGCCGATGTTCTTCCCCCCCGCCCCACCATGGCCCTCCCCCCTGGGTGCTCGAGATGATCGGTGCCCGTGGCCGCCCCGAGCGCGGTGAGGTGCGCTGGCTGGTGCTCGAGGCCCTCGAGGACGGCCCCAAGCACGGCTACGGCATCATCCAGGTCGTCGAGGAGCGCACCAAGGGGGCCTACAAGCCCAGCCCTGGCAGCATCTACCCAACGCTGCAGCTGCTCGAGGAGATGGAGCTGGTGGACTGCAGCCCCGACGGCAGCCGCAAGGTCTTCGGCCTCACGGATGCCGGCCGCGCCGAGCTCGAGGAACATCGCGACGAGGTCGAGCAGAGCTACGCCCGCCTGGGCGGTGACTTTCGCTGGACCGAGGCCTTCGACTTTCACGCCCTCGGCCGGCGGGTGCGCAAGACCATGCGCGCCATTCGCATCGGTGTTCGCCGCGGCCGCGTGGGTCCCCAGGAGATCCAGCGCATCAAGGCGGCCTTCGACAGAGCCCTCGGCGAGATCGATGCCATCTTGCGGGGCGAGGCCCCCGAAGGCGAAGAGTAGGTAGCGCCCGGGGGTCCCAGGGCGATACGGCCTGGTAAACCCACCAGCCTTGGGAGCCTCCATGCGCCGCACTCTCGTCTCCGCCCTCGCCTTGGGCGTCTTCGTCACCCTGGCCTTCGGGTCCAACCAAGACTTCGTCGAGGGCTTCGAAGAGGGCTTCGAGGGCAGCTACGACGATGGCTGGGACCAACCCGCGGCGGTTGACGGCGACTTCGAGACCACCATCTACAACCTGGACCAGCTGGAAGGCCGGCAGATCTGGATGGTCAACGGCCCCAAGGGCGACTGCAAGAAGATGGAGAAGCTCGGCATGATCGTCGACTGCGAGCAGGGCCGCTCGCTGTGGGGCATGGAGCACGAGATCGTCATCTGGTGCCAGGAGTTCGACGGAGGCATGGCCAAGAAGATCCTCGACCACCTGGGCCACTCGGACTTCAAGATCCGCAGCTGGGTCAACGAGGAACACATCGACAACTCCGAGTGCGGCGAGCTGTTCGAGGTCACCATCCGCTACAAGGAAGCGGGCTAGGCTCTGGGAGCCTAGTCCCAGTCGATGTCGCCCGAGCCGTCCTCGATGACCTCGAGGTCGCCCACGTCTTCGGCGTGGATGTCGCCGTTGCCGTCGTGGATGCTCACGGTGCCCGTGACGTCGCGGACGTCGATGTCGCCCGAGCCGTCGTCGATGGTGACGTTGCCGTCGATGAAGCGCAGGTCCATGTCGCCGTTGCCGTCCTCGATACGCACGTTGGAGTAGACCTCTTCCATCCACAGGTCTCCGGTGCCGTCGTAGACCTCCACCACGCCGACCACGTCCAGGATGTCCGTGTCGCCGGTGCCGTCGTTGAGCAGCAGTGCGCCGCCCACGTGCTGGATGCGCAGGTCACCTGTGCCGTCCTCGATCTCCACGTCCCCGAGGATGCCGTCGATCTCGGCGTCGCCGCTTTCGTCGTCCAAGACCAGGCTCGAGAAGCCCGAGATGTCGATGTCGCCCATGGTGTCGCGCACGTCCAGTGCCAGTTCGGCAGGCGCGTACACCGTGACGTCGGCCCAGTAGGCGCCCCAGTCGTCGTCTACGTCCACCCAGAGCCGGGCCTCGCCCTTGTCCGAGGCGTACAGCTCGAAGTCCATGTCGTCCAGGACCTCCTCGTCCTCGTCGCAGCTCGAGAACTGCGTGATGACCCGGACCTCGACCGTGATCTCCTCGAGACCTTCTTGGCCTTCGATGCGCAGATCGCCGGAGCCCACCACGACGTCGAGGGTGAGCAACCCCTCCGCCGGGAGCGCGCCGTTCAGTTCGGTGACCAGCCGCTCCTCGGGGATGCAGGCCGTGACCAGCAGAGCCGTGGGGAGAAGGATGGAGAGGGTCTTGTTGCCAGCCATGCGTACACCTCCGGTGGGGCCACGCGGATGCGCGGCGCGTTTCGTGTCTCTGGACACCTCAGGAGGGCGCGGCTGTCACCTTGTCACGAAGAAGGCGTTCCTCGTGCTATGTCCCGCTCATGCTCCGCATCGTCCTCATCACCTTCTCCGCCTTCGTCCTGGGTTGCACACCGAAGGATGACAGCGCCGCCCCTCGCACGTTTTCGGTGGTCGCCCTGCCCGACACCCAGGTCTACGCCGACGTCCATCCAGAGCTGTTCGACTCTCAGACCCAGTGGGTGGCCGACAACGCCGAGGAGCTGGACATCGCCTACGTGGCCCACCTGGGCGACGTGGTGGACAACGGTCCGAACGAGAGGCAGTGGGCCAACGCGCGGGCGTCTCTGGACCTTCTGGCCGGGGCGGGCATGCCCTACGGCATCGCGATGGGCAACCACGACCACATGTACTCCGACTACGAGTACCAATACGGCGCCGACGTGGACCACAGCTGCAGCGACACGTACAGCGACATCGACTGCGCCTCGGAGCACTACATCGAGTTCGCGGGGCCCTCGTTCTTCGAGGGAGTGGACTGGTACGGCGGCAGCTCCCCCAGCGGCCAGAGCAGCTGGGCGGCTCTCGAGCTGCACGGCTTCGAGTGGATGTTCCTGCACCTGGCGGTGGACACGCCGGCCCAGGAGCTGTCGTGGGCCCAGGGCGTGCTGGACGAACACGCCGACGCCCTGGTGCACCTGTCCACCCACCGCTACCTCTACGACGGGCGGGTTGTGGATCTGATGCCCACGATGCTGCATGCGCTGCTGCCTGGCCGGTTCAATGCGCTGGTCTACGAGCTGGTCGATCCGCTCTACTACGTAGACTCGGCCACCGCCGACGAGCTGTGGGAGGACTTCGTGGCGGTCAACCCCAACATCTACATGGTCCACTGCGGGCACGTGGACGCCGAGTACCACCAACACAGCGAGAACAGCGCCGGGCTGGACGTGGCCGAGGTGCTCGTGGACTTCCAGAGCTACCACGACATGGGCGGCAACGCGTGGCTGCACCAGCTGGACTACGACCTGGACGCCGGCACCATCCACGTTCGCACCTACAGCCCCCATCTGGAGCGCTACCGCGAAAACGGCGAGGGGCTGGACGCCTCGCTGGAGCTCTTGCAGGACGCGCTGAACATGGTCGGGAGCTACCTCGAGTCCTACGGGGTGGACACCGAGGAGCTCACGGAGCAGCTCGAGTACTGGACCACGACCGAAGAGGGGCGGCAGGAGTACCTCGACGCGGCCTACGGCGACGGCAGCCGCGACAGCGACTTCGAGCTCGAGGTGGACTTCGAGGCCTTCGCGGGGGCTGCGGGCTGACGCTGAGTGATCGGGCTCGCGTCCTGGAAGCACTGTCTTGGTGATGACCCCTCCCTGCTCCCTGTTGATCCCCATCTTGCTGCTGGCGGCCTGCCAGGACTACGGGTTCCAGAGGCCCGAACGTGATCCCGAGGGCGGCCCGCAGGACACGGCGCCGGAGCGCGACACCGGGCGCTGGTTGCCGGAACTTCCGCTGACGGTGAGCGGGGTCGATCCCTGCAACGGCTTGGACGACGACGATGACGGGCTTGTGGATGAGGGGTTCCCGGACTCGGACCAGGATGGCGAGGCCGACTGCGTGGACGTGGACTTCTGCGAGATCGAGATCGCCCACGCGGGCGTGGCGGCGTCCGACGGCGCCTGCCACCTCGACCAGCT
>CAZVHW010000471.1:0-6416 GCA_964626835.1 uncultured Enterobacterales bacterium
CCAAGCCGGTGGGCAAAACGAACCGCTTCGGGCAGAGGTTCGGGTAGACGGTGGCTACGGGAAAGGAAGGTGACCGGGACTGGACCGAGCCAGTCCACCGCCGCCAGGAGTACCTCTTGCCAGTGCTCCAGGGGACGGGGGGTGGTCAGCGTCTTCCCGTTCCAGCACCGACCGAGGTCCAGGACCACCCGCGCCGGGGTAGGCGCGCGCTGGCCAAGGCCCAGCAACCGCGACCCGAGGGACCCCTTCCCCCCAGGCGGATCGGCCAGGAAGCTGCGGAGTGCGTAGCGGGAACGCAACGCAATGCGATCGAGGGTCTTCAAGGTAGAACCGGCGACAAGGCGAACCGAGACCCTGCGGGAGGGTCCTAGGACGGGTGGGAGGATCCCGGAGCTGTGGGCGATTCCCACTCCACCTGGATAACCCATGGCTCGAGCGGCGACGTGAAGCTGCGATCGCCTTCGTCAACCGAGAGCCTCATGGCATCCACCCCTGGTCTAAAAGTGCTGATCCTGTTCGCGCTCGCAGCCTGCGGCAACCCGATCGCTGACGAGATGGCGTCCTACCACACCGCCATGGACCCGCTCATGACCGAGAACACCAAGCTCGCCAGCCAGTTCCTGGTGCTGGCGCAGGACGTGCTCAAGGACAAGGACGGGATGGACCGCGTGGTCACGCGACTCGAAGGCGAGGTGATCCCGGCGGCGAACGGCGTAAAGGCCGGGATCGAGTCGGTCGAGCCGGGCCTCGAGGAGCTGCAGGACGTCCACCAGCAAGCCATCAACGCCTGGACACTGCAGTCCCAGGCCTACCGGGAAATGGTCGACGCCTACAAGGCCAACGACCCAGTGGCGTTCCAAGCCGGTCAGAAGAAGCACGGCCAGGCCAAGGTCACCATCGAGATCTACGTCAAGCAGGTCAACCGACTGCTCGAGCCCTACGGCTACCACCTGGACGAATTCCCGCCGCTGCGGTAGCCGGCCGCCGCCCACACCCTGGCCTTTCGTCCGCTCGAGGCCCCGAGGCCTCCATGCTCGGAGTATCACCGTGAACCACTCACCCATGCGCGTCCGCTTCGCCCCGAGCCCCACGGGGCATCTCCACATCGGTGGCGCCCGCACCGCCCTGTTCAACTGGCTGCTGGCCCGCCGCCACGGCGGCCAGTTCGTACTTCGCCTCGAAGACACCGACTCCGAGCGCTCCACGCTCCAGAACGAGCAGGAGATCCTGCGAGACCTGGCGGCCATGGGGCTCGAGTGGGACGAAGGCCCCGACACTGGCGGCCCCTACGGCCCCTACCGCCAGACCGAACGGGTCGAAGCCTACCAGCGAGTCATCCAGCAGCTGCTCGAGGCTGGACATGCCTACCGCTGCACCTGCACCGCCGAGCGCGTCGCCAAGCTCAGGGAACAAGCCTTGGCTGACAAACGCGATCCCAAGTACGACGGTCGCTGCCGAGACCTCGGTCTCGGGCCCGATTGTGGCCCCCACGTGGTGCGGTTCCGCATGCCCCGAGACGGCGAGGTCGTGATCGACGATCTGGTCAAGGGGCGCGTGGCGTTCCGCAACGCCCAGCTGGACGACTTCGTCCTCAGGCGAACCAACGGCGATCCCACCTACAACTTCGTCGTGGTCGTGGACGACCACCAGATGAACATCAGCCACGTGATCCGAGGCGACGATCACCTGGGGAACACACCCAAGCAGGTGCACATCTATCGTGCGCTGGGTGCCGAACCGCCCCGCTTTGGTCACGTCCCGCTCATCCTGGGCCCCGACGGAAAGCGCCTGTCCAAGCGCCACGGTGCCACGAGCGTGGGGGCCTACCTCGAGCAGGGCTACCTCGCCGAAGGCCTGGTCAACTACCTCGTGCGCCTGGGTTGGGCCCATGGCGACCAGGAGATCTTCTCCCAGGAGCAGCTCCTCGTGGTCTTCTCCATCGAGGGCATCGGGCTGGCCGCCGGGCGTTGGGACGCGGCCAAGCTCGACTGGGTCAACCAGCAGTGGATGGCTCGCCTGTCTGCCGAGGTGTTGGCCGAGCGTGTGAGACCCCTGCTCGTCCAGCGGGGGCTCGAGCCCGACCATCGCCTACCGGCAGCCGTGGCAACGATACAGCAGCGCGCAGCGAACCTGACGCAGGCGGCCGACAAGTGCGCCTTCTACTTCGTGCCAGATCACGAGCTAGTCTACGATCCCAAAGCGGTCAAGAAACACCTGAAGGCCTCCCGCGCACCGCTCATGGCCGACGCCTTGCAGCTCCTCGAGGGCCTGGCGCCCTGGACCCAGGACGAGCTCGAGGGTGTCATCACCGCGTGGCTCGCCGATCGCGAGGTCAAGCTGGGTGCGCTGGCCCAGCCCCTGCGGGTCTCGGTCTGCGGCCAGGGCCAGGGGCCCGGCATCTGGGAGACCCTGGCGGCCCTGGGCAAGGCGTCCACCCTCGCTCGGGTACGGCGAGGGGCTGGTCTGGCGGCGGAACGCGCTGCGCGGGTGCAGTAGGGCCGAAAACCTGTCTTGACACCCGCAGGCCCAGCGAGTAAAAGTGCGCCGCTCGTTGAGGTGTGGTCGAATTGGCAAGACGTCAGGTTCTGGCCCTGAAGGCTCCAGGTTCGAACCCTGGCACCTCAACCACTCCTTAACGATTGACATTACACGCTCCCATCGTCTAGCGGCCTAGGACGCCGGCCTCTCACGCCGGAAACACGGGTTCGATTCCCGTTGGGAGTGCCATTGAGCCCCCGCTCTCCTTTAGGAGCGGGGGTCTTTTGCTTCAGTGATCGATATCATTCGGGCATGCCCCCTCCCCTCCCCCGCTCCCTCCGCGTCCTCATCGACCGAGATCTGAGCCGGATCCGGATGGCGCTCGAGAGCATGGCACCCGATGCGCAGATCGTGCTGGCGGGGAGCTTGGCCTTCGACGAGCCCTGGGCATGCCGAGGAGCGGATGGCGGCTGGAAGCTCGAGAGCGACTACGACCTCTACCTGGTGATGTCCAACCCGCTCCAGGCGCTGACCCTCGCCAGTGATCCAGCGTTGGGCCGCCTGGGGGCAACGCTGCGGACCCGCGCTCCGGTGGACCCCTTCGTGATCTGGCGCCCGCTGGTCGTGCGAGGCTTGGCGGGCATGGTCGGACGCGACCTGAGGGACGGGACCTTCGTTCAGTGCCCGCTGGATCGATGCACCCTCCGGACAAACCAGCTGCGCAAGGCGTTGCTGCGCAGCTTGATCCTGGCGCCCAGAGAGCAGCCAGACCGCGCTCGCTATCAGATCGTGAAGGCCGCCATCGAGGCGTTGAGAGCGATCATCCTGGCGAGCACGCCTGACCTGAGCAACCAGGCGGTGTTCTCCATTCACGCCAACCTGCGATGGATCCGGGCGCACGGGCACCACCTCGAGGCCGGAGACAGCGAGCTGCTAGGCCCCCTGCTCGGCGCCCGCTTGGATCTGGAGGGGTCCGGCCCGTCCCCAGCGCTGCTGCTGCGAACCCGCGCATGGCTGGAGCGGTTCGCCCAGACACGAGCGCGGCAGCTGCTGCCCCCGCGGGGTGGGTGGCCCCGGCCCACGGCGGCACGCAGCTGGCTGGGACTGCTGGGACAGCGGCTGGTTCCGGATCCCCGTATAGACTACGACCGGGCCTTGCTCGAGCTGCTGGCGGACCCCCTCACCGCCCGAGCCGCTGCAGACCCAGCCGAACGCCGCCAGGTCGAAGAGCGTTGGCGGCACCTCTGGCTGGTCGGGTTCGGTCCCGACCGACAGGGCGCGCTGTTGCGGGCACTGGACCATGCGCTGGGAAATCCCGGGAGCGCCAAGGGCGAGCGATACCTCGCGCCTGACGGGCCGGTGGCATGACCGAGCGCAGCTCCCTCGGGCGCGCGACCCTCACCTACGGGGGGGCAGAGCTGGGGGCGCGGGCAGCCTGGTTCGCCGTGGTGCTCGCACTCGGCTGCCTCCTGCCTCAGCGCGCGTTCGGCGCATGGAGCCTCCTGATCGCCCTCTCGGGCCTGCTCGAGATCAGCCTGACGCTCGGGCTGCACGGCGCCGCGGTCCGCTGGGTCTACGATCGAAACGAGGTGGAGTACGAGCGGGTGCTCTTCACGCTCCTGGTCGCCTGGCTGGCATTCTCGGCCTTGGCCGCAGGCGTACTGGACCAGGCGGGCTCCCGCTGGTTCGAGCTGTTGGTGGACGGTCTGGAGTGGCGCACCCACGGCCGCCTGGCGCTTGGCGTGGCCTGGCTCGGTGCCGCCGGCGCCATCCCGCTCGCCATGCTCGTTGCCCGAGGACGCGCAGGTCGCTTCGCCGGGCTGCGTCTGGCCACGGTTCTCGGACCGATCATCGGCGTCCTCGCTGTCCTGGGCCTCGGACTCCGAAGCCCCGCGGCGGTGTTCTCTGGACAGCTGCTCGGCGCCGCCCCCCTGGCCCTCCTGGCCCTGGGAATAGGCTTTGGTGCTTCCACACCCCGTCTGGCCCAACGCCAGCTGCTCCCGCTCCTGGCTTTCGGCCTGCCCGTGCTGCCCCACATGATGGCCCAGTGGGTGCTCTCCTGGTCCGACCGCTGGCTGCTCGAGCGCCTGCTCGACCTCGAGAGCGTGGCCGTCTACCACCTCGCCTACCTGCCCGGTCTCGCCGTTCTTCTACTGGGGGGGGCCCTGAATCGCGCCTGGTACCCCGGCTTCTACCGAGACCTGGAGGCGCTCGACCAGGCGGAGACGAGGCCGGGCTGTGGACCGTTCTCCGGCGCGGCACGGAAGCGCGAGCAGCCTCGGACCTCCGATGGCAAGCGGGTACTGGAACGTTTGCAACGGCAGTCAGGGGCGGTGCTGAGCTGCATGGCCGTGGGAGGCGCCACCGTGGCGCTGTGGGGTGGAGAGCTGCTCGCTCTCCTGCCGACCGACGGCTACGACCAGAGCCCGATCCTGGTCGCACCCATCGCCGCGGGCACCACGGCCGCCCTGCTCTACCTGCTGCCCCACAACCTGCTCTACCACCACCGCAAGACAGGCCGAATCCCCCTGGTTACCGCCTCGGCCGCCACGCTCAACCTGCTGCTCAACCTGCTCCTCATCCCACGGATGGGTGCGCTGGGAGCAGCCCTGGCCACCACTGTGGCCTACGGTGCGCTCGCGCTGGCCTTCTGGTGGGTCGCGACCCGTGTGTCCCGTCTTCCGCTGTCCGGAGCACCCCTGCTGCGCGCCGTGGGACCGGCCGTGGCTGCGCTGGCGGTGGCGCTGCTACTGGCGGTGGGGGATCTGCCTGACATGCTCCGCCTTGGTGTGGAGGTCGCCACCACCTCGGCCCTGGCGGCCGTCACCATCCACAGCGGTACTGCGCGGGAGCTGGCAGAGCTGTTGGGGCTGCGCTGATCAGAAGGCGACACGCAGTGGATTACCCACCCTGGCGGCCCGCGTCGCCGCCGACCAGGCTTCGCGTGGATCTGCGGGGAAGGTGCGTCGCACCAACCCGAGAGCGCGGAGGGCCCTCCACGCCGTACGAAGCTGGTGAGGAGCCACGACGCCCGGTCGCACCACGGCCGCGAGCAGCTCGCGGCGAGCTCGCAGGAGCGCATCATGGGGGTGAGCGGTGAGCCTGGGTGCCCGGCCCCCAAGGATCTGAACCGCTGCCAGTCGCAGCCAGGTCTTGATGTCCTCACGGCCCAGCAGGGCCCGAGCGGCGGCCCCTGCCCCAGCTCGCCACCAAGACCATCGTTCGTGCAATACCACCGCAGCACGTCGAGTGGTCAGCCAGCGGGCACCCAGATTGGCTGGGTCCCGATCCCGCGAGGGATCCCTGCTCAATGCGCGCAGCCCGAGGCCGGGGTTCTCCCCGAGGGCACTGGAGAACAAGATGCGCAGCTCGGGCTCGAAGGTCGCACCCCACGCTCCCTCGAGCGGTGCGGCGCAGTCGGACAAGGCATAGACGGGCCTCTCGCCGCACTCGAGATTCCAGGCCGCACGCAGCACCCGGAGCGCACAGCGATTGACACCGTGCCACTGCCGGAGGCCCACCTTGGCGGAAGCCGGCGCCAGACCGAGCAGCTCCTCTTGCACGCCGTGAAGCGTGTGGAGCACGAAGGACCAGCGGGCCTCGGTGGGCGCAGACGGGGCGACGACACCCCCGCCCACGAGATCGACGAGCGCCCCCGATGGTTGCCAAGCACGGGACCGACCGGCTGGGAGCAGGATGTTCAGGTCCACGGCAGAGTTGCCGAGGGTGCGGGCCAACGTTCCGGCCTCCCGGCGAAGCCAGGCGAGCCGCCGGGGTGAGAGCCAGCGCCAGCCGGGGAGCCCGAGGAAGAGGTCGTAGTCGCTAAAGGCCACCAAGCGGCCGCGCCGCTCCCAAGCCACGGCCTCGCCCTGGGCGAAGCTGCCCCCGAGGTGCAAGCTGGCATCGGGGACAAGCGCCCTCAACCCATGGACCAGGCT
>CAZVHW010000472.1:0-3010 GCA_964626835.1 uncultured Enterobacterales bacterium
CGCCGACCGTGGGGTGCCCCTGCGGTTGGTGCACGGTGTCAGCTTCGTGGACCTGGTCCTGGACCGGGTGTACTGGACCGGTCACCAGGGGCTGCAGGTGCTGTCTGCGTGGAACCTCGCTCGAGACGGCATGGCCCTGGCTCACGACGTGCCCGCGTTGGTGTGTCAGATCGGTGAGTTCAGCCGAGGGGGAGATGCCCTCGACACCCAGCACAGCACCACCATGTTGCGCGAACTGCGCGACGCGCTGCTCGGTGCCCTTCCGTCCGACCACCCCGTGACCATCCTCTACTCCTCGGGTCGCCCCGACTATCGCAGCCTGGCGCGCACGCTGACGCTCGGTGATCTGGCCGAGGCGGAGGTGCCCGTCTACTCGAACCTCTGGATCCCCGCCCTCGATGGGCCGGACATCGAGAGGCTGCAGGCCCCGGAGCCGGGAACGTGAGCGCCATCCGCCCGCTGATGCCCTTCCCGCCGCGCTCCCTCGACGAGCCGGATGGAGTGGACCTGGCCGTCAGGCTCTGGCGGGAGTGTTTCGGGCGCTCGTTCCTCTCGGGACCGGCCCGGGTGCTCCTCGAGCAGCGACTGGCCTTGGCCGTGGACGCGGCGGACTGGGATCGCGCGGCGCTGTTGCTGGAAGCCTTCATCGACTCGTGGGCCTTGGCCGCCACCGTGGAGGACGCGGGCGAGGCGTGGCGCGAGGGTGCGGCTGCCGCTGCCCTCGCGGTGCTGGCCCGCGCGTCCGAGGTCGTCCGACTCGCTCGCGGTTGGGCTAGCCTGCCCCACGGACCCTGGTGCCTGCCCGATGACCGATGGCTCGAGGCCCAGGTGGCGAACCTGACCGTCGCGCCAGCTGTCGAGACGCTGCGCTGGGGTGAAGGTCGTCTCCCAGCGGGCGTGCGAGCGGTGAAGTCCGAGCAGCTCGTCCCCAGAAGGAGCGAGCTCGCGCGGGCGCTGGCACGTGGGGAGATCCGGGCGGTGCTCGTGCGGGGAGCGGTTCCCGAGGTCGCCCAGGCACAGCTGGCCCTGGGGGAGCTGCGGCTGGAGGGCAGCCACCAGCGGGCGCTCGAACGTTTTGGGTTGGCTGGGTCGGAGCTGGACCCCCACGGAGCGCGCCTCCTGCCGTCGTGGGCAGATGCGCTAGGCCCCGCTGCGGCGGGTGTGTCCGGGCCTCGCCTTCGAGCCCGGTGCGAAGGGCGCTTCCTACCGGGGCCCATCACCGCCCTCGCCGCTGGTCGACCCCAGCGTGTCGGATACCTTCTCTGGGATGGCCCAGTGCGGGCTCTGGCCGTCGCCCCGGTCGCCGTGGCGGTGCTGCACGTCATCGACGGCCAGCGCGACACCGACGCCGTCGCCAGCCAGCTCGGAGGTCCGCCCGACCAGGTCCAGGAGATCCTCGACGAGCTCGTGGGGCTGGGTGCCGCCAGCGCGGTGGGGTGAAAGACTCCGCCCCCCCGAGCCGTAGGGGGAGTGGAGGTAGACATCATGGACCGCCAGCTCGTGGCTACCGTCGCCGTCATCGCACTGGGATTGGGCTTGGTAGGCCTGCACGGGGGCTTGGGCCTCCCAGCACCGTGGCTGGTCCTCACGATCCCCTTCTCGGGACTGCTAGGCCTGACTTGGCTCATCCTCGGGTGGATCACGGGCCTGACGGTGCGACGCCAAGGTGCGTGGTGGCCTCGGCGTGCACCCTGCCTCGGCGGCTCGGGCAGGCTTCCCGACGTCGGCTGGCATGCCCGGGACATGCTCGATTTTCTGGATTCGCATTGGATCCTCGCGGCGTTGGTGCTCGGGGGCTGCCTGCTGGCCCTGCCGATGGCTCCCTTCTGTTTCCTGGCCTGGTGGCTCGGTGTGTGTCGGGGGGGGGGGTAGTGGGTCTGGGAGCGGAGGTCCCCCGCCCGCGATAGCCTGTTGGGGCTCTCGGTCCCGGAGGCCAGGTGCTCGCTCCGTCGCCCTACGTACACCGCTACGATCTCGATGATGGCGGCTGCGTTGTCATCCACGCCCTGAGCCTCGACGTGGCCTATCTCGGGCCTGCGCTGCGGCCGCTCTTCCCGCCCGTCTGGGGCCGTCCGCTGCCGTTTCCCGAGCCGCCCGGGGGTGTCGGTGACCAGGCGCCGGCCTACCCGGTTCCGTCAGACTCGGTTGCGCCTTCGGGCTGGTTGGCGGCGGGCGGACCGGACGCGCGACCGGCCCGACAGCGGGCTCTGGACGCCCTGCGCGACCTGGGTATGCTTCGGGTGGAGGGCGACAACTTCGATCGCGGCTGGCTGAGGCGGCTCGAGGAGATGACCCGGCACAATCCCGTGAAGATGCTCATGCTGGTGCCCACAAAGCGCTGCAACTTCCGGTGTGTCTACTGCCACCAACACGAGGAATCCCGCGGCGGCGACGCGAAGATGAGCGTCGAACAGGCCCAAGCCTACCTGGATGCCTGGGCCGTCCACGCCCGCAAGGCCGCGGGCAAGAAAGACCTGCTGCTCTACGGGGGCGAGCCGATGCTCAACGGGCCCGTGGTGCGTCACGTCATCGAACATGTCGCGGCGGCTCCCGAGGAAGCCTATGGAGGGGAGGTCTGTGTGATCCTGGTGACCAACGCGGCCCTGGTCACCGAAGAGTGGGCCCGTTTCTTCGCCGAGCACGACACCTTCGTCATCGTCTCCTGTGACGGCACGCGCGAGATCAACGACCGTGCCAGGGTTACGCCTGGCGGAAAGGGGACCTTCGAGCTGACCGACCTGGGTTTCCAGCGCATGAAGCGTGCCGGGGTGCGCGTAGCGGTCTCCGTGACCGTCACTCGCCACAACGCCGACACCATTCACGACGACTTCATCCGCGTCATCGAGCACTTCCAACCCCTGGACATCGGGCTCAACTCCTGTCTGCATCCCCCGCCTGACCGCCCCGAGAACGAGCACGCCTGCTCGCCTCTCGAGGGCACGCGGCGCATGCTCGCAGCGTACTCCCAGGCTCGGGATCGCGGCGTGTACGTCGAGCAGTTCAACCGCCG
>CAZVHW010000472.1:3020-6343 GCA_964626835.1 uncultured Enterobacterales bacterium
GCTTGCACCGGGTCAAGGACTGTTCGAGCTGCGGAGGACGCTTGGTGGCCCAAGCGGACGACCGCTACTCCTTCTGTGACAGCTTCAGCTTCACGGAACGCTATTGTTACCCCTTCGAGGGGGCGTTCGACCTCGAGGGCAACGCCGACTATCCGACCTGGTGCAAGCTCTCCCCGGTGTTCTGGCCTGACTGCCACGACTGCCCCATGGTCGCGCTGTGCGGAGGGGGCTGCCGCTACGATGCGGCCCAGGCCTCGGGTCGGCTGGACGGGCTCGATCCCCACCGTTGCACCCAGGATCGGGAGATCCTTCGTTGGATCCTGCACGACCTCGGGCGCATCGTCGGCTCGGCCAGCCTCGGCCCCCTCGAGGTTCGTGTTCCCTCCGGAGCTGCACGAAAGCGGCTTATCGGCGACCTCACGCTCGATCCGCTGACCATCCCTCTCGGCAATGCCAACCGGTACGGCGAGGAGGTGGGGCGATAGCGCGCGTCCTCCTGGTTCAGTCCCCCCTGGGGCGGCGACAGCACCCCATGGTGCCCTACGGCCTGGCTTGGCTGGCCGGGGCGCTCGGTGTCGAGCACCATCCATGCATCGTGGACGCGGCGGTGCTCGAGTCCGGAGAGGTCGAGGAGCGGGTGCGGGCCTTCGAGCCCGAGGTCGTCGGCCTCTCCCTCCGCAACATCGACACCACCAACTACTCCGACCCTCATTTTTACTTCGAGGCCTTCCCGCCCTTCGTACGCCGGCTGCGGGCGCTCGTGGGCCGGGATGTCCCCATCGTGGTCGGCGGCGCGGGCTTTACGCTCTTCGCCCAACAGATCATGCGGCGCGTGCCCGAGGTGGACCTTGGCGTGCGCCTCGAAGGAGAGACGGCTTTCGGTCGACTCCTGGAGCGGCTCGACGATCCGGCCTCGGTGCCGGGCATCCTCTACCGGCGCGACGGTCGAATCCTGACCACCGAACCTGCGCCTTCGACCGACCTGTCCGAGGTCCAGCCGCGCTTCGACCTGCTAGACCTCGATCGCTACCGGCCCTACCAGGACAACCACGCCGTCGGTGTGCAGACCAAGCGAGGTTGCGCGTACCGCTGCGCCTATTGCACCTACCACCTGTTGCACCGAGGCCCGGTCCGCCCTAGGCCGCCACGGCTGGTAGTGGACGAGATCGAGGGCTGGGTAGAGCGCGGCTTCGAGCGCTTCATGTTCGCCGATTCGATCTTCGACAGGCCGAGGGACCACGCCGTGGCCGTGCTCGAGACCCTCGCTGCCAGAAAGCTACCCATCCGCTGGCGTGCCTACCATGGCGTCCGCGATCTGAACCGCTCCTATCTCGAGCTCTGCCTGCGCGCGGGCTGCCGCGAGCTGACCTTTTCTCCCGACGCCTACGGTCCCGCCAGCTTGCGCTTCATGGGCAAGGGTGTCACCCGGGCCGACATCGACGCCAGCCTCGAAGCGGTGGCTCCCTTTTCGGAGCTTGACCTGGCCTGGAACTTCTTCCTGGGCATCCCTGGGCAAGGCCTGAGGGAGCTGCTGGGCATCCGTCGCTTCCAGCACCGTGCACGCCGTCGACTGGGCGACAGGGTTGGGGAGCTGCGCTTTTCGTACGTTCGGTTGGAGCCGGGTACCCCCTTTCATCGGCGGCTGGTGGAGTCGGGAGCCATGGCGGCCGACCATCCGCTGCTGCCCAATGACTCGGAAGGCTTGAGGGGCCTGTTCCACAAACGTGCGGGGCACCCCGTGCTCGATCCCCTCCTCGGCCTTGGCGCCGTGGAGAGGCGCTTGTTCCGGCATCGAAGGCGGGAGATGGGCGCGCACTAGCCGAACATCGCCCGCGCCCGCTCGAGGTCCTCCGGAAAGTCCACTTCGATCCATGGCTCGCCGGTCAAGTCCACGACGGCGAGCCCCGGGTCGTCCAGATCCATGAGTCGTTGGAAGGCGCCTTCGTACAGGTGAGCCACGTCTCCTTCACGGTGCAGCTGGTGCACCACGCTGCGCAGGCGGTCCAACCCAGCCCCACGCAGGAGGCAGACGCCGACAAACTCGCCATCGGCGCGGGCCGGATCTTGCTCTTTGCTCATCTGCACGGGTCGCCTCCCATCGAGGCGCAGCTTCATCTCCTCTTCGCCGCACGGGTGGCGGTCCAGGCCGAGCACGAGGTCGGCAGGACAAGCGGCCATCCGGTCGAGAAATGAAGGATGGAACAGGGTATCGGCCAACAGTTGCCATCCACCGTCGCCCAGGGCGTCCATGCCCAGCCGAAAGCTCTCTAGCAGGTCCGTGCTCTCGTAGCGCGGATTCTCCACGAAGCTCACCCCCGGCTGGGCGCTCAGGCGTTCGCGGAACAGGTCCTGACGATAGCCGACCACGACGCTTGTGTGGGAGACGCCGACATGGGCCAGCGCGTCGCATTGGCGCTCGATTGTGGTCCGGCCGCCCACGTCGATCAGGCTCTTGGGCAGACCACCGCTGGCCCCGCCCAGGCGTCGTCCGCGTCCCGCCGCGAGGATCAAGGCGTTCCGGACCTTCATGCGTGCTCCCCATGCAACACGTGTCGCAGGCCGTCGATACCTGCCCGGATGGTGCGCTCGGGATCGCCCCCCAGCTGGAAGAGGTCCACGACGAGGGGACCACTGTAGCCGCGGTCTTGCAGGCAGCGCGCTGCCTTGACCAGGTCCGCGTCACCATCGCCCGGCGGAAGATGCACGTGCCGTCCGTCCCTCACGTCGTCCCAGTGTGTGTGAACGACCCTCGAACCCAGGCGCTCGAGGGTTGCCACCACCGATCCCTCGGTCAAGAAGGCGTGGCCCGTGTCGAGGCAGACGCCCAGGGCGGGGCTTCCGACGGCATCGAGGAGGCGCTCCATGGTGGCGGCGTCGGGCACGATGGTGCCTGGCTCGGGCTCCACGGCCAGCGCTATGCCGGCATCCTCGGCGGGTCCGCAGAGCCGGTCACACAGGGCGGCAAAGGCTACGAAGTTCCAGCCCTTGGACTCGAGCGGGGGCGCGATGAGGGCCACCCGGCCGCCGAGCTGTTGCGTGAGCTGGAGCAGGGCCCGCGATCGGCGAGGCTTGGTGCCCGGATCGTCCCGCTTGCCGTGGTAGGAGACGCAGCGCATCGCCAGGCCGCGGGCGGCTAGCTGCTCGAGGACGCGCTCGTGCATCCCGCGTCGCCAAGCGATGGGTGGGGTCGCAGGGTGCTCCAGGCAGAGCTCGACCTCGCCGGCCCCACAACGGCGAAGCAGGTCCAGCGCTGGCTGCAAGGGCCAGCCCCGGAGCCCAGAGGTGCGAAACCCGAGCCGTAGACTCGACGGGGCGCTAGGCTT
>CAZVHW010000473.1:0-6338 GCA_964626835.1 uncultured Enterobacterales bacterium
CCCCCACGCCACCACGGGGGGCAGGCAGCTCATCTGGCGCCGCCATGGCGTGGGGTAGCGCCCCCACCCGCTCCCCCCACGCCACCACGGGGGGCAGACAGCTCATCTGGCGCTGCCATGGCGTGGAGCACCACCCGACGGCCATCGACCTGGGGGAACCCTACGCCTCCTCCGGCGTCCTCAGCAGCCGTACCGTCAAGCCTAGCAACAAGGCCGCCAGCAGCGCGATGGCGCCCAGGAGCAGGCCGCGCCTGGGGGGCTCGGCTGGGGGTGGGGCCAGCTCTTCGACATCGGCCATGGTGGCTGGCTCGACGGGTTGGGTGAGCACGCGCTCGCGCAGCAACTCGAGGTCGTAGCGGGGAGCCGCGATGTCGGCGTGGCCGTAGACCAGCTGTGCGCTACCCCCCGCGGGCAGAGCCAGGCGTGCCTCGATGGCCGGCACGATCAGCTGCACCGAGTCCACCTGTAGCGGCAAGTTGTCGCCGTTGTCGATGTGCAGATCGAGGGACCGGGGCAGGAGCCTGTGTAGCTCGATCACCAGCCGGCTCTCGCCTTCATCGGCGCCGAGCCAGGTCTGGCTGGCGATGGCCTGTGCGGCGGCCGAACCGCCCGCGGCCAGGCGTACGTTGCGCTCGAAGTGGGTGCGCTGGGTGCGGAGCACGATGGTGCGGGCGTACATGTTTTTCCAGGGAAGCTCGAGGTGGAGCAGGCTCTCGCCCTCGACCTCCTCGCGCTCCATCTCGATGCCCTCGAGCACGCGGCCCATGGGCGCCTCGCGCAGCAGGTAGGGGAGCTGGCGGCCCTGATCATCCAAGAAACGTAGGTCCTCGCTCCGGTGTCGCCGATGGGCCAGAACGTGGTCGTCCAGAGCCAACCGAACCAGCCCAGGGGAGCCGTGGATGGTTCGGGAGAAGCGGAAGCCCGCCAGGTCGAGCGTGGGCCCTGGTTCGAGCAGGCCGGCGCCTGCACTCGATGGTTGCCAGCCGGGGTGGGGGCCCGGATCGGGCGTGGTGACCTGTGTTGGGCGGCCTTCTGCCAGGCGGTCGTCGAGGCGCTCGAGGTCGTATGATGCCGCGCTGGGGCCGCAGCCGAGCAGCACGTGGGGCCCGGCCTGGGTCGAGGGGACCACCAGCGCCACGCCGCGCAGGGACAGCTCGACGCCTTCGATGTCGAGGGGGGGACTGCGGCCGTCCTGAACGCGCAGCAGCACGTCGGCGGGGGGCTCGGCGTCGAGCAGGATGGAGGTGCGCTCGATCCTGACCTCTCCGTGAGCCATGCGCTCGAGGGTGCCATTGCCGATGGCGTAGGGTCGGTCGGCCTCGGCCGCCGTCATGAGCTGGACCGGTCTGGAGAAGAGGGGATCCGCGACCTCGAATTCGATGCGGCGCAGCGGCAGGCCGACACGGGGCAGGCGCAGCAGCCAGTCGCTCGTGATCTCGCTCGAGGGGACGGGGCCCTCGGGCTCGACCACCATGGTGACCGGCAGCACGCTCCAGGGCTGGGCGATCACGGCCACGAAGCCGAGATCCCTGCTCACTCTTCGCCAACCGACCCCTTCTTCGTGTTCCACCCGGACCAGCCAGGGGCCGTCGTCCAGCCCAGCCGGCAGCTCGGCTTCGAGCTGCACGCCGGCGCCGGTGTCCGGCAGGTTCCAGACCACGTGGCGACTGGTGGGGCCACGCCCGTCGGCGCGCGCGATGCTGACCTCCGCGACGGCTCCCCTGGGCAACTCGGCGAGCCGCAGCGCGTGCACCGGCTCGCCGGTCTTGGGCTTCTGCACCCGCGCCGTCCAGCTGTGGCCGTCCGGAACGGGCTCCCAGCGCAGGGGCTCCGCGCGCCAGCCGGCACCTTCGTCGCTGGTGCGGACCGCGAACGGGACTTCCTGGCCGCTGGCGTCGAGCAACAGGTAGCTGTTGGGATCGGGGCAGCGAGCGGTCCACGCTGGCGAGAGGTCCAGCCGCAGCATCTCGGCTGCGGGCAACTCGACGGTCGCGCTCGAGGGGTAGGCTGCAGGCTCCGCCGCGAGGCCGGGAGCCAGGGCCGCCAGCAGGGCGATGGTGGCGTTCATTCCTCCTCCTCCTTGGATTCGTCCCTCAGCACCAAGCGCTGGAAGGCCAGCGCCGCCAGGATCAGAGTGATGGCGACGCCGAACAGGCTGCCCACGCGCACGATCCCGCTCAGCTGCCACAGGTCCAGCAGGAAGACCTTGAGCGCGGCCATCAGCAGGAAGAGCAGGGCCACGGGCCGCAGGTAGCGCAGGTCGTTTCGCTGGGCGGGAAGCATGAGCAGCAGGCCGAAGACGGCCCACGAGATGGAGCGCGTCATGGAGGCCTCGAAGGTGGTGCTCCACAGGTGCAGGTCGTCGCCTTCGGGGAAGACGGCGGACACCTCGAGGTTGATGAGCACGAAACCCACCATCACCGCCATCAAGACCGCGGCGGGCGTCCCTAGCCGCAGCCACCCGAAGGGCGAGGCCAGCCGAGGATCGTCGCCCTCGCCCATGGGCCGCAGCCACCAGGAGGCTGCCAGCAGGGCCAGCACGGGCACGCCGTAGCCGTACAGGGTCCAGTT
This sequence comes from uncultured Enterobacterales bacterium, assembly GCA_964626835.1. Lineage (GTDB taxonomy): Bacteria > Myxococcota_A > UBA796 > UBA796 > JAFGLY01 > CALDOK01. The sequence goes on from CAZVHW010000473.1 coordinate 2,572, forward strand.
GAGCAGGGAGGCCGTGTGCACCGGGTGGTAGCCCAACACCTCGGGATTGAGCACCAGGCGGATCGTCACGGTGACCAGCAGCAGCAGCGACAGACCCACGACGCCGGGGTGGCGCACACGACGGGACATCCAGGCCAAGGCCGCGCCCTCGAGGGCCCAGCCCACGGTCCACCACTCGTTGTCCAGCTGGACCGGGACCGCCAGGCATGCGAACAGCAGCGCTACGGCCACGTACACCGCCATGGTGCGCCCGCCCGCGCGCTGTAGGCGGTCGCGCAGCACCACCGCGGCGGTCAAGGTTCCGGCTCCCAGCGCGAGGGGCAGCAGGCCGATGGCGTCGGTGCCCAGGGAGTGTTCCCAGCCTTGGTGCAGGGGGAGGAAGAGCAGCGGACCCGCCAGGGCCGAGGCCAGCCACGGGGTGGGACGTTCCACCAGGGAGCGCGTGCGCGGTGAGATCACCAAGACGAACGGGGCGGCGAGGAAGAGGACCACCGCCAGGGCCGCCGTGGCCAGCAGGCCTTCCTGCTCGACCCCCATGGCGACCAACAAGGCCGCGGTGACGACGCCCAGCGCCGCCAAGGGAGCCCAGCGGGGCCCCGGTGTGGCGGCCACCAGCCAGGAGAGCACGACGAAGCCGAGGACGGCGATGCCGAGCACCGTGGCCTCGATCCCCATGCCGCATGCCCCCAGCAGGGCGCCGCCGGACGCCAGCAGCATGGCGACGACGCCGTGAAGGGCGAGCAGGGGGGTCTTCGACCGAGTCGTGGGTTCCTGCTCCGGCGGTGGTCGCGTGAGCCGGGCGGCCAGCCAGCTGGCTACCACCACGCCCAATAGCAGCGCCGGCAGGAGCCCAGTGGGCATGCCCTCGAGCCCATACAGGCCACCGAGGCCTTGCTTCATGGGCCCAAAGTCCCCCCACTCCGGGGCCGGTTGTAGGCCGCGGATCCAGCCGATGGTGAAGACGAGCAGCCCGGGTACCAGCACCAGGGGACCTGCCGGGGCCAGCAGAGACCAACCGCGCCTCGTGACGATCGCCTGTATGCCCGCCGCCGCCAGCAACAGGAAGAGCACGGCAAACCAGGGGTGCCCCATGACCAGGGGCGAGATCGTGGCGGAGTCGATGCCTACATCCAGCTGTCGTGGGGGCACGTAGGGCAGCGTGGCGAGCACCACCATGGCCAGCCCGGCCAACGAGGCGATCGCGACACCGGTCGGGGCGCTGCGCCGCCATGCGGCTGCGAACCACATGGCACCCAGGGCCGTGGCTGCAGCGAAGGCCATCGGGGCCTGGTCCGCCCCCAGGAACTTCACACCCCAGCCCAGCAACACCGCCGCCGTCGCGGGAGCGGCCAGTCCCGCCAAGACCCACCAGCCTCTGCGAGAGGCCGCCACCAGCATGCCAGCCAGGAGCAGGCCGATGTAGATGAACAGGGCCAAGGCCTTGTTGTCCCCCGTCGAGAGCAACACGGGCGTGAGGTAGCCACCCAGCAGGCCCAGCACGGCCACGAACTGGCTGTTGCGGCGCACGGCCTCGAGCACGCCCACGGCGGTGACGCCGGCCATGAGCGCGAAGGTGGGGATCATGCCCAGCAGGTCGTACCAGGCGTGTCCGGCGTACAGGGCCGCGTAGAGGATGCCGATGCCAGCGCCCCCCAGCCCGGCGGCGGGCAGGCGGTAGCGGCGGCCCCAGAGAGCCTCGGCCGCCACCCAGCAGAGCAGGCCGAAGCCCAGGCCGCCCGCGAAGCGCACCTCTGCGCCCAGCCAGCCCTTGTCGATGGCGTACTTGAAGAACAGGAAACCAGCCACGAGCAGGATGAAGCCGCCCAGGGCGCTCACGGCCCACAGCCCGATGGTCTCGATGCTGATGCGGCGGCGGGGGCGCTTCGGGGGGCGAGGTGCCGGTCTGGGCCGGGGGGGACGCGGCGGTCGCGTGGGACGCGGCGGTACGGGTTCTCGGGCCGGCCGCACCCTCCGCTCGGGTGCGCGCTCATCGGCCCCCCGCGGCTCGGCACCCCGCGGCTCGGCCCCCCGCGGCTCGGGCCCTTGCGGCTCGGCTCCCTGCGCCTCGGGCCCTTGCGGCTCGGCTCCCTGCAGCTCGGGCTTCGTTGGCGCTGGGCTTTCATCCTCGGGTGTCATCGGGGGCCGGGGTGCCCGGACCTCCACGACCGCGGGTTCTGCGTGCACTCTGTGCAGCGTGCCCGCCCGTCGTGCCGCCGCCAGGGAGTCCTGCAGCTGCTGAATGCGGCGCTCCAGCCTGTTCACGCGGGTCATGACCAGGATGGAGAGCACCAGCCCCGCGGGCCCCAAGGCGAGGAAGACCAGCGCCAGCAGGCCGAAGAAGAAGGCGACGGCTTCCATGGGCTCTCCTGATCCCGTGCGACCGAGGGACCCCCGGGAAGGGGACCGTGTTCCGCCGTTCGACAGGGGTGCTGTAGCCTGGAGCACGACGGATCTCCCGCTCGAATCGCCAGGTCGTCCGCGCGGGGACGCCGGCCCCCGCCTGCGTGTTGGAGGATAGAGACCCTCATCGGTCCGGAGGTGGCGTCATGCCCAGGCTGTACACGCTGATGATCGAGGATCCCCTCGTCTGGGCGCTCCTGGGTCTGGGCTCGCTGGGTGCTCTGAGCGCTCTCGTCCTGTTCGTGCTTACCCTGCGCGGCCGCCGCATCACGGGCGCGCTGTGGGCCCTGCCCGCATCTCTCGCGGTCACCGCCGGCCTCTTCGCCAGCTGGGTCGAGCTGGGGGTCGTGTTCGGGTCCATGACCGAGCTTCGGTCCACGTTCCTGGTGAGCATGGCGTCCATCGGCTTGGGGGCGGCCCTCGGTCCTGCGCTCGTGGGTTGCGCCTTGGCCGGAGGGCTGGCCCTGTGCGCCGCGCTGCTGCTGGGTCTCGCGCTGCTGCTGCGCCCTGGACCGGGCACCCGCTGGAGCTTGGGACATGCGCTGCTTCCCGCCTTGCTCGGTGCGGTAGGCGCGCCGCTGCTTGCGCGGACCGCGGGGCCCCTCGCCGCCGTCGTCGCCCTCGCAGGGGTGCTGCCCTGCGTGCTGGGCTCCCTCCGCTGCAGCCGCCGGGAAGCGCGCTCCAGCCCCGCCGCTCGGCGCCTCGCCGCGGGTAGGCTCGCCGTGGCCCTGCTGGCTCCCCTGGGCGCGCTGGCCTGGGCCCAGGCGCTCCGCATCGACAGCGCCCGCCGGTTGTTCGAGATCGTCGGCTACCCATCGACACGAATGGAGCAGCTGGCCACGGCCTGGTGGGTCAACGCCACCTCCGCGACCATCCTGGCCTCGCTGCTCGTGGCGGTCGCGGGGGCCGCCATCGTGGTCCCCATCGCACGGGACGCCTGGGATCGGCGCGCTGCCCTCGGCGCCGTGACCTTCCTGCTCCTGGCCGGGCTACCCCTGGCCCCCCGCGCCCTGCTGATCCAACGGCTGGCCCAGGCGCGTGACGCCGCGCGCCCCTGGTACGAGGACCGGGTCCGCGAGCTGGCGGCCCAGGGGCTCGAGCTCCCCACCAGCACCAGCGTCCGCGTGCCCAAGGACATGTTGTCCGCGAGCGTGGCGCCGGGATCGCTGCTCGTCGACGACCAGCCTGTCCCCTTCGAGGGTGAACTGCGCGATGGAATGAACTGGCCTCTGTTCCTCGCGCTGGATGGGCAGGCTGCTCTCGGCGGCGGCTCGCTGGCCTTCCGAGGCTCCGTCCGGCTGCAGATCCACCGCGAGCTGACCTGGTCCGAGATCGAACCGCTGGTCCGCGCGGCCGCTGGGGCGCGA
>CAZVHW010000474.1:0-6328 GCA_964626835.1 uncultured Enterobacterales bacterium
CCAAGGGCGGCCGCAAGCACCCCCAGCAGGAGTTCCTGCAGATCGACACCACCAACATCCTCTTTCTCTGTGGCGGCGCCTTCGTGGGCTTGGACAAGATCGTCGAGCAACGGCTCAACAAGTCCGGCGTCGGCTTCGGCGCAGCGGTCAAGGACCAGGACGAGCTCTCTCGCGGCCAATTGCTCGCCAGGACCGAACCCGAGGATCTGCTCCGCTTCGGCCTCATCCCAGAGTTCATCGGCCGACTGCCCGTGGTCGCCACCCTCGAGGATCTCGACGTGGACGCGCTGGTCCAGATCCTCCACAAGCCACGCAACTCTCTGGCGCGCCAGTACTGCAAGATGCTCGAGCTCGAAGACGTCGAGCTCAAGTTTACCGACGAGGCGCTGGTGGCCCTGGCAGAAGAAGCCATGGCCCGCAAGACGGGGGCGCGCGGTCTGCGCTCCATCCTCGAGGACATCATGCTCGACGTAATGTACGAGCTGCCCAGCCTCGAGGACGTCAAGGAGTGCATCGTCAACGAAGAGACCGTACGCAAGAAGCAGCGGCCCATCCTGGTCTTCGGTCACCAGAAAGTAAGCAACGGCTAGCACGGTTTTTTGCGGCCTCGAGCCCCCGGAGGGCCCATGATCTTCAAGTCTCGACGCCGCATAGACGACGCCACCGACGTCCTGCCGCTGCTGCCACTGCGCAACCTCGTGCTCTTCCCCCACCAGGTCATCCCGCTGATCGTGGGCCGTGAAAAGTCCGTGCGCGCGCTGCGCCAGGCAGCAGCCGACAAAGGCAACATCTTCCTGGTGGCCCAGCGCGACCCCCGCGTGGCCGAACCAGGCCCCGAGAACCTGCACGAGCTGGGCACCATCGGCCGGGTCATGCACGTGCTCAAGCTCCCCGACGGGACGATGAAAGCCCTCATCGAGGGCCTACGCCGAGCCCGCATCACCGCCATGGCATCGACCTCTCCGCTGCTACTGGCCGAGCTCGAGCTACCCGAAGAGCCCGAGGTCCAAGCCGACACCGTCGAGCCCCTGATGCGCTCGGTCCGTGACGCCTTCACCGACTACCAAAAACTCAACAAGGGCCTCGCCCCCGAGGCCGTGGTCTCCGTCTCCTCCATCGAGGATCCCGGCCAGCTCGCCGACATGCTCGCCTTCCGCCTGGGCCTCAAGACCGAAGACCAGCAGTCCCTTCTCGAAGAGCTCTCGCCCCAGGTGCGCCTGAAACGCCTGTTCGAGTACGTCCAGGCAGAGATCGAGATCCTGCAGGTCGAACGCAAGATCAAGAGCCGGGTCAAGAAGCAGGTCGAGCGCTCCCAGAAAGAGTACTACCTGAACGAACGCATGCAGGCGATCCAAAAGGAACTGGGCGAAAAAGACGAGCTCCAGAACGAGATGCAGGAGCTCGAGCAGCGCATCCGCGAGAAGAACCTCCCGGACGAAGGCCGCGAACGCCTGCAGCGCGAGCTGCGCAAGCTCAAGATGATGTCCCCCATGGCGGCGGAGGCCACCGTCACCCGCAACTACATCGACTGGGTGCTGGCCCTGCCCTGGCAAGCGTTCGGCACCGAGAACCACGACATCGATCTGGCCCAAGAGGTGCTGGACGAAGACCACTACGGGCTGCGCAAGGTCAAGAACCGCATCACCGAGTACCTGGCCGTGGCCACGCTCGTCGAGCGGCGCGACAACCGCATGAAGGGCCCCATCCTCTGCCTGGTGGGTCCCCCAGGCGTAGGCAAGACCTCGGTGGCCCGCAGCATCGCCCGCGCGACCGGCCGCGAGTACGTTCGCGTAGCCTTGGGCGGGGTGCGCGACGAGGCCGAAATCCGCGGCCATCGGCGCACCTATATCGGCGCCTTGCCGGGCAAGATCATGCAGTCCCTCCGCAAGGTGGGCACCTCCAACCCCGTGTTCCTGCTCGATGAAATCGACAAGATGAGCACGGACTTCCGGGGGGATCCCTCCTCGGCCCTGCTCGAGGTCCTCGATCCCGAGCAGAACAACACCTTCAGCGACCACTACATCGAGCTGGACTACGATCTGTCGCGGGTCATGTTCGTCTGCACCGCCAACACGGTCCAGGGCGTGCCCCCAGCTCTCATCGACCGCCTCGAGATCATCGAGCTCACCGGCTACACCGAGCGCGAGAAGCTGGCCATCGCCAAGCGCTTCCTGCTGCCCAAGCAGCTCGAGGCCAACGGCATCACCCCGTCAAACCTCACGCTGACCCGACAAGCCTGCGCCGCCGTCATCCAGCACTACACCAAAGAAGCGGGCGTGCGGAACCTCGAACGCGAGATCGCCACCGTCTGCCGCAAGGTGGCCCGACGCGTAGTCAACGAAGGCCCGGAGTTCCATGCGCTCATCACCAGCACCCTGCTCCGCAAGCTCCTCGGGGTGCCCCGCTACATACAGGACAACGCCGAAGAGCGCGACGAGATCGGCATGGTCAAGGGCCTGGCCGTCACCCCCTGGGGCGGTGAGATGTTGTCCATCGAAGTCGCCATCGTACCGGGCTCGGGCAAGCTGGAGCTCACCGGCCGCCTGGGCGACTGGCTCAAGGAATCCGCGAAGGCCGCCTTCACCTACATCCGCTCTCGCGCCGACCGCCTGGGGCTGGACCCCGCCTTTCGGGAGAAGCACGACTTCCACGTGCACTACCCAGGCAATGCCATGCGCACTGACGGCCCCTCGGCCGGCATCGCCATGGCCACCGCCCTGGTCAGCGCGCTCACGGGCATCCCCGTCTCGCGCAAGATCGCGATGACCGGCGAGATCACCCTTCGAGGCCGCGTACTGCCCATCGGTGGGCTCAAGCACAAGACCCTCGCCGCCCTGCGCGGAGGGGCCACCACCGTTCTCATCCCCAAGCGCAACGAGAAGGACCTGCCGGACATCCCCAAGGAAGTCAGCGACGGCCTCGAGATCGTCTGCGTCGAGCACATGGACGAAGTGCTGCCTCGAGCCTTGGTACTCGACGATCCGGATCGCCTCTTCCACATCCCCCCCGACCTGATCGAAGAGCCCGACAAGGGGCTGTCGGAGCACGGAGAGCCAGTGGGGCCCATGTAGGGGCTCCTTCCGCCCCGACGCTCACCGACCTGCGATGGACCGGGGCGGACGAGACGGCAGGGGGTGGGGCACTGTCGGCCAGGGCACGGTGAGGCTGTTCAAGGCGGCTCCAGGAGTGGCTAGACCCAGACACCGCATAGGTGCAGGGAAAAGTGCTCCGTGTTGACCTCGACCGACCTTGACACCGCGGGGCGGGACGTTACATGCCGTGGCGCTCGCAGCGCATGGCTGCTCCGGTAGCCATGGATGTGGGCGGATAGCTCAGTTGGGAGAGCAGTAGCCTTACAAGCTACGGGTCGCAGGTTCGAGTCCTGTTCCGCCCACTCCCTGCGAGGCGACCTCTTTCATATTCGGGGTGGTAGTTAAGTTTGGTTATAACGCCGGCCTGTCACGCCGGAGGCCGCGGGTTCGAGTCCCGTCCACCCCGCCATCAAACAAGCCCGCCTGGTTCGCCAGGCGGGCTTTTTTGCCCTGGGATAGGTAGTTCGAGTACCCCCAACGACCTGGAGCCCATGGCAATGGCCCGCCCCACGCTGCTCGCCCTATTGCTGCTGGCCGCCTCGCCCCTGGCGCTGGCAGCCGACAGCTCCAAGTGGCCCACCAAGCGCAGCCCCGATCCGGAGTGGGGCCAGGCCAGGTTCGAACAATACTGCTGGCAGTGCCACGGTCGCCAGGGTGAAGGCGACGGCCCCGCCGCCGCGAACATGCAGGTGGAGGTCCCCGTCCTACGCGGCATCTCCAACAACGCCACCCGAGGCGACCTGGTCACCAAGGTCCGTCAGGGATCCGGCCCCATGCCCGCCTACCACGATTCCGTCTCGCGCCAAGACGTGCGGCGCATCTTCGTCTACCTCGAGAGCCTGGACGACCCCAAGAAGACGCCGACCGATGATGCAGACGCGGACGAACCCGTGTCCGAGGACGACGCTCCCGCCGACGAGGGCAACGCCCCCGACGCCGAGGGTGGAGAATAGCCAGCGGTCAGCCGCCTGCGAATCCGGACGCCACGGTGTAGGCTGTGAGTTCACAACGGAAGGAGGTCACGTGTCCAGGATCGTTTCGCTCACGACCTGCCTTGTTCTGTCGGCGTTGCTGGCCACGGCCGCCGCCGCATCGAAAGGCGACGCCGAGGTTGGAAAACAAACCTACACCGCCCAGTGCCTCATCTGCCACGGCCAGGCCGGCGACGGTCAGGGTCCGGCCGGCGTGGCTCTGACGCCCAAGCCCACCGACTTCACCAACGCTGGCTGGTGGGCCGAGCAAACCGACGCCGGCCTCATGTCCGCCATCAAGCGTGGCGCGACCGGCACGAGCATGAAGGCCCACTCCATGTCCCGCGAACCGCTCGAGCACCTGGTGGCCTACCTGCGGACCTTCCAGCCTGGGGAATAAAAGAGCGCCGCAGCGCCTCGGTTGACCGCCGAGACAGCGGGAGATATGCTTCGCCGGCTCTGTAGGGGTGTAGCTCAGTTTGGCAGAGCACCTGATTCCAAATCAGGCGGCCGGGGGTTCGAGTCCCTCCACCCCTGCCATTGAAAGCCCGCCCTCGTGGCGGGTTTTCTCTGTTGGGGATCGGGGCCGGTGCCGTGGGAGGGGAGACGGCGGTCCGCGTGGGCGGACACCTGCGGCGTCTCCGCGGCCGGAGGGGAGACGGCGGGCGAGCCTCCCCCGCCGTGCTACGACAACTCCCTCTCGCGGAGGTGAACGTGGACTGGATGGTGTTCGAGTGGATCAACCGCATCGGGGCCGTGCTGCGGCTGCTGATTGGGCTCGGCGTAGCCAGCATCGCCGTGGTGGTGGCGCTGTCTCTCACCAAGAAGCGCATCTGTCGGGAAGCGGCGTGGCTGCTCGCCCTGGGCCTGGTGGCCTCGTGGACGGTGTCGCTGCTGCACTCCATCATCGACGTGCTGATCATGCCCATGATGGGCTGGGGTGTCACGCGGTGGATCTCCTACGGGCTCGACGTCGTGGACCTGCTCTGCTTCGCGGTCATCGGTGCGGGTTTGTACATGTTCCGCGTCCCGAGGGGAGGTAGGCGATGACCGGCGAAGGCATGGGCGAGTGGATTGTCCACGGATTGATCTCGCTGATCTGGGTGGGTGTGCTCCTCACCCTCGCGGGCGTGGCCTTCATGCGCTTCCGCACGACGCTGTCGGGCATACTGCTCACCAGCGGGTTTGCACTGTGGGCGGCGAAGCTGGCGGTGTTCTTCGTGGCGGGCGCACTCATGCCCAGGCTCTTCGAGGATCCACTGCCCTACTTCGTGGCCCAGAGCGCCACGTCCACGCTGTTCTCCATCCTGATCCTGATCGCCATCGGCGCCGGTGTGGCCGTGATCCCCAAGAGCCTGCAGAAACTCTCGCAGGGCTGACGCCCCACCTCGAGGACCAGGGGTGGGCGGCCGCTTCGCATGAGTGCTCGCCGATGCTACGCTGGTGCTACCGCTGCAGGTCAAGGGCGTAGTGCAGCGCCTCGAGAAGACAGGTAGGAAGGCCCCCAAGGAGAGATGATGCTCACCACCCTCCTGCTCGGCTCGCTCACCCTCGCCCAGGCCGGCGAGACCACGCCCATCAAGGTCGACTACCACACGGCCGAGCCCTGGCCCGTAGGCCAGCAGTTGTATGTCGCGGGTCACGAGGTCAACCTCCGTGCCGCGGCGAGCACCGACGCACCCGTCGTGACCGAGTTGGACCTGGGCACCCCCGTGACGGTCCAGAGCGTCATGAGCGCCGACGTGGACGTGGGCGGTCGCACGGACCGCTGGTACGCCATCCGCGTGGAGGACACGGGCAAACAGGGCGTGCTCTTCGGCGGCGTGCTCACGCCCGCTCGCGCGGACGCGGACCTGGACGAGGACGGCGAGGTCGAGATCCTGGTCCTGACCTGGGGCTGGGAGCACCACAAGGTGCTGCGGGTGCGCGAGCCCGCGCTCACCGGTGCCCAGGCGGTCACCCAGCTGGACATGGGCCAGACCAACGACATCGAGGGGCCCCAGGAGGAGATGTTCCTGCGCGTCACGACCGCGGCCGACACGGGCATCCCCTTCGCCCACGTCACGTTGAACGGCCGCGACATGTGCGGCTCGGGCTCGAGCGGGCACTACGTGAGCTACCGCTCCGAGGCGCCGGGCGCCCTCGGCGTGCTGCGCGAGGCCGTCACCGAGCACTCCTGGGGAGACGCGCCCATGTACAGCATGACGCGCTTGGAGTTCGATGCAGCAGCCAAGGCGGTCACGGTGCGGACGGAGCAAGGCGACC
>CAZVHW010000475.1:0-6286 GCA_964626835.1 uncultured Enterobacterales bacterium
GCACTCCGCGGAGCGACCCCACCGCGACTCGTCGGTGGACCTGGTACGGATCCCGGAGGACGTGGACCTGTTCGCCCTGCTGGCGGATGATCTCGCGGCCTTCCGCGCCGAGCAGGCGAAGCCCCGCACGAAGGCCAGGAGAAGCACCGGCCGCGGTGGCCGTCGTCGTCGCCCGGCAGGGACCTCCAGCAGCTGGCAGTCGTGGCAGAGTGCGGCTCTCGTGGCGTTGCCCCTCGAAGCCATCTACGGCGAACTGCTCACGGGCCAGGATGCTGGCGCTGGCTGGCTCCAGTGCAGGGATCCCGGATCCCCTTCTGGTGACCGCAACCCCTCGGCTGGCGTGGCTGATGGTACGGGGCAGGCGTCACGGGGCTCCTTCCACTCCTTCCGCACCGGCGAGACCGTCAGCGTCTTCGACTTCCTGGTGAGGGATGGCCGCGCGGCCGACTTCCGCGCTGCCTGTGACACCGTGGCCGAGCTGTCGGGTGTCCCGATCCCCGAGCAGGTGCGGTCTGTCGTGGATGGTGCCGCGGTCGTGGAGCGCGCCCGCCAGGTGTGGACCGACCTCGAGGACGAGCCCGCCAGGCTGGCCCGGCTGCGGGATGCCATCGCCGCGCTGCTTCGCCTGCCCGCCGCGGAGCGGGAGCCCATGCTCCAGGATCTCCGCGCCTTGGCCGAGATGAAGGCCCGGGTCTTCGACGCCACCGTGGGCGAGGTGCGCCAGCGCCTCAAGGACGAGAGCAAGGGTGACCGTCAGGCTCCCCCGCCCCCTGAGCCCGGTCGCCCCGTCGTGGACTACGTGATCAACATCGACACCGTGGCCGGGCTGTTCGACGCGCTTGTGGACGCCGTGGCTCCGAGGCACCGCTTCTTCCGGGCCGAGCGGGACATGGTGTTCGTGCGTCGTGGAGAGGGGCCGGTGGTGCTCACCGACCGCAACCTCGCCGGCTACCTCTCGGCTCTGGTCGAGATCCGGTTCATGAAGGCCACCGACGAGGGCATGGCCTTCCTGCGCTACGGCGTGTTGCCCTCGGACCTGGCCCGCGCCTTCGTGTCCGACCCGCGCGTCCGCTCCCGGCTGCCCAGGCTGCGGCTCTACTGCCGCTCCCCCATCTTCGACGAGGGCTGGCGCTTCGTCGGGCGGCCTGGCTACCACCCCGATGCCGAGGCCTTCTACGACGGGCCTCGCGTCGAGCCGAGCGAGGGCGTGGAGCTGCTCTGCCGGGCGCTCGACGGCTTCCACTGGAAGGGCGAGGTCGACCTGGTCAACTTCGTCGGTGCCGCGCTCACGGCCCTGACCATGCCCCACTGGGGTCGCGGCCATCCCTTCCTGGCCGTCAACGGCAACAAGCCCGGGGTGGGCAAGACCACCCTGGCGTGTGTCCTGGGCGTGATCGTGGAGGGCATCGAGCCCAGCACGGTGTCCTACGTGCCGGATGATGGCGAGTTCGAGAAGCAGCTCGCCACGCGGGTGGAGGCTGGCGACCGCGTGGTGGTCATCGATAACGCCAAGACCCGCAAGGCCATCGCCAGCCCGGTGCTGGAGCGGTGCATCACGGACACGCGCATCAACTTTCGGCGCCTGGGATCGAACACCGCGATCAGCCGTCCGCAGAACGACATCATCTTCTGCCTGACGATGAACCTCACCGCGTTGGGCCAGGACCTCCGGCGGCGTGCCCTGCCCGTGAACCTGGTCCTGCAGGCGGACGTCCACACCACGCTCTACCCGCTCGAGGATGTTGTGGGCTTCGTGCTGGAGCACCGCCTGAAGATCGTGGCCGAGCTGGCGGGCATGGTGCGCCGCTGGCTCGACCAAGGGCGCCCCGCCTGTGAGAAGCCTGCCAGGCACAGCACGAGCCAGCTGTGGGCGTCCACCATGGACGCGGTACTCCGGCTCTCGGGCTTCGACGGCTTCCTCTCCAACTTCGAGGAGTCCACGCACGCCTTCGATCCCCGCTACGAGCTCATGCTGGAGATCGCCCAGGAGCACGTCGGCCAGCCAGCAGGGACCGCCGCCGAGTGGGCCGGGCGGCTGGCGGGCAACGTCATGGAAGAGCGGTTCAAGGACCGCCACGGCAATCCGAGGTCGGCACGGTCCAAGGCGACCATCATGGGCTCGCTGTTCGGTGAGTACCTGGACACGCGCTTCGTGGTGGTCGGTCGGCGTCATCGCCTGGTCCGCGAGTACCCCGAGGGGGAGAGACGGAAGCCCACCTACCGCTTCGTCGAGGTGGCGCCATGAGCCCTTCTTGCAGACCTCGCAGACCTTGCAGACCTGCACCGCAGACCTGGGCTGATCCTGGAAGTGCGCCTCTCGGGGTCGCTATCGCCCGTCCGCAGACCTCGCAGACCTCACCCCCGCTCCCCCTAGAGGATCCAGGATCCCCCGCCCCGCATTTTCCGCCACCCATGGCTACCTGGAAGAGCACCCCCTGTTGGGGATCATCCCCGCGCGCGCGTAGCGAGCGGGGGGAAGGTCTGCGAGGTCTGCAAGGCCTGAGTAGCCACCTTGTTTCTTTGTTTTTCGCCCGCAGACCTCGAAACGGCCAAGGTCTGCGAGGTCTGCAAGGTCTGCGGGAGTCGGGGCGGCGGAGGGGGCCACGATGAGCTGCCATCTACGGAAAGACAAGCTCCTACCGCTGGTCCCGGCGAGGAAACGCCGCGACGCGGCAGAGCGCCACGCTCGTGCGCGCTCCCTCGAGACCTGGCTCCACGGGCAAGCCGAAGGAGCCCCGCTGCCCGGCTCGCTGCCCACCAGGGTCGAGGACTGGCCCGAGGACGCGCGCGAGCAGCTCGAAGAGCGTGCCGCCATCATGGAGCATCACGGCTGCCTGCCCCGCGACGAGGCAGAGCGCCTGGCCGAGCATCGAGTGCGGCTGGTGTGCGCACGACCCGCCCAGCCCAGCACCGACAACCACCTGTCCACCGCCGAGACCGCGGAGCTGTCGCAAACCTCGCGGCCGAGGCGTGGCCCGAACCGGGGAGCGGAGACGCGAACCGGGCAGCCCGGGGGAGGAATGGGCCCTCCCCGGGCTGTAGGGGGCCGTGCGCTCCCTGACTCTACCGCCCAGGACGAGGAACAGAAAGCATGAGCTGGTTCAACTGGCTGAAGGGGGGCACGCCCGCCCCCAAGAACGACACCGACACCACCGGCAGCCCCGAGGCCGCCGTCGCCATCACTGGGGGTGAGGAACTGGACACAGAGCCCTGCGTGGCCGAGGCCGAGGCCGAGGTGAGCGCGGCAGAGGTCCACCGCGCCTTCCGGGTCAACCAGGTCGCCGCCGAGGATCGCTTCCAGGCGAGCGCCTTCGTGGTGGTGGGCGAGGTCCGCAGCGTCCAGCGCGACTACCACGGTCAGGCCCAGGTGAACCTGGCGGTGGACGACTTCAACGCGCTCGCGGTGCTGTACCCCGACGAGGCCCGCGAGCTGGTGAGCAAGCTCGAGCCCGGCGTCGAGGTGCGCATGCGCGTGCGTGTCAAGGAGAGCTGTACCCGCGGCGACGTGAAGCTGGAGGCGGTGGAGACCGCGTAGCCCCCTGGCCGGCGAGGGGCGTCGCTGGAGCGGTGTCCCTCGCCATGGAGGTAGACCATGAGCTGGGCACAACGAGCAGCACGAAACCTGCTGCCCTTGAGCGTGGAGCAGGAGATCCTGGCCGTCGCTCTGCGGGAGTGGGTGTACGACAGGAACGTGGTGGTGCTGGAGTCGCCGAGCAGGGTCTGTCAGCTCTGCGGCCATCCCGGCATTCGCTACCAGTTCGAGATCGTCAACCGCGACACCGGGAACAGTCTGCTCGTCGGCTCTGAGTGCATCAAGCGCTTCGCCATCGGGGTGTGCTCGGAGGGGGGCACCACCATCACGGAGGAGGCGGCCGACCGTTCCGTGGACGCTGACCGCCGCAGGATGGAGCAGGAGGCAAGGGACCGGAGCGTGCTCAACTCCCTGGTGGAGCTCGCCGCCATCGACGACGAGTTCGAGCTGGAGAGCTTCATCACCTACTACCGGCTCCGGGGTGCCTTCACACCGAACCAGATGGCGTTGCTCCAGTGGCGGTTCCAGCGGTGCGGGGTGACCCACGAGCCCGCCTGCTTCAAGGTCAGTCTGCGTCACCATCGGGAGCAGGAGCAGCTGCGGAGGATGGCGGATTGGAAGGTGAGGCGGCTGCGCCCCTACCTGCGCTTGTCAACCCCCTACCGGCAAAGAACTCCGGACACCCCTCCTGGAGGGGCCGCTTCTGGCTCGGCCTTATGCCTCGATGCCGTGCTGTCCCAGCAGGAGTCGCGATGGTAGCAGTGGGCACCAAGTCAGGGACTGTCCACCGGGATGATGCTGATACCATGCCACACGGAGGCCGGTAGACCGAGGCTCGATGAGTGGAGGCAGACCGCCGAGATCCCTCGCCGATCAGCAGTTCTCGTAGCTGTACTCGTAGGTCGACAACATGGTGTACCCACCATCCCCCTTCCAATACGCCTCTTCGCTTAGGAGGTTCCCGTCGGAATCGTAGCTGTAGGCAGTTCCACCTGTTCCGCCAGAGCTACAGTATTCGTATCTCACGAGGTTCCCGTCCGAGTCGTAGCTGTAGACCTCGGATCGATCAGCGACTCCATCCGCGTCTCCATCCCACTCGTAGCTGACCACATTGCCGAGGTCATCGTAGGTGTAGGTGCCCCGTGTATCCACGGTTCCGTCAGCGTCGGTGTCTCGTTCGACCAGGATCAAATTCCCACTCGAGTCGTAGGAATACGTCGCTTCCGCATCAATGACGCCATCGTAATCGTAGTCGGACTCGATGGTCTGCAGGTCGCCGTCTTCTGTGTAGTGATAGTGGTAGGTGGAATCGATGGTCCCATCGGCGTCGGAGTCTTGCTCGGTGGTCACGTGGAAGCCGTCGTCGTCGTATGTGTACGAATATCGCGAGTCGGCCGCCCCGTCGGCGTCGTGATCCTCCTCGACCTGGATCAGCCTGGATGCCGAATCGTATGTGTAGGACCGTGACGAATCGGCCGCCCCGTCGGCATCGTGGTCGGCCTCCCATGTGGTGAGGTTTCCTGACTCGTCATACCAATACAACTCGTGGTAGTCGACCACCCCGTCGCCGTTGTCGTCCCTCTTGTAGGCGACAAGGTGATCGTCAAGGTTGTACAGGTACGTCTCTCGTGAATCGAGATCGCCATAGGGGCTCACATCTACCGCGACCGTGACGAGCAGGCAGGTATCGCCGAGTCCGGTATCGGTGTCGGCATCCGTATCCGCGTCGCTGTCGGAGTCGGCATCCGTGTCCGCATCGCTGTCGGAGTCGGTGTCCGTGTCCGCGTCGGAATCAGTGTCGGCATCGCCCTCTGGAACGGCGGTGTCATCCGATGACTTCACGCAGGACGAGAGCACTGCCAGCGCTACGACTGCGCCAAGGAGGATGGTGATGGGGTTGCGCATTTGGGTTCTCGCTCCGTGCCGTCTGTTGATACCAAGGCCTGGTTGGCGTGTACCATAGGCGCTGTACAGCAACCGAGGACTGAAGTGACCCCGACCCGCCAAGCGAGCGTCACATCCGTCGCCGAAGCTATGAAGGATGCGGTGCTGCACAGCAACGGCGAGGTCATTGTCGCCTATTCCTCGACGGGAAGCTGAACTGGCCGCCCGCGGTAGAGCGTCCCGGCCGGGTCCATGGTGCTGCAGTCCAGTTCCATCTCCCATTCCGTGGTCTCGCCACTCGTGGAGAACTCGTAGAAGCTATCGGTCGAACTGCATGCCAGGACGACGTTGCCGCCAGGCAGCATGTCGTAGGCGCTACCCGTCTTGTCGCAGTTCGTGGCTGTATCGTAGGACTCGATGATGTCGAACTCGTTGGTGGCATCGAACAGCTCGATCTCGATCCCCCGCGAGGTTCCCGACGGCGAACCAGGGCAGCCGTCCTCGTGGTTGTCGAACAGCATGATCGTACCATCCACGGTCCACCATGCATGGTGCTGATGGCAGAACTCCGCTGGAGTCTCGGTCGGGCTGGAGACGATGTCCCAGTCCCCGTTGGATTATTAGCAGAATGGTCGAGTCAGGATTGGTCCTTGGTCATCTACATATTCCATGGTCCAAAGATACTAGATGCACCAACGAGCGTCAAGATGCTGGTGGATGAGCTGTTCAGAAGGAGGACAGTTTCAACAGCGAGTATCCTGCTCTCCAGGACAATAACCAGATGGTTCTGGATCTGCTTTGGACCGCCCTTGTGCCCCGGGGTTCCTGGCCTTCGACCCGCCGCATGGCGAGCACCCTTCTGGACCACCA
>CAZVHW010000476.1:0-2875 GCA_964626835.1 uncultured Enterobacterales bacterium
TCCTGGCCTGGACCCCCACCGCCCGCGCCCAGGGGCTGGACGCCCAGGGCCTCGAACCCAGCATCGACGGTGATCGCCTGCTGGTTCTCGACGACGCCGCCATGGCCCCCAAGGACGGCATCCAGGTCGGCGGCGGCGTGCTGTTCAACTACGCCGCCAACCCCGTGGTCTACCGCCTGGACGGTGGCGGCGAGCAGAGCGTTGTGGACGCGCTGGGCACCATCAACGCCCTGGTCTTCTTCCGACCCCAGGAGCGGCTGCGCCTGGGCATGGACCTGCCCCTGAACCCCATCGTCACGGGCGACGGAGTGCAGGGCGGACACCTGATGGGTGACCTGGCCCTGGACACCAAGGTGGTCATGCTGGACCGCCGCGATGGGCTGGGGCTCACCGCCAGCGCCCGTCTGACCCTCCCCACCGGCAGCACCGACGCCTGGGTGGGTGACGGAGGCGTGTCCGCTAGGGCCCTGCTCGGTGCCAGCACCACCATCGGCTTCGAGGGCAACCCCGAGGCCCTGGTCCTGGCAGCGAACGCCGGCCTGGCGACCGGACGCGGCGCCGAGGACGTCAGCGATGCGTTCGACCTGAACTGGGGCATGCGCCTGCCCTTCGGCGTGGGTGCCAGCTTCGCCTTCGCCAACCCCGTCTGGGCTACGGCCGAGCTGTCCGGTGCGTGGGTCATGGGCAACCCGGACCAGCCGGGTGCCATGCCCATGGAAGCGCTGCTCAGCCTGGGCCTGCGCCCAGCCAAGGACCTCCTGATCACCCTGGGCGGCGGCATCCCCCTGACCCAAGGCATCGGCACCCCCGACATGCGCGGCATCGCCGGCCTGCGCTGGTCGCCCCAACCACGCAAGGTCCGCACCTGGAACCTCCCCCGGATGGGCTCCGGCGCCACTGGCGGCGAAGTCATCCCGCAGGGCAAGGGCCGCCTGGCGGTCCGCGCCCAGCAGGTGCGCGGCGGTGGCGAAGAACCCCTCCCCGTCCAGGCCACGGTGGTGGTCCTGGGCACCATCTCCCACCTGGACCGCCGCCACCACGAGGTAGGGCGGCCTCCCATCCGTCAGCAATGCCGGGGCGATGGTAAAGCCAAGCTCGAGCTGCCACCGGGTGAGTACACCGTGCGCGTGGTGGCAGAAGGCTACCAGCCCAACACCTCTACCATCACCATCCAGGTCGGCCACGAGCTGCCCTTGGCGGTGGACCTCGAGCCCGTCGAGCGTGCCAAGTTCACCGCCGGCCCCCAGGGCCAGGTGGAGTTGCTGCCCAGCCGGGGCGTGGTCAACTTCCGAGAGGGCGCAAAGACACTCTCCGTCAAGGACAAGGACGGCCTGGTAGCGCTGACCTCCTGGTGGTCCAAGCACCTCCCGGGCACCTTCCTGGTCATCACCGGCTACGCGGCCAAGGACGAGCTGCTGGCCGACCCGGCCCTGCACGAGCAGCGCACGCTCGCGGTCAAGGAAATGCTGGCCCTGCCCACGGGCTACACCCACTGCCTGACCCACCGCCAGGGCAGCTGCGGCAATCCCCAGAACGCCTCCGAGTGCTACAAGGTGGTCATCGAGGTGACCGACCTGGCCTGCCCCGATCTACAGCCTCCCGGCCCGCCGCCACCCCGGCCACCACGGCCCTGACCTCCGAGGGGGATGATGCGCACCGGCCTGACCTGCCTCCTGCTCACCAGCTGTGCATGGGTGACGGAGGAGGAGCTCGACCTGTACGAGGAAGACTGCGCCTGCGAAGGTGGAGGGCTGGTCTACTACCCCGACAACGACGGGGACGGCTGGGGTGATGAAACCCGCTCGACGACCTGCCCCGAGGACGAGGGGTACATCACCGATGGTGGCGACTGCGACGACAGCGACAACAACATCCATCCGGGTGCCGAGGAACATTGCGACGAGGTCGATGACGACTGCGACGGTACGGTGGACGAAGACGACGCGGTGGACGCCCCTACCTGGTACCAAGACGCCGATGGGGACGGCTGGGCCGACGAGAGCATCTGGCTGACCGCTTGCGAGGCACCCAACGGCTACGTGGATGGAGAGCAGATCGGCGACTGTGACGACACCCGCGAGGACGTGAGCCCCGACAGGAGCGAGGTCTGCGGTGACCTCCTGGACAACGACTGCGACGGCGACGCCTCCATCTGCCCCCTCACCGGGAGCGTCGGCTGGGGCACCGAACGCACCGTCGTCATGTCGGCGAGCGAGGACACGGCGGACAGAGCGGGAGCGGCCCTGGCCGGCGGTGCGGACCTCACCGGTGACGGCACACCGGACCTGTTGGTAGGCGTCCCAGATCTTCCAGAGCCGCCCTACGGAGGCGCCGCGCTGGTGTTCCCCGGACCCTTCGAGGAAGGAGAGGAGCTCACCATCGGCGACGCCGCGGCCGTGCTGCAGGGCACCTCCGAGGGTCTACAGGCGGGCGCCGCGGTGGCGGTGCTCGGAGACATCGATGGCGGCGGCGACGCCTGGGTGGCCGTGACGGCAGCTCCCAGCGACCCGGAAGCGGCCTATGTCGGCCAGCTCTACCTGCTGCGGACACCCGTGGGTGACTGGCTGGACGTGGGGGCGTCCGCCGACCTGGTCCTCGAGGGCTCCTCGCCCGGGGACTACTTCGGCTTCGCCATCGCGGCAGGCCTGGACGTGGTGGGAGATTCCTACCCCGACCTCCTGGTGGGTGCTCCCGGCGACTCCGACGCGACAGGGCTCGCCTACCTGTTCCAGACACCCATCTCCGAGTTCGGGGGCACCGGTCAGGCGGTGTCCACCATCACCGGCGGCGGTGCGGGCGACGCCCTTGGGTACTCGGTGGCGCTGTTGATGGATGTGGATGGTGACGGCCAAGACGACCTCTTGCTCGGCGCGCC
>CAZVHW010000476.1:2885-6277 GCA_964626835.1 uncultured Enterobacterales bacterium
GGCACGGGTCAGGCCGGGCTGTTCCTAAGCCCGGTGGACGCCGACATCAGCCTGCCGGACGCCGACCGCACGTACTCTGGGAACGAGACCGGGGACTTCATGGGCGAGGTCGCGTCCGCGGGTGACGTGGACGGTGACGGCTATGGCGACCTCCTCGTCGGGGCCCCGAATGCCGACCACGGGAGCGGATTCCAAGGCACGGTCTGGCTCATCCAGGGCGCAAACAGCCCCGCGTCCTCCATCCTCGGTGCCGAGGCCACCATCCAGGGTGCCTATTCCGGCGAGCGGCTGGGCTACGCATTGGCTGGGATCGGCGACTTCGACGCCGATGGCCACGACGACCTCCTGCTGGGCGCCCCCGGCCGCGACTGGCCCGAGAGCGACGCCGGCGTCGCCTACCTGTTCTACGGCGCCCTGAGCGGAGAGCTGACCACCTACGACGCCGACGCGACCCTCGAGGGTCCAGGCCTGGACGGGTCCTGCGGCACGGCGCTGGCCAGCCCGGGTGACATGAACGGAGACGGCTTCACCGACCTGCTGCTGGGCGCACCCAACGGAGCCCCCGGCCGGGCGGCACTGGTCTTGGGCTGGGGCTGGTAGCCGAGACCCCACGGCCCTGAAGCACCGAGGCCGGCCCGCCGAAGCGGACCGGCCCGAAGATCGACCTGCGGGTCTAGTTGACCGGCTTGTCGTAGACGATGACTTCGCCGAAGTAGAAGTGCGACACCGCAGCCTCTTCCGTTCCGGTCTCGTGAGAGACCTCGATATAGATGTTGTTGTCGCTCTCGAGCTCGAGGTCGAAGATGGCCGGATCGTCGCCGGAGTCACCGTCGGGATGGACCGTGACCGAGGCCAGCTCGACGAAGGTGGCGCCGCCAGTGTCCTCGTACACGGTGACCTGGGCATCGAGCAGCGAACCGTGCATCTCGGTCTCGACATAGACGGAGAGGTACTTGCCATCCAAGTCGTTGGTGTCGTCGGCCAGCACCTTGAAGTTGTCGCTGTCGTCATCGGCGGAGTCCAGCGCGCCAGCGAAGATACCGTAGTAGTAGCCAGCGGTGTTGGAGCTCTCACTGATGCTGATGGTGTTGGCCAAGCCCGTGGGGTGGTTCTCCTCGGTCTCCCACGGATCGGTGTTGAAGTACCAGGGGCCGGAGAAGATCAGCGGGTAGAAGAAGCCCGCGTCTTCGCCGCCAGCGCCCGCCGCGTCTTCGACCACGACGTAGTAGTAGCCGGAGTCGGGCAGCGGCACGGTGCAGCCCGCGTCGTACCACCAGACCGCCGAGCCGGTGGTGTAGCCGGGGTCGGTGGTCTGGGCGACCAGGTCGCCGTAGGGGCCATAGACGGACAGCACGGGCTCGAGCATGGCCGTGTAGTCCTGCCAGAAGGAGACCATGAGGTAGTTGCCCACGGACTTCTCGTCCACCTCGAAGACCCACCAGTCCTCGTCACCGGGCGCTTCGATCTCGCCGAAGACCTGGACGGGGTAGGTCTGGTCGGTGGCCACGTCGCCGAACATCCACCAGTAGTACCAGATGTCGTCCTCGGTGCTCTCGGCAGCTTCGTCGAAGCTGGCGGCGCCTTCGATGGCGTCGTCGTTGGCACCCCATTCATACTCACTGATGTCCATCTGGTAGAAGTACACTTCGTAGTCGTAGGTGCTACCACCGGAGGCGCCATCGCCTGCCCAGTCGCCCCACTCGAGGACCTCGACGTACACGCCTTCACCGGCGTAGTCCTGGAAGAACATCGCGGAGTCGGTACCCCAGGACCAGTACGGGAAGTCATCGACCTCGTCGAGGAAGTTCCCATCGGCGTCGTACAGGCGCATGACCGTGTCGGGCTGGCCGTCTTCGTCGTAGATGTAGGACGCGATGTAGGTCCAGATGGTGTCGCCAGCAGCGGTCGGGATGTAGTAGAAGTCGCGGTCACCGGCTTCGCCGATGGCTTCGGCCACACCGCTCCAGCCGTCGGCGTCGAAGGTGATCTCGTAGGCCGAGTCGATGTCGTCGCCCACGTCGGTGGGGTCGGTGTCGGTGTCCGAGTCGGTGTCGGTGTCGGTATCCGAGTCGGTGTCGCTGTCGGTGTCCCCCTCGGGGTTCGTGGGCTCGTCGCCTGGGGGGCAACCCACGAGGGCAAGGGTACCGAAGGTGAGCAGAAGCAGACTTAAGGCGCGCATGGTTCCTCCTGCGGTGTGCCTGGTTGTGTCGAGTCCCTAGGGATCGCAGGGCAACATAGAGAAGAACGGCCCGCTCTGCAAGGGAAACCCGGCTTTCCGTCACCTACACACCGCGACCGACCCCACGTGGAGCGACAAACCGAACAGACCATCGCCCCATTGTTCGCTTTGGCCTTCGGTGTTTGCGGGTTACGGGAGTTCCTGGGTCGAGCGCCCTCGTCCCAGAGGAAAGTGCCATGGCGCCAAAAGAACCCGACGACACGCCCGAGCGACCCTGGAAGGGCCCGGGTCTGGCCGGCACACCGCCGTCCGCCACCGAGGGTCCCGCGCTGCCCGACAGCGGCGATCAGGATCCCTGGGACTCCCGCTTCGACGTCACGGCCAAGGTCCCACGGGAAGCCTGGCCCCAGCGCGGCGAACGCAGCCACCCCGTGCTGCGCGTCGCCGCCGGGCCGGACCTGCTGGCTTTCCTACGCCTGGAACCCGGGGTTCCAGCCGTGGTGGGGCGAGACGAACAGGCGGACCTACAGCTCAGGGACACGGGCATCAGCCGCGCCCACGCCAGGCTCGTCCTGACAGGCGAACGCGAGGTCATCGTGACCGACCTGGACTCCACCAACGGCGTCCGGCTGGATGACCGCCCCGTCAAACGCGGCATCATGGTGCCGGGGTCCCACCTCGAGCTGGGCACCGTGTCCCTCCGCCTCGACCTCATGACCGATCTGGAGATTCGACACCTGGCCAAGGTGCGAGCCCGTCTGCTCATGGCCGACAACCGCGATCCCCTCACCGGCCTGCTGACCCGGGCCTTCCTCGAAGACGCTCTCCCGCGCATGGCCGCCGTCTGCGCCCAGTCCGACCTGCCCCTCTGCTGCCTCTTCTTCGACCTGGATCACTTCAAGCGCGTGAACGACAACTTCGGCCACGCCGCCGGGGACTCGGTGCTCGAGGTCGTGGCTCAGCTGGCCCTGCTGGGCTGCCGAGACACGGACAACTGCCTGCGCTACGGCGGCGAGGAGTTTGTCGTCATCTTGCAGGGCAGCGACATCAGCGACGCCGTCCGCGCGGGTCGACGGCTCTGCAGGAGCGTGCAGGGCTACGACTGGTCGAGGGCCACTCCCGGCCACGGGGTCACCGTCTCGGTCGGCGTGGCCCAGCGTCGGGTAAACGAAGACCTCGGGGCCTGGATCGGGCGCGCAGACCGCGCCATGTA
>CAZVHW010000477.1:0-6264 GCA_964626835.1 uncultured Enterobacterales bacterium
TGAGGTTGTTGATCGCGTTGAGAGACGCGGTGTTGGTGTTGACGGTGAGGGCCATTGTTTACTCCTGCGGGTTGGCTTTTTGGGTTCCGAGGAAGCTTTTCTTCTTTCGTTTCGCTCCTCGGTGGTGTCTTCGGACCACTTCTCCTGAAGCGTAAATCCTGGAGGCGTTTTTTTTCGAATACCTGGAAGGAAGACGAAATCCCGCCTGTCGCCAACCCTGAAGCACCGCGCCCGCCCCAACGGGGGCGGGCGCGGTGCCTGTCTCGAGGCGGCTGGCCTACAGCTCCATGATGAGCGAGTCCAGCACCTCCTCCCAATCCATGCGTTGGTCGAGCTGCCCATCGGCGATGTCGCGTTGCGCTCGCTCGACCGCCTCGGTGTCCACGTCTTCCTGCAGACTGGCGGCGTCCTTGACGTCGCTCACCCAGAGGGCGTCGGCGGAGACCTGCACGGAGATCTCGCTGCTAGGCGCTTCCTTGGTGCCAGCGCGCTTGCTACGGCTGCTGACTTGTTCGACAGGCTGTGCGGTATGGATGGCCGAGACTTTCATGGCTGCCCTCTCTTTCTGGACTTCCGACGGTGTCTTCGGATCAAGGGGCCTGATGTTGAAATCATTCCGGTTCTTTTTTTCGTTTTACTGGAGAAGGTCTACCAGCCGAGGCTCTCGGCGGGATCCACAGCCCGTCCGTCGTGGTGGAGCTCGAGATGGAGGTGTGGCCCGGTGGAGCGACCGGAGGATCCGACCGTGGCGATGGTCTCACCCGCCTGTACGCGCTGTCCCGGCTCGACATCCACGCCCTCGCAGTGGGCATAGAGGCTTCGCCAGCCGTCTTCGTGCTCCACCATCACCACCCTGCCGAGCCCAGGACGCTGCTCGGCAATGCTGACCACGCCCTCCGCCAGGCTCCGAATCGCTGTCCCGGTGGGCGCGGCGATGTCGATGCCCTTGTGGAACCGTCGTCCGCCATGGAATGGATCGTTGCGGTAGCCGAACTCGGATGTCACCAGTCCGTCCACCGGCATGGACTCGCCTGCGAAGGGGGCCGTGGGCCAGTGGGTCCCGCCCGTGGCGCCGGGCTCCACTGGCATGACCAGGGAGTTGATGGAGGCGCCCTCCATGCCCTGGAGCATGGAGTCCGCGAGGCCCAGGCCACCCGCGGCCGAGATCTCCTTGGCCACCGCCTGGTCGAACATGCCGGAGAACATCTCCACACCGGTGGATTGGAAGAGCCCCTCGGGAAGAGTCTTGCGCATCTCTCGGATCATGGTCTCGACGAGGTAGGACTCGAAGTCCCGGGCCGCCTCGACGTTGTTTGACACCGACCCTGGCTCCAGCGGCCCTGCCTGCTGTGCGAGGCTGGTGGCGATCCCCGTGGGATCGATGGCCATCAGAGGACCTCGATGGTGGCGTGGATGGCTCCTGCCTGGTGGATGGCCATGAGGATCGAGATGAGGTCGCGGGGCTTGACGCCGAGGCTGTTCAGGGCGGTGACCAGGTCGCCGATGGTGGCTCCCTCTACCAGCGATACCCGGCCCTCCTCCTCCTCCACTTCGATCCGGCTGTTGTCCACCAGGACGGTCTGGCCGCCAGAGAGGGCTCCGGGCTGGCTGACGTTGGTGGTGCGCTCCACCTCGATGGAGAGCCCGCCGTGAGCCACGGCCACCGCGGCGATTCGGACGTCCGATCCCATGACCACCGTGCCGGTGCGCTCGTTCACCACGACCTTCGCCGGGGTGTCGACTCGGACATCGAGGGCTTCGACCGTGGACACGAAGCCCACGACGTCGTGTTGGCGATCTTCGGGCACGTCCACGACGATACTCGTGGAGTCCAGCGCCTTGGCCCTTACCTCTCCGAGGTGGCTATTGATGGCCGCCGCAAGGTTGGTGGCGGTCGTGAAGTCGCTCTGCTGTAGGTTCCACACCAGCTGGGTCTGCCGAGTGAGGTCGTAGTAGTTGTCGAGCACCTTCTCCACGTGGCCACCGCCGGGGACGCGAGCCGAGGTGGGGTGGTTCTTGCGCACCTGGTTGCCGGCAGCGTTCGCGCTGTAGCCGCCTACGACCAGCGGACCCATGGCGTAGCCGTAGTCCTGGCCGTCGATCGAGTTGAGCATGGTGAACAGCAGCACCCCACCCTCGAGGCTGCGGGCGTCGCCGATGGAGCTGACCTCGACGTCGATGCGGCCGCCTGGCTTGGCGTCCGGGGGCATGTACCCGGTGACCATGACGGCGGCGATGTTCCTCGCCATGACGTCTTCGGGCAGGACGGTCATGCCGGAACCCTGGATGCGGTTGACCAGCTGCTGGATGGTGGCTTGGTTGCGGGTCGAGTCTCCCGTGCGGTTCAGCCCCGTCACCAGCCCCATGCCCATCAGCGCGATCTCGGATTTGCCATAGATGTTGGCCACGTCTTTGATGCGTGCGGCCTCTGCGTTCCCGACGAACAGGGCGAAGAAGGCGGCTATCAGGACATACATCGAGCGCATGATTGGTTCCTCGTGTGCCCCCAATCGGTCGGCTGGCCCGCGACTTTAGCGCTTCTATGAAGAGACCATCTGGTTCAGCTGGCCGTCCAGCTGGTCCGAGGTCTGCATGGCTTTTTGGTAGGCCTCGAAGTAGCGGCTGGCTTCCATCAGCTCGGTCATGGAGCGCATGGGATCGGTGTTCGAGCCTTCGAGGGCCCCTTGCACGATGGAGACACCCTCGACCTCGTAGGCAGCACTGGTGGGACGCCAGCTGGTGCCCCCCAGCGGCTCGAGCTCGGCCGCGTTGACGATGCGCAGCTTGTCCAGGGCGGCGCCCTGGTCGTCCACGATGGTGCCGTCCTGGGCCACGGTCAGGGATTCGCCTTGCTGAAGCTGGATGGCGCCGGACTGGCCCTGTACCTTCAGGCCGCCGCTGGTCACCAGGTAGCCGTCGGCGTCCAGCTGGAAGTTGCCCGAGCGGACCAACACCTCGTTGCCCGCCTCGCCCGCGGTGAAGAAGCCCTGCCCGCGGAGCGCAAGGTGGGTGTCCACCTCGTCGTGGATCAGGGGCCCGTCGTCGAAGTTGGGTGCTGCCAGCTCGGCGTTGACGTAGACCTCGCCCAAGGGGTCCTCCATGGCGCCCTCGAGGTCGAAGGTCACCCGCTGCTCCTTGAAACCGGCGGTGGAGCTGTTGGCCAGGTTGTTGGCCACGATCTCGAGCTGGGTCCAGGCTGCGGACGCCGCGGACATGGACGCGTAGATGTCTCGACTCATGAGGCCTCCCTGGCGGCTTCCGATCCTGGGTCTTGCTCGAGCTGGGCTCGGAGCCGGCGGCGAGCATCGGAGAGGATCTGGCTGATCCGTGACGGCGTGAGGTCGAAGACCTTGGCGATATCGGCGAGGGTCATGTTGCGGCCGTAGTACAGCAGCACGCACTGCCGTGTGCGCTCGGGCAGGCCCATGATGGCTTGCTTGAGCTCCTGCCGGGAGCCGTTGTCCAGGAGGCGCTGGAGGGCGTCCCTGCCCTCCGCTCTCACGCGGGTCTCACCGAGGCTCAGACCCTCTTCACCGTCATCGTTCTTTTCGTCCATGGACAGCAGTGACACCTGGGCGGTCTTGGAGACCGCCTTCCAGTACGTCTCCATGTCCATGTCCAAGGTTGCGGCGACCTCCACCGCACGAGGCTGTCGGCCCAGTCGGTGCGCGAGGTTGTTGCTGGCGTTCTGGATACGGCGCGCCAGGCTGCGGCGGCGGCGGCTCATCGTGTCCCCGGCGCGCAAGGCGTCCAGCATGGCGCCGCGCATGCGGTACTCGGCGTAGGTCGTGAAGCGGATGTCCTGGGTTTCATCGAAGTGATCGTACGCCTCGAGCAGACCGATGGCACCGTAGGAGGCGAGATCCTCGCGTGTGATTCCGATACCGTCGGGGAGCCGCGCGGCCAGCCTTCGGGCCAGCATGACGATCTTCTTTTGGTATCGTTCACAGGCCTCGGCTCGCGTCATGCCGTCCACGACGCGACCGGGTTCCGGTGTCGTCACGGGGCTGGATGTTTGTTGGTACACTGTTTCCTCCAGGCGTCTACGCGGGGGAGGGATTCGGGCTTGGCTTGCGCGGACGGCCACGGCGGGAGGCTCGGCCTTGGCGCGCGGGGCTGGCGGGCTTCTCGAGGGTCAACTGGCCCACCCGTTCGAGGCGGATCGTGGGGAGCAGCTCCCCGGGGGAAAGTACGGCCACGCGGGGGAAGAGCTTCTCGGAGAGACGACGGAAGGGGCCGCGAACAAGGGGAGGAGCCAGCAAGACGACATCGTCGGCCCCGCGCTGGGAAGCGACCAGCTCGCCCAAGCGGGTGAGCAGGGTCTGAGCGATCCTCGGGTCCATGATGAGTCGGGTGGTACCGTCTTCGGAGGCCTGCAGGCTTCGCGTGACCACCTCCTCGGCGTCGGGCGCGAGGGAGATGTAGCGAAGCGCGCCCTCGGCGCCCGTGAATCGGTGGCTGATGTGCCTGGCCAGGCGCTGGCGAACCAGCTCCGTGAGCACGTTGGGATCGCGGCTTCGGGGCGCGTGCTCGGCCATGGCCTCGAGGATGCTCTGGCTGTCGCGGATGGAGACGCCCTCGCGCAGCAGGTTTCTGAAGACCCGCAGCACGGAGCCTCGAGTGAGCACGTCCGGGATGAGATCCTCGACCAGGCGCGGGGACAGACGGCTGCTGCGATCCAGGACGTCCGCCAGCTCCTGGCGGCCGAAGAGCTCGTGCCCGTGTTGGCGCAACAGCTCCTGCAGGTGGGTGGTGACGATGGTCGGTACGTCCACCACCGTGTAGCCCTTGGCCGAGGCGCGTAGGCGTGAGGTCTCGGGGATCCAGAGTGCGTCCAGACCGAAGACGGGATCCTTGGTCGGGATCCCGCGGATGGGGCCCTTGGTGTCGCCGGGGTCGATGGCCAGGCACTGGCGCGGAACCGCCTTGCCTTGGCCGATGATCTCGCCCCGCAGAAGCACGTGGTACTCGCCGCCGTCCAGCTTCAGGTTGTCGCGCAGGTGCACGGCGGGCACGATCAGGCCGTCTTCGGTGGCGAATTGTTGCCGGATGCGCTGGATCCGCTCCACCAGGGTGCCGCCCTTGCGCTCCTCGACCAAGGCCACCAGGTCCACGCCCAGCTCGATGGTCAGGGGCTCGACATGGAGCATCTGGTTCAGATCTGGCTCGGCCGGGCCCTGCTGGGCGCTGGCCTGCTGCTCGGCGTCGGGCTTGTCGGGCTTGGCTTGCTCCTTCTTCAGTCGCCAGGCCACCCCACCGGCGATGAGGGCGATGAGCAGGAAGGGGATGCGCAGGCCCGGGATGGCGACGAAGCCCAACACGGCTACCGCCAGCATGGTCAAGGCACGGGGGGACCCGAAGAGCTGCTGGCCCAGCTGTACGTGCAGCTGCTCACCCTTTTCGTCGGGTACGCGGGTGACCAGCATGCCCGCCGCGGTGCTGACGATGAGGGCCGGTACCTGCCCCACCAGGCCGTCGCCGATGGTCAGCACCGTGTAGATGGAGATGGCGGTGACGAAGTCCAGGTCGTTCTGAACCACACCGATGAAGATGCCACCCAGGATGTTGACCAGGGTGATGAGGATGCCGGCGATGGCGTCGCCGCGGATGAACTTGCTCGCACCGTCCATGGAGCCGAAGAAGTCGGCCTCTCGGGCGATCTCCGAGCGGCGTGTGCGTGCAGCGGATTCGTCGATGAGGCCGGCATTCAGCTCGGCATCGACCGCCATCTGCTTGCCGGGCATGGCATCCAGGGTGAAGCGCGCGCTGACCTCGGCGATGCGGCCGGCTCCCTTGGTGATGACCATGAAGTTGATGATCACCAGGATGATGAAGACCACCAGCCCCACCGCCACGTTGCCGCCCACCACCACGTTGCCGAAGGCCTGGATGATGGAGCCGGCGGCCTGGGGCCCTTCGGCGCCGTGCAGGAGGATCAGCCGCGTGGTCGCGACGTTCAGCGAGAGCCGGAACAGCGTGGTGATCAGCAGGATGGTGGGGAAGACCGAGAACTGCACCGGCTTGGTTACGTAGAACGTGACCAGCATCGCCAGGATGGACAGCGACAGGGACAGCGCCAGCAGCATGTCCATGATGGCCGTCGGGAGAGGCACCACCATGATGGCCAGCAAGCCGAAGATGCCGGCAGCGACCCCGATATCCCCCTGGCTCCGCAGGCGTTGCAGGAAGGTATCGAGGTGATTGGGGGATGCGGGCACCGCGGATCACTCCTGGTGTTCGCACTCCTGGTCGGTCGTCGAGGCC
>CAZVHW010000478.1:0-4690 GCA_964626835.1 uncultured Enterobacterales bacterium
CCCGCAAGGCAGCCAGCTAGCTGCACGCGCCTGGCCTCTCCACCCGACAGGCTGTCGGTGGCGCGGTCCAGGCGGAGGTGACCCAGACCCAGCGCCTCGAGAACCCCCAGGCGTTCCTCGAGGGCCTCGAGCAGGGGTTGCGCTACGGCCCTGGCAGCGGGCTCGAGGGTGACGGTGGCCAGGCTTCCGAGCAGACCCGAGACGGGCTGAGTCGACCACTGCCCGACGCCTCGCCCGTCCAAGCGCAGCGCGCGCGCCGCGGGGCCCAGGCGGGTGCCCTCGCAGTCCTCGCACGCAACCGAGCGGACAAAGCGCAGCACACCGGGGTTGCGCTTCTGCTCGAGGATTCCCTGGATGGTGGTGACGATGCCCTTGTAGTGCCCCTCTTCTCTTGGCCTCGCGGTGATACCCGACCAACGCATCCGGGAGGACAGGGGGTGCTTTCCAAACGGCACCACGACGCGATCGCTCCCGTGGAAGACCACCGCCCGTTGCTCGTCGGTGAGATCCACCCAAGGCACGTCCACGGTGAAGCCGTGGGCGCGGCAGACGATGTCCAGCACCTCCATGGTGACCTGGGAGTAGACGATGTAGGGCTTGGGCGTCGTGGGTACGAGCGCACCGGAGCGCAGGCTCTTGGCGGCATCGGCCACGAGCAAGTCGGGATCCACCCGGTCCACCACACCCAGCCCGCGGCATCGGGGGCAAGCTCCCTTGACGGTGTTGAAGGAGAGCAGGCCGGCCAGCGGTGCTGGGACAGAGGTTCCGCAGTGTGGGCAGGGCCTGTCGCCGTCCCCCGCGGTGCCCGGAACGAGGGCCAAGCACGAAGCACAGTGTTGCACCCCCACCCGCGCCACCAGCAGGCGCAGCAGGTCGAGCAGCCCGCTGAGGGTTCCCACCGTCGACCGGGGGCCACCGCCGGGCGTGGACTGCCCGAGCAAAACACCCGCGCGCAACCCATCGACCGACCCGACCCGCGATCGACCGAGCTTGCCCAGCCGGTGAGCGGCCGGCCCAGCCACGGCGCCCAGGTAGCGGCGACGGGCCTCGAGCAGCAGGGCGTCCACGGCCAGAGAAGACTTGCCCGACCCAGACACCCCCGTGATCACGGTGATGGCGTCGTGGGGGAGCTTGGCGTCGACGCCCCGCAGGTTGTGGGCACGCGCGCCGCGCAAGCTGAGCCAGCGGGGGTGGGGCAAGAGACGGCTCCGAGCTAGAGGACACCGACCTATCGGATCTCGCGAGCACCGCCATGACACCTCACCTTCTCCTGCTCGCCTCCGCCCTGGCGGTCCAGATCGAGCGCATCGGCAGCGCCCCCATCGCACCCGCACTGACGGGCGACAACCCGGTGGTGGACACCGATGGCGTGCTGTGGCTGGGGCAGGACGAAGGAACGGTTGGCTACGATCCCACCAGCGGCCACTGGACCTGGACGAGACCTTCGGACGGAGCGCCCGAGGGTGCGGTCAGTGCCATGGCTCGAGATGGCGCGGGGGACCTGTGGGTGGGCACCCTCGATGGCGCCGTCGGACGACACGACGCGCAGGGTTGGCAGACCTGGAAGGCCGAGGATGCCGCCCCGCTCGCCATCCGAGCCCTGCATCCCCTGACGGGCGCGGGCGTACTGCTCGAGGTGCAGGCACCCACGCCGCTCTACGCCCTCGAGGACCAGATCTGGGAGCCTCTGTTCCAGGGCCCGCGTCCTCGAGCGCTGCTCTCGATGCCAAGTGGCGAGATCCGGATCTCGGACGAACAAGGCGTCTCCAGCATCGACCTCGCGAGCCACGAGACCACCTCGGCCTGGGCACCCGAGGGGATCGTGAGAGACCTGGCTCGGTCCGAGCGCGGAACCTGGATGTCCACACACGACGGTCTCTACCTCCACCCACCCGACGCCCCGGAAGGCATCCGCGTGCTCGATCACACCGTGGAACGTCTGGCGATAGGCGAGGTCACGTGGGCAGCCGGTGGCCGGGCGCTGTGGCGCGTGGACGGCGACGGTCCGCAACAGCTCCAACTCCCCGCGGAGCTACAGGGGGCCAGCATCGCCCAGCTCGCGCTGCACGACGATGGCGCGGTCTGGATCAGCACCCGCAAGGGCGTAGGTCGCTACCACCAGGACGCTTGGACCGTGCGTTCCCACACTACGGGCATCCCCGCATCACCCACCCTGGTCCTCTCGGACCGACACGTGTGGGCGCTGTCCCCTGGCTGGCTCAGGCGCCTGGATTCAACCGGGGGACTCGAAGAGTCCATCGACCACGGAAAAAACGTCGCCGCCGGTCCGCACACCGTCGACGACTTCCTCGTACACGGCCAGGTCGCGTTCCTACACACTCGCCGGGGACATCTCCTGCGCTACGACCTGCGCACACGACGCCTCGAGCTCCTGTCCATGGAGGCGGACCACCCGGTGGTGGATGGACGGGGCCGCCCCTGGATCGTGCGAGACGGCGAGGTGTGGCGGCGTGACGGGGCGCGCTGGGTGCCAGTCTCGCTACCAGCGGTCGACCTCGAGCCCCACAGCACGCCCGACAGCCACATCGCCGATCACGTCCGCATCGAAGATCTCGCCCTGCACGGCACGACCGCTGGCACCATCCTGGTGGCACGCAGCGGAGGCCTGCTGCGGTGGGACGGAGCGAACTGGGAGGACCTGGGCTCCCCATGGAAGCAGGAGCACGGCACCACCGCGGTGGAGGACGGCCCCGATGGGACGCTCTGGCTGGGTACGCAGGAAGGGCTGCTCGCCTGGGACGGGACCTGGACCCCGACCATCTGCCCCGCCGACGGCGCTGTCACCGCGTTGCACACCGATGCACGGGGCGACCTCTGGGTGGGTACGAGCGGTGGGCTCGCCGTGCACCGAGGCTCGGGCGGGTGGGCCAACGCCGCCGTGCTGACCGGTACCAGCGTCCAAGACATCGTCCCACGCGGTGACGGCACCGTGGTGGTTCGGACCACCAATGGCCACTTGCCAAGCCTCGATCCCGACACGCTCTCGCTGGCGGACGCGGGCTTGCCCGAGGTCGAATTCCTGTACGTGGACGACAGTGGCCGTGAGTGGATGGCCGCCGGGCAGTCGACCTGGTGGGAAGACGGCAACAGAAAGCGCCACGTCACGCGCCCGACCAGCGAAGCCAACCCGGGCGGGGGTAGCTTGGCCTGGAACGGCAGCCCCGTTCACCTGGCGGACAATGCGGCGGCCTGGTTCCAGGACGGACGCTGGCAGGGCTACCTGGATCGACCCGAGCCTCCGGTGGCCCTGGTACAGGGGGACGAGGCCTGGCAGCTGCTACTCGCCAGCGGTGAGTTGCTCACGGGCGACGTTCACGGGCAGCTCTCCTGGTCCGATCCCCCGCTGAACCGTGGCAGCGCCTTGGTGCGCTGGCAAGGCAGGCTCTGTGCGGCTGGCGACGCTCTGGCCTGCCAAGACCCGGCCGGTGTGTGGATCCCATTGGACGTACCGAGCCCCATCCACGCCCTCGCGGCTACGGATCGCCAGTTGTTGGTGGGCGGCGATCGGAACGCCTGCCGCATCGACCCTCGGCGCGGCACCCGCTGCGTGGAGATCCCCTCTACCGTCCGGGCCATCCTCCCCGACGGACGAGGTGGGGCCTGGCTCGGCACGGACCAAGGCGTCCTTCGGCTGTCGAGCAGGTGGAAACGAATCCCTACGACCCAGCTGCTGACAGCTGGCATCACGGATCTGGCCCGTAGCGCCGACGGCCAGCTCTGGGCCTCCACCGACGACGGAGCGCTGCACCAGCGCACGGCGGAGGGATGGCAGCAGGTCCAGCTCTTCGACGCCCCCATCCGCGCGATGATCGCCACCGACACAGGCTTGATGCTGCGGGCGGGCGACGAGATCTTCGAGGTGATCCCATGAGCAACCTCGACATGCTCTTCGAGGTCGGTGAATACCGCGAGATGCCCGACTACACCGCCGAGATCCGCGCCATCACCTCCACCGGCGATCCCCTCGAGGTGGCCTTCATCTTCGAGCGCCCCCTCGAGGATCCCCTGTACCGCTGGTTCTACTGGGGCGACCACGGCACCGAACCCTGGACCCCACCGGCGGTTGGAGAGCAGACCTTCCTGGCCGCGCGAGACATGACGAGCTTCTTTCCTGCGGCGGAGGGCTAATCGAACCAACACCACGGGCCAGGCTCGCCGTCCCCGACGGGCGTCGTGATACGGCTTGCAGGTGAACCAAGGAGCTCCCATGATCATCGACCGCCGCCAGCTGTTGGGAGGCATGGGTGCCAGCGGCCTGCTGCTGATGGGTGGCCGCCCCCTGGCAGCCCTGGCCGACGCCGCCACCGCCCCGCCGTTCACGACCATCGACATCCAGGCCGATTCCCATACCGCGCTGGGCCGCCAGCTTGGCGAAGCCCTGCGGGACTCCATCGCCGCGGTGATGGAAGCCGAGGACCGCACCCTCCAACGCTGCCGCCAAGCACTGGAGGGCCCACTCGCACCCCAGGTGCAGGCCAGCTACGCAGCCGCGCTCCAGGCCTTCCCCGACCTGATCAAGGAGCTCGCGGGGCTGTCCGAAGGTTGTGGCGTGCCCTTCATGGAGCTGTTCGCCTGGAACTGCCGCTCCGAGATCGCCGTGCTCACCCACGCGGCCGGCTGCTCCACCGTGGGAATCGTGCGGCCCGAGGGCTTCATCCTCGCCCACAAC
>CAZVHW010000478.1:4700-6245 GCA_964626835.1 uncultured Enterobacterales bacterium
AACGAAGACGGCGCCGCCGGCTACCAGGGCAAGATGGCCGTGGTGCGCGTCCAGCCACCCTCGGGGGTGGGCTTCGCCGCCTTGGCCTACCCAGGCACGCTGCCAGGCCTGGGCCCGGTGGTAAACGCCCGAGGCGTCTTCCAGACCACCAACTACATCTCCCCCGCCTCCATCGCCGCCGGTGTACCCCGCTTCTTTGTCGGGCGAGCCGTCTGCGAGGCCCGCGACCTCGAGCACGCCATCACCCTGGCCACCACCCAGGGCCGCGCCTTTCCCTGGCACCACAACCTCGGGGATCTCCAGCAGGGCGGGCGCCTCGTCTCCCTCGAGACCTGGCCCGACGGGACCCACGACCTGCAGGAGATCACCGGTCTGCACCTGCACACCAACCACCTCACGCACTCCGCCATGGAAGCAAAGCCCGAGGACACCACCTACCTCGAGAAATCGTCCGGGCCGCGCATGGCTGCCCTCGAGCGCCTGACCGCCAACGAAGCTCCCGACAGCCGAGAAGACCTGCTGGCACTCCTGGCCGACCGCAGCGGAAGTCCGACGCGCCTATGCCGCCACGCGGGCGACGACTTCCCCGGGGTCACCCTGGCCACGGCGGTTTTCACCGCGGGCAGCCCGAGCATGGAGTTGCTCGAAGCGGCGCCCTGCTTCGGGCGGAGCGTGACCGTCGAGCCCTGACACGATCAGCGGGGGCCACGCTTGTCAAGCGATGTCTCCGGCTGCCATCCCGGATGACCTGCGCCTCCAAACGGCAAAAGGAGGCACCCATGGACGACAACCCAGCCCTCACCAAGTGGATCCTCGCCAGCCTGCTGTCCGGCTGCATCGATAGTGGCGAGCGATCCTGGGATTCAACGCGCTCGCAAGCACCAACCCTTGCGGCAAGGGTCCCGAGTTGTAAACGACCCTGGGGCCCAACGCGCCCGCAAGCACCGACCTCCGCGGCGACACCGTGTTGATCGAGAGGTGGTTCTATGGGAACCTCGGATATCGGAGAGAGACATGCGCGCTCGCTGGCCGTGGTTGATGCCTCCCCTGCTGCTCGCGGGATGTTTCCCGGTGGGGGTGCTCGTGGGGCCGGATCACGACAGCGGAGGGGAGACCGGCGACGCGTGCCCGACCTGGTACCAGGACGCCGACGGCGACGGGTACGGCGATCCCGATGCCACGGTGGTCGCCTGCGAGCAGCCCTCGGGCACGGTGGACGACAACAGCGACTGCGACGACTCCGATCCCGATGTCCACCCGGGCGCTACGGAGATCTGCCACGACGGTGCGGACAACGACTGCGACGGCACGGCCAACCACTGCACACTGTCGGGGATCGAGAGCCTGTCCAGCGCACAGGGCTAGCTCCTGGGCGCCGCGGCCGGCGATCAGGTGGGGACGGCGGTGGCCATGGTGGGTGACTGCGACGATGACGACGCCACCATCAGCCCCTCGGCGAAAGAGACCTTCTACGACGGTACGGACCAGGACTGCGACGGCGCCAGCGACTACGACGCCGACGCTGACGGCTTCGACTCCCAGACC
>CAZVHW010000479.1:0-6243 GCA_964626835.1 uncultured Enterobacterales bacterium
CGACTTCGAGCTCACCTTCGCCCCGGTCTCGGCCGAAGACATGGGCCTGGACTTCGCGCCCGTCGACAACCTCATCACCGTCGAGCCCAGCTCCGATGACTTCGACTCCAGCAGCGACTACGACTACAGCGGCGACAACAGCTACGTGGCCGACGCCAGCGACAACTTCGACGAGTTCGATGACTTCGATGACTTCGACAGCGGCTACGACAGCGGTCGGGACTCCTACGACAATCTCGACGATGACGAGCTGGACTCCTCTAGCGTGCGCGACCGAGAGCGCGAACGGCGAGATCAGGAGAGGGAAGAGCGCGAGCAAGCCGATCGAGACCGCCGGGAGCAGGAAGCCCGAGCACGGGCAGCTGCCGAGCGAAGTCGCTACGATGACGATCTCGATGGCGGCCGGAGCTACGAAGGGCCCCGCAAGGACAACGTCATCAAGAGTTCGTACAACGACCGCAGGCGCGTGGCGGTCATCGCTCGCGTTGGCACCAGCGGGTACCAGGATCTGCAGTTCCTGACCTACGGGGGCGAGCTGGCCTTCGCCGTGGGCGACGCCGCCCGCATCCATACGGGCCTCGAGGCCTTCAGCGTCAAGCGCCAGTTCGATGCCGACCAATGCGAGATCGACCCGGACATCGAGGGTCAGGTCATGGGCTGCACCCGATGGAACACCATTCTGCCGTTCCACGTCGGCGCTCGCTACCAGCGCAGCGACATCATGGTGCGCCCCTACTTCGGCGGCGACGTCACCCTCACGCCCTACACCGAAGACTTCAAGTTCGCGGTCGGCTTCCGCGGCCGGGGTGGTGTGGACTTCGTGCCAACCGAGGTGTTCGGCCTCAACCTGAACGTGGGTGTCGGCCTGTTGCACGGCAACGAGTTCGAGTCCATCCAGCGTGGCCTGAGCAATACCGGCCTGCTGTGGCAGGTCTCCGCGGGCACGGTGTTCATGCTGTAGCCCCTGCGGGGGTCGTCAGTTGACCGATACGTTCAGCTTCTCGGTGCTGGAGCCGTCTCCGAACTCGATCCAGACGGTGAAGTCCACCGAACTCGCCGAGCTGTCCACGGTGAACGCGAAGAAGAGCACGCCTGCACCCTCGTCCTCGCTGTAGTCGTCCACGTAGACGTCCTCGGCGTCGAAGCCGATGGTGTAGGGACCGCCTTGGGTGGTGCCGCCCGTGCCGTCGTCGAACTCGAGGTACATCTCGCCTTCGGTGATGTCGCAAGAGCCTTCCTCGAAGGGAAGCTCGACCTCTACCACCCAACCCTTGCCCGGGTAGTCGTCGACGGCCGCCGCGGGCTCACCGAAGCTGGGGGGGCACTCACTCGTGGTGTCTGGGCCCGTGTCGTCCGTGTCGGTGGAGGGACCTGTGTCGTCCAGGCCGTTGCCGCCGCCCGCGAAGTTGTTGTTTACGGGTTGACAGCCAGTCAGCAGGACCAGGGCAGCACTCAGAAGCCACTTGCTCATCCTTCCTCCAGAGGTGGTCGGGGGTGCACACGCGCCATCGGCGTCGGGCTATAGAATGCCACGGTCTGGCCGTTGGTGAAAGCAGCTGCTGTCATTGGGCTGGGCGGGACCCCTCCTGGAGGCTCCATGGCCATCAAGCGCACCCTGCCCGTCGTCGGTGCCCTCCTCTTGCTAGCTGCCCTCGCCCTCCTGTTTGCCGCGCGGGCTGGGTGGCTTCCGGCCCTGCCCCGGGGCGAGGCCCAGGTCGTGGCCTACGAAGACCTCGATCGCGACAGCGGCTACGTGCAGGTCGACGGCACGGCGCACTACCCCGTGCGCGTCAGCCAGACATTCCAGGCCACCTGGCTGAAACCCGAACCGCCCACCAACCACGTCTTCCCGCTCTTCGCGTCGGGCGACACCATGGACCGCACCATCCGCATCCTCGTCATCAGCCAGGTCGAGCCCGACCGCATCCTGGGCTTCGAGGACCGTACGGTAAGGGGTGAGATCTCGCGACCCACGAGCCGCCTGCTCACGCGGGGTGTGCTGGACACCTTTCGCGAGCACGCCTACGGGTTCACGGACGACTTTCTGCTGCTCGTCGAGGATCCGCCCGTCGTCGGTGACTAGCTCTCCGGCTCGTACTCGTGAGCGAAGCCCTGGCCGTCCACCACGCGGATGATGAGCCCGTTCGGTCGCAGCGTGACCACGCCGTCGACCGCGCCGACATCCAACATCACGGTCACCACGAGGGGCTGCTCGTTGACGGTGTCCAGGTTGATGTCCACGTCGATCTTCCGCTGGTCGGCGGGGATGGCGACGTCGTAGGACAGGTCGTCGATGATCACGTAGGCATCTTCCTCGAGCATCAGGGAGATGTGGGTCAGCTCGCCCTCGTACATGCTGCCCTGCCAGATACCGGTCCAGCGCTCGTGCTGCGTGTAGCGAATCTCTCGCACCTCGTCCCAGGCCTGCTCCGGGACCGCAGCCCAGTCACCGTCCACCTCTACCAGCAGGCGCTGCGGATAGACGCCCACCTTGGGCCCTTCCGGATTTGCGGAGCCCAGTTCGAGTCGGAAGTCGAAGTTCGCGCCTTGGTACTGTGGCAGAGGCGTCCGCGCGGCGGGCATGGCCGACACGGGCCGTGCGTCCAGCGTGGGCCCCGCCTCGGCGACGAGGGCGGAGCTGGTGAGGTCGGCGTCCGACGGCGCGCAGGCCAGAGCAAAGCAGGCAAGGAAAGGAAGGGTGGAGAAGGAGCGCATGCATGACCTCCTTTTGGTCGCCCCTTCCTTCTGCAAGCTTCATGCCGCGTCCATCCCCCAAAAAAGCGCGCTCCGAGGGGATATCCCCCTGTCGGAGCACGCGTTCGTATATGTTTTTACCCCCACCTAGAACCCGGCAGGGTGGGAATGGACCCTCTACCGGGTCAGCGTTGCCAAGCCGGGGTAGATGGCGGCCTCGCCCAGCTCCTCTTCGATGCGCAGGAGCTGGTTGTACTTGCAGACCCGCTCGGAGCGGCAGAGGGATCCGGTCTTGATCTGGCCGGTGTTGGCCGCGACGGCCAGATCGGAGATGGTGGTGTCCTCGGTTTCGCCCGAGCGGTGGGAGATGACGGTGCTCCAACGGTTGGCGTGGGCCATGGCGATGGCGTCCAGGGTCTCGGTGAGGGTGCCGATCTGGTTGACCTTGATGAGCACGGAGTTGGCGGCGGCGAGATCGAGACCCTTGCGGATGCGCTTGGTGTTGGTGACGAACAGATCGTCGCCCACGATCTGCACGCGACTCCCCAGGCGCTCCGTGAGCAGTGACCAGCCTTCCCAGTCGTCTTGGTCCAGGCCGTCCTCGATGCTCACCAGGGGGTACTTCTCGACCAGCGTCTCGTAGAAGTCGACCATCTGGGCAGCGGTGAAGCGGTATGTGTCGGGGTCTTCACCCAGTTCGGCCGCGCGGCGCATGCGGTAGCCCCCGCGCTCCTTGTCGTAGAACTCGGAGGAGGCCACGTCGAGGGCGAGGAAGACCTGTTCGCCGGGGCGGTATCCGGCGGCTTCGATGGCCTCCATGAGCAGGTCGAGGGCTTCGGTGTCCTTGGACAGCCGGGGCGCGAAGCCGCCCTCGTCACCCACGGCGGTGGCCAGGTCGCGGTCCGCCAGCAGAGCCTCGAGCGTGTGGAAGATCTCGGTGCCGCAGCGGAGGGCTTCGGCGAAGCTGTCGAAGCCGGCCGGGTAGAGCATGAATTCCTGGATGTCCAGGCCCGAGTCGGCGTGGGAGCCGCCGTTCATCACGTTCATCATGGGTACGGGCAGGGTGCAGGCGTTGGTGCCGCCGATGTAGCGGTAGAGGGGGAGCTGGACCGAGAGCGCCGCCGCCCGGGCCACCGCCAGGGAGGCGCCCAGGATCGCGTTGGCGCCGAGGTTGCCCTTGTTTTCGGTTCCATCCACTTCGCGCAGCAGGGCGTCGATTGAGCGCTGCTCGGTGGCGTCCAGGCCGACCAGGTGCGACGAGAGGGTAACATTCACGTTTTCGATGGCACTGTCGACTCCCTTGCCCTTCCAACGCTCCTTGTCATCATCGCGCAGCTCGACTGCCTCGTGGCGGCCGGTGCTGGCTCCCGAGGGGACCGCGGCGCGACCGATCGCGCCGTCCTCGGTGGTCACCTCCACTTCGACTGTCGGGTTGCCGCGTGAGTCCAGGATCATACGCGCGTGGACATCGTAGATGGTCGTTGACATCGAACCTTCCTTAGTCGCTTTCTCGGACCGTTTGACGGTCCTCGGGGGTGGCGCTCGCCGCTATCCGATCCCCACGATGACAGCAATGTCATCGCGCGTGGACGGGGCGGTGGACCCCTCCTCGGCAAGAGGATAACCACCCCCTCCACAGGAGGTTACCTATGCGCGCTCTTGCTCTTCTCGCCCTGTGCCTGCCTGCTATTGCACTCGCTGGTACGCCTCTCGACAAGTACGAAGGCAGCATCGGCGAGGTGCAGATCGACGGCATGGTGGAGCTGCCTCTTTACGGCGGTGTCTACGGCGACGAGATCCCCTACGTACTGGTCAATTTTGGCGAAGAAGACGAGGGTGCCTGGCTCTTCCGCGTGAAGCTCGGTGCGCCCGACGTGAAAGTCGCCGCGGTGATCGGCGAGGACTTCGGCGACGGCGTCAAGACCATGAACAAGAGGTTCTTCGCTTCGTTGGGCAAGAAGAAGGACGAAGCCGTCTACAAGCTCGGCGGCAAGAAGCAGATGACCCACATCGACGAGATCCACCTCGCCGAAGGCCTTGTGCTCTACGACGTGGACGCCGAAGTGGAGTCGTTCGATAGCGCCCCCTTGCTGACCGATAGCCCACCCGTACCGACTGTCTTCGGTGACCTCAGCCTGTACGCGCTGGGCCTCCCGGTGGCCATCCTACCCTCCGAAGGCGTCGTTCGCATCGCTCCGGCCGACCAAGGCCAGCAGCTGCTCGATGCCGTCGGTGGCACCGTGTTGCCCTACGAGTTCGTCGAGATGGAGATCGTCAAGACCTGGGCGGGCAAGGAAGCCCACGCCAACTACGACGTGGTGGTGCAGGGCGAGATCAATGGCCAGCCCGTGCTTGTCAACCTCGTCACCCACAAGCTCTCGAGTCGCATCGGCGACGAGGTCGACCTCGGCGACGGCCCCGTGGTCCCCATTTCCGATTGGGATGGCTATTGGACCTCCGCTTCGTTCGGCGATCTCGAGCTCGGGCCCAGCTGGATCGGGCACCGGGATGTCGCCCGCAGCGATCACCCCGCGGGTGTGCACGGGTACCTCGGCTACAGCTTCCTCTCGGGTTTCGACATCGCCATCGACCCGGCCTCCGGCCAGATCGCCCTGAACGAGGCCAAG
Source organism: uncultured Enterobacterales bacterium (assembly GCA_964626835.1). Lineage (GTDB taxonomy): Bacteria > Myxococcota_A > UBA796 > UBA796 > JAFGLY01 > CALDOK01. The sequence goes on from CAZVHW010000479.1 coordinate 5,322, forward strand.
GCGCAGCAGCGCGCCTACCCGCTGGACGCCTTCATCGATGCCGCCGCCAAGGAAATCGAGGCTCTCGACGCCCCGCCCGAAGACGGCGAGGTGGTCGAAAAGACCGAAGAAGACCTCGAGGCCGAGAAAGAAAAACGCGCTGGCATGCTCAGCGACAAGGCCTTCCTGCACTTGGTGGGCGGTGACGTAGATCAGGGCATCGCGCTCCTCGAGGAAGCCACGGGCCTGGACGCCGATCCCTGCGAGTGGTGGTTGAACCTCTCCCAAGCGTATGCCGCCGGGCACCGCTTCGATGACGCGGCCATCGCCGCCCAGAAGGGCATGGACCGCTTCCTCGCTTGGAACTCCCTGGATAGCGACAGGCGCGAGGAGATCGAGAAGATGGACGACGAGGAGCGCGAAGCTTCCGCCGTCCAGCCCCAGGACCTCGACGCCTGCCATGCGGCTCCCGGAATGGTTGCCTACTACCAGCTGGTCTCGGGCGATCTCGATCAGGTCGTCGCCACCTACGGTGAACACGTCGATCTGCACCCCGCTATCGGTGTGGTGGCGGGCATTGCCCATCTGCTGGCTGGCGACGACGATGCAGCGCAGGGTCCCCTGCGCCAGACCCTGAACATGGGGGCCCGTAGCGGCATCGGGGAGCAGGGCTATCTCAACGCCGCCCGCATCGCGCTGGCCGAGCTCTATCGCCGCGGTGGCGACCTCGACACCGCCATCGACCACTGGGACCGCAACCAGAGCTGGCTCGTTGGCGATCCCTTCGCCGTACAGCAGTACGCCGACTTGGTCGCAGCCCTGTCCGACGCCGCGGGCGCCCTCGCGGCCGTGCAAGCCCTCTCGGCCACCCACGCGGACAGTCCGGTTGTGTTGGCCGTCTTGGGCGGCCTCTACACCGACGCGGGCCAAGAAGCCGAAGCCG
>CAZVHW010000480.1:0-6204 GCA_964626835.1 uncultured Enterobacterales bacterium
TCCGACGAGCAATTGTGGGTGCGTCTGCCCTACCGACTGCGGTGGGTGCGCGAGTGGTGGTGGAGCATGGGGCGGGGCTCTGCTCGCCTTGGTCTTCGCCCTCGTGCTCGCTGGCCGCCGGAGTGAGGATGTCGCCTCGTGTCGGCAGCGCGGGGTTCGTTGATAGCTCACCTTGCGTCGTGGGTGGATTCTGGGTGTCCCAGCGGATCTGGTACGGAGGCACGGTCACCTCTTCCGCTCGATCCACCGCTAGCGGCAGCTGGGACACCCGCGATCCTTACGACACTTGGTGGACCGAGGCCGACACCTACGACTTCACGAGGACCTACGTCGTGGAGCTGAACGGCAGCGGATACGCCTACCCAGCCAGTCACCTCTGGTACCCGTTCTAGCCGCGGCGGCGAGCAGCAGCGCGGCCGTGATGTCGCCCGTGGCGCAAGGGTAGGGGGTTGCGAGCGCCTGGGGGGCGTGTGGCGCTTCCGGTCGGGGGAGGCCGGAGTTACTGCCCTCACCATGGAGCGCCCCTCCGCTTTCCCCGCTCGCGCCGAAATGCCGGCGCTCGTGTTGCTCGCCTTGGCTTGCGTGTTCCTGTACGCGGACCAGAACCTCATGGCGCCCAACCTGAGCGCCATCGCCGAGGATCTCGGCCTGAGCCCCCTCGAGCGGGACGTCAAGCTGGGGGGGCAGATCGCTCTTGGCTTCTGGGTGGCACGATCACGGTCGCTATCGGCTGGTTCACGGACTTGTTGCCACGCAAGGCGTTGTTTGTGGCCGTGCTGCTGATCGGGGAGATCCCCTGCCTGCTCACGGGCTTCGTCGAGACCTACCAGCAGCTCTTCTGGTGCCGGGCGCTCACGGGAATTGGCCTGGGGGGAGCCTTGCCCCTGGCTTTCTCGATGATCGCCGACTGGTTTTCGGCCAAGACGCGGCCCGCGGCGTGCGCGGCCCTGGGCTTCTCCATGGGCTTGGGCATGGGCGGTGGCCAGTTCCTGGCGGGCATGGTGGGTCCGGTCTACGGCTGGCGGCTGCCGTTCATCCTGGTGGCGCTGCCCAACCTGGTGTTGGCGGTGGTGTTTTGGTGGGTGGCGAGGGAGCCCGATCGTGGCCGCAGCGAGGAAGCCCTCGTGGAGATGGTTCGGTCGGGCCAGGCCTACACCGGTCGCATCGACTGGACGCGCTATCGGGAGATCTTCTCGGTCCCCACCAATCTGCTGGTCTTCGCCCAGGCTCTGCTGGGCACGGTGCCTTGGGGTGTGTTCTTCGTCTTCATGACGGACTTCTACGCCCAGGACAAGGGCTTTGGCGTGCAGTTGGGCACCATCGTGGTCATGGCGTCGGGGCTCACGGCCCTCGTTGGCGGCTTGATCGGCGGCTTCGTGGGCGCGCGGCTGTATCGCATCCGACCCCGCTACCTGCCCCTGCTCTGTGCCGTGACCACCACCGTGGGTGTGGTACCCACCCTGCTGATGGTGAACTACCCATCCCAGGTCGGCGTGGAGCATCCCGCGCTGCTGCTGCCCGTGTTGTTCTCCCTGGCCACCGGTTTGTTCATCGCGGTGACGGGTCCCAACATCCGGGCGGTGTTGTTGGACGCCAACCCCCCCGAGGTGCGGGGGTCGGTCATCTCGGTCTACGCGCTGAGCAACGACCTCGGCATGGGCCTGGGTCCGGTGGTGGTCAGCGGTCTGATCGCCTGGCAGGGGCGGCTGGTGGCGCTCAACCTCGCGACCTGCTTCTGGCTGATTGCTGGAGCCTTGCTCTTTGGCGTCGTGCGGACCTTCCCGCGGGACGAGCGGAGGATGAACGAGCGCTTGACGCGGGTCGCCGCGGCGGGCCGTGGCAGGCGAGGGTAGCTCGCGCCGCTACTGGTCGGTCCAGAGCATGCCCACCTGTTGGCCGTCGCAGCAGGCCACGCAGACACAGAGGCCTCCCTTGGTGAAGGGGGTCCAGGTGGAGGCGTCGTCGTCGCGCCAGGTCTTCACGTTGGTGTAGAAGCGAGCCTCGTCCATGTCGAAGCTGCCCAGGAAGCGCTCGAGGATGCGCTGGGGGGGCAGGTGATGGCGGACGCGGAAGCCCCCCGTGAGGTCTTCGCCGAGCACGTCGTCCAGCAGCACCCTGGCTCGCTCGAGGTCGATGAGCTGCCAGTCATCGCCCAGGGGGATCAGGTCCAGCCAGCTCAACAGGTCGTCCAGGCGCTCTACGTCGGCCTGGCGCGGCGTGCCCCGGATGTCCCGGACCTCGACGTTGAAGTCGGTGTGCAGCGCTGTGCGCAGGTCGTCGGACATGGAGCTAGTATTCCACGTACCCCTGGTCCCACATGTAGGTGAAGTCGCCGCTGCCTTCGTCCCAGCTGGCGAAGCTCGCGACAAACCAGCCCTGGCCCATTTCGCGGAGCATGACCTGGGCGTGACCGTAGTAGTCGGGGTTGAAGCCGATTCCGAAGGTGGTGTTGTTGAGGTCGCCGATGGTGTCGGCGCTGTACCCCAGGGTGGCTTCGCAGCCGATGTCGGCGTCGGAGACGATGGTGGCCACCGTGACCTCGACCTCCCAAGCCCAGATGCACGGGCTGTGGGCGCTACCAGGGCAGTCGTCCAGGGGCGCCTTGTCGTGGATCTCGTACTGGATGCGGCAGATGTCGTCGCCCGAGCCTTCGTCAGCGACGAAGTACCAATCCTCGGTGCCGTCGATGCCATCGTAGCCCGCCACGGACACGCCGCTGAAGCCCAGCAGGGCGGTGAGGGGATCGGTGTCTGCGTCGGTGTCGGTGTCTGCGTCGGTGTCTGAGTCGGTGTCGGCGTCGGTGTCGGTGTCGGTGTCGCCTTCGGGAAGGGCGGTGTCGTCGTTGTCGCAGGCGATCGACAGGTGCAGGAATGTTGCAAGCAGGGTGAGGGGCAGGATGCGGCGCATGGTTCGTCTCCTCGGGATGGAACGGATTTGGCACAGCCTAGCGCAACTGGCGCGAGTCGCCAGGACTTTCTGGGGTCCCCGGTTCATGCACGTGCAAGGCCCGTGGGGGCTGCATAGGCTCGTCCCGTGAGCAGTCCGTCCACCTCCCCCAGCCCTCCTCGCGCCCTCCGTCCCGGTGCGGGCTTGGTCGATGGGCCAGAGCGTTGGTACCACCGCGTGCTGCTCGACGTTTTGCTGCCTCTCGTCCTGGCCCTGGGGGCCATGCTCCTGGTCGGATGGGATCTGGTGTTGAACCACGGCGGCTTGGTGGCCCCCGACTTCTACGAGATCACTCCCCGGGACTGGCACGGCACGGTTTGGTTCTATGCGTGGGTCGAGCAGGCCCTGGCTCGGGGGGTTCCGATCATCCGCCCGGACATCGTCTGTGCGCCCGGCGGTCAGGAGCTGGGGTCCAGCTTTCCCAACTGGGTAGACGCGTTGATGGCGGTCCCGCTGTTCCGTTGGTTCGAGTTTCCCTCGTCCTACAACCTGTTCACGCTGCTGGTTCCGGTGTTCAACACGCTGGCTGCGTTCTTTGCCTTGCGCGCCTGGACGCGGCGCAGCTGGCTCGCTGCCTTGGTCGCCGTCGTCTACGGTTTCAACGTCTACGCCTTCGAGGAGATCAGCCTGGGGCGCACCAGCACGGCGGTGTCCCTGGTGGTGCCGCTCTTTCTGGGGGCCTGGGCCCGTGTGCTTCGGAGGCGTGGAGCGGGCGCGGTGGTCTGGGCGGTCCTGGCCGGTGCGGCGGGGGCGCTTGCGGTGCACTACCACGCCTTCTTCGCCGTCGGGTGCGTGCTGGTCGGGGCCATGATGGCCGCAGGCGCGGTGTTGGTGCCCGCACCGGGCGTACGACGCAGCCGGCCCCTTCTCGCTGGGCTGGGAGTGGTGGTTGTAGGCCTGTTCCTCGTAGGGCCCTACTTCTACCAAGTGGGCTATCTGCAGGGCCGCCTGCCCCTACCCGACCGTCACGAGATCGCGACGCTCCCTCGCCAGGGTCAGGCCCCATGGAGCCCGGCGGTCTGGAGCTTCGTCAGGGTCCAGGTCGAACATCGGCTGGCGCGGGAAGGGGATGACGACGAGGCTCCCGCTCTGGAGGCCGAGGATCTGGAACGGATGCGGCGGGACATCCAGGTGGTCTCCCTGCCGGTGGACTTCCCTCTGTGGGGCACGGTCCGCACCCACCGCGGCACGCCTCGCAGCTCGGCATGGATCTTCCTCCTGCTCACGCTGGGTATGGGGGTGGCGGCTGGCTGGCGCGGACTGGGCTGGCTCGCGGGCTGCGTCCTGCTCTACCTGGTCTGCCTGGGACCTTGGGCCTGCTGGGGCACCAACGTGCCGTTCGAGTTCGTGGTGCGCGATGGTCAGGCCTTGCAGCTGCCCTTGTTCGCGTTGGTGGATCCGCTGCAGGACTGGGTGGGCTTCATCAAGCCGCTCCGGCTCTTTCCCCACTTCCTGTTCGTCACGCTTCTGCTGCTCGTGTTGGGGATGGACCGGATTCTCTACTTGGTCCAGGGCTGGGCGCACGACGGCGCTCCGGGTTGGATGCCTGCGCGGCTTCGCGGGCTCGGCGGGTCCCCCCTCCGACGTCGCCTTCTGCTGATCGTGGCTTCGGTGCTCGTGCCTCTCCTGGTGTGCGGCCCCAAGCTCGCACAGCTGCTCGAGCCCGTGCCCGGATTCAGCCGGCTGGCCGAGTACCAACCCAGCCCCTTCTTCGTCGAGCTGGCGGGCCAGCCCGGGGGGGCCATCATCGAGCTTCCCCTCGGTCTCGGTCACGGCGCTTCCCCGCAGCAGCTGGTCCATGGTCGTCCGCGGGCGGACGCCCACGCCGATGACTTCGGGGCGCTCACCGCTGGTCAGACGCCCCGCAAGGGCTGCTTTGCTCCTGGTCTCGTGCTCGACCTGTGGGGCTACGGCTGCGTGCGCGCGGAAGGCAGCGTGCCCGTCAACTCCCGCGCCCCCGCGGTTCGACCTGCCAGCGCCGCGCCCCGGATCTTCACCCCCGGCGCCCTTCGGCTGGCGCGAGAGCAAGGCTTCGCCTGGTTGGTGCTCTATCCCGAGGCCTACCGTGCCCTCCAGACCAGCTCCGACGAGGAACTTCGTTGCGACGTGGAGGCAATCGAGGCGTCGTTGGTCGGCGTTCTCGGCCAACCCGCCTACCAGGACGGGCAGCTGTCGGCCTGGTCGTTGGGTGCGCCGGAGGGTGCCGACAACGATGTGCCAGCGCAATAGGCAGAGCCATGTGCGCGAGATCTGCCAACTCCGGAAGCCTGGGTGCTGGGCGCAAGCTGGTGTTCGCCGGCGTCCTTCTGTTCGTGTTCTTTGGTGCCGTGGAGATCGCGGCTCGGGTGCTGGAGTCCCGGTCCGCGCCAGCCGAGGTGCTGCCCGAACCCATCCCCAACGCCTGCGCGGAGCGGCAGGATTGTGTCCCCGGGGCGGTCTCCCTGCCGGCGTTGCCCCCCGACGCCATCCCCATGGTCGAAGAACACCGGGCCGGCTGGGGGTTCGTACCGGGCAGCGTGGTCAACCACGGCAACGTGCTCATCAAGATCAACTCCCTGGGATTGCGGGGACGTGAGCCAAGCGGCGACAAGGCACCGGACGAGCTTCGCCTGCTCAGCCTCGGCGACTCCACGGTCTATGGCTTCGGTGTTCGAGAGACGTCCATCTTCGGAAACGTGGCCGCCAACGGCATGTCGGAGTCGCTCGGTCGCCCCGTGGTGCATTTCAACGCCGCCTTGCCTGGCTACTCCTCGACCCAGGCGCAGCTCGTTCTGGACGACATCGGCGAGGTGGTACGGCCTGACTGGATTATCGTGGCCTGCATATGGTCCGATCTCTTCCATGCCGCTCACGCCCCCGACGCCCGGGAGCGCGTCCCCCTCGCCAGCTACCGGGCGCTGGTGCGGCTGCTGGGGCCATGGCTCCCGCCTCGCCGCATCGGCTGGTGGGACCCGGAGCTCGGGGTGGGCACCCCGGGGGAGGGAAGGTCCCCACGCACCACCCTGGCCGAGTACATGAACAACCTGCATCGGTTGGCAGCCACGGCGACTGGTCTCGGCGCCCGCACCGTGTTCGTCGCCCTGCCAGCTCCCATCGATCTCGATCCTGATCAGGTACCTGCCTACATCAGCGACTACCGGGCCGCCATGTTCACGGTGGCCGAAAAAAACGGTGCTCCCTTCGTGAACGGCCCTGAGTACTTCTTGCAGCATGGGGCCACGGGAGCCATGTTCTACGATCAGGTCCACCCCTCGATCG
>CAZVHW010000481.1:0-6197 GCA_964626835.1 uncultured Enterobacterales bacterium
GGCGGTGCTGGCGCAGCAGGCGGCGGCGGTGGCGGAGCGGGCGCGGCAGGCGGCGGCGGTGGTGCTCGCGGTGGCGCGGGTGCGGGTGCCGGAGGTCCGTCCGGAAGTGGCGGTGCCGCTGGCACTCAGGGTGCGACGACCGGTTCCTCCGGTGGAGGAACGTCCGGCGGACCCTCTCGCGGTAGTGGCGGGTCCGGTGGCCGCGGTCGTCGCGGGCAGGGCGGCGCCGCGTCCGGCGGCCGTGGAGGCCCAGCAGCCTCCTCGTCCGGGAGCGGTTCGGCTGCGAGCGCTGGTTCCTCTGACGGCGGACCGTCGTCCGGGGGACGGTCCAGCGATGTTGGCGGCTCGGGGGGCGGGACCACGCGCACCAGCGCGAGCTCTGGTTCCCAGGCTGGCGGTGGCAGTGGCACCTCGTCAGGGGGCAGCGGCTCGAGCCAAGCCAGCGGAGGTGCGAGTTCAGGCGGTGGCAGCTCCGGCGCGTCTTCGAGTGGCCGCGGAGCACGCCGTGCGGCTGCGAGCGCACGGCAGGCTGCGAAGGACGCGAAGGATTCTGGGTCCTAGCCGGACTCCAGCATCCGCCGCACGTCCTCTACCCATGCCTCGGTTTCTTCTACCAGCAGCTCGATTCGCACCTGGGCGGCCATGGTGCTCTTCGACCGCGCTTGGCGTAGGCCCTCGATCACCAGGCGCTTGGGGCCGGTGGTGGAGACACGGAGCGCGTCGCCGGGGTTGATGTCCACGAGAACACCGCGCCAGGTGGCCAGAGCAAGGCGCTGATTGGTGAGCACCACCAGGATTTGGCGCTGGTTGGTGGCGTTGGTGCGCAGTCCTGGAGCCAGCCTCTGGTCGCAGTTGATGCGCGCGGTGACCCCCCTCGCTTGGCGCCGTAGACGTTCTCCCTTGCGGAGGGTGACCTGTGCCAGCTGGCGCAGCTGCATCAGCCCCAGCCCGAGCACCCAGAGAACGATCACCACACCGACTATGACAGTCCAGCGCATGCTCTCCTCCTATTACTTCGAAGGCCCGTGAGCCCGCCACCCAGGGGTGGCAGGGTCGGACACGGTGGACTGCGCCCGGTTCCGTGTCGCCCTCGCGAGTAGGCGGATGGGCGGGTGGGGGCGGGGGCCATTAAGGAGCGAGTCCGGAGGTTCCATGGCCGCAGGTAGCTATAGCGAGCTGCTTCTTTCCCGCGTGCGCGCTGGTATGAAACGACGGGGCTGGAATCGGGCAGCATTGGCCAAGCAGATGCACGTCGACCGGCGACACCTCCGATCGCTGCTGACTGGCCGCGCGCCGCTCACCGTGGACGAGCTGTTTTCGATGGTCGAGGCTTTGCAGCTCACGCCGACGGAGCTGGGGCTGCCCGCCTCCCTCGAGGTGGAATACCTGGGCACCGCTGCCGCCACCGAGCCGGTGGATGACTCGAAGTCTGTCGACGAGATCGCAGCTGACCCGCCCACGGGTGATCAGGATGACGACCACCCCCGGCTCGAGCTGGCGGGGGAGCACCTGGCGGATGATCCGGGAGTCTCCCTTGTGGATCCGGATGGACCACAGGCCGCCGAGATCCTGCGCCTGGGCTTCGCCTTGGGGGTCGACATACACCTGGTCTGCAATGTGGATCAACTGCGTCATTCCGGGGTTCCAAAGGAAGTCCTGGCCCGCTTCCCCGATCTGTTGCCCATCAAGCTCGATGCGGCGTACCATCACGCCAACCGGGCCAGGTACCAGCCCGAAGGGTTGCACCTGCGCCTCTCCTTCGACCGGATTCGTTCGTGCTTGTTCCCGTGGTCCGCCATTCGGCAGGTCACGCTCTTCCCCGAGCCTCCCCTCGAGCCCGATCTGTCGGACGATCCGGAGACAGAGTCCCAGGCCCTGCCCGAGGGACCCACCCTGAGGTTGGTGAAGTCGTGACGCAGCGGGTGGCTTTCGCCGCCGTGGCCGCGGTTGGCTGGGGGCTACTGCTCGCGCTGCCTCCGGGGTGCTCTTGTCACCGCGGATGCACGGCTCCATCGGGCGGTGCTGTCTCTGGCGACGCCGACGCGCCGGCTGACGAGGGGACCTCGGCCGCCCTGGGCACACGCGGCGCTTCTGCGTACCCAACACCCCGGCACATCGAGTCCGTCGGTGATCTTTTCTGCATCAACGAAGCCGTCGCCGTGCCGGAGCGCTTCGTTCGCCAGCGACAGTTGGACCCGCAAGCCATCGCCAGCCATCTGCGCGACGATGCCTCGCAGGCCGCGGCGGTGGGGGCCCGCACAATCCGAGTCAACTCCGCGACCTACCCCTTCACCAGCTGGCAGGAGTGGAGCCGCCAGGCCCGCTCTCGAGACCGCACCGACAGGTACCTGACCCTCGTGATGGAAGCGGGGCTCGAGCCCATCGTTGTCCTCGGTCCTTGGCCGGGCAACCAGACAGCAAATCACACGGAGCGGTACGTGCCCGACGACATGGATGGGTACACCGCGTGGGTGGCACGCGTGGTGGAGCGCTACGATGGAGATGGCGTGGACGATGCACCCGGGCTGCCGCGCGGGGTGCGGTTCTGGGAAGTGGACAACGAGCCTGACTTGCACAACCGGGTCGCACCTCGAGGTGCCACCCGCGAGGTGGATCCGTCCACTTTCGAGACCCCTGCCCAATATGCCCAGGTCTTGGTGGCCACCGCGGGTGCCATCCACGAAGCCTCTTCGGATGCGGTGGTGTTCAATGGAGGCACCTTCCACACCGGGCGCAGCCACGGGCGGGCCTACATGGAGCGGGTGCTCGCCGAAGACGGCGTTCCCCAGGCCGTCGATGCTTGGTCGGTCCATGCCTACTTCGAGGAGAAGACCCCGGAGTTGTACCTGGCCTCTCTGGACAACGCTGTCGATCTGGCCGCCGGGAGGCCGGTGTTCGTGACCGAGACGAGCGTGCCGTCGAGTCGCAGGGGCAGCCGCTGGATCGACGAAACCTTCCAGGCTCGGATGGTGGCTTTCGTCCATGGGGAAGCGTTGTCGCGCGGCGTTGAGCGCGTGTGCTGGCACACGTTGGCGGATCCGCCGCAAGGGCCCGCATCGGCGGGTGGCTACGCCACGCACTCGCTGTACCGCTTCGAAGGTCAGGGATCTTCCCAGCGCAAGGTGCTCAAGCCGTCGGGGCAGCTGTACCGGCAGCTCACCCGTCGCTTGGGTGACGTGCCTGTCGCGGAGGTACGACGTGTCGAGGTTTCGGGCGGGCGAGCGGTGGTCGTTGGTTCGGCTGGTTGGTTGGTCTACCAGGGTGACGAGGTGCAGCTGCCTTTCCTCGGCGGCACGGTGGTGGATCTGCTCGCGGGTGGCGAAGCCCCCTTGGACGGGCCTGTGAGCGCCCCTGCGCTCGTCGTGCCGGCCGCTAGCGAGTAGGCGCGGCATGGACCCGTCCGTCGTCTTTCGGTACGGGACCGGCCCTGCGGCGATCTTTCTCGCCTGCACCCTCTCGGGCTTGGGCATTCCCATCCCGGACGACTTCCCACTGCTGGTAGCGGGTTGGCAGATCCAGGTGGGCGAGGTCCCCCTCTGGCCCACCAGCCTCGCAGCGTTCGCCGGGGTGTTCCTGCGAGACCTGCTGGCGTTTTCCATCGGGTACTGGGTGCGTCGGGCGGGGCACCATCCCCGTCTGGCCTTCCTGCACCGCTCCAAACGTTTTCGGCAAGTAGAGCGCCTGGTCGAGCGGTTCGGCCACCGCGCCATCTGGTTCGCTCGTTTTGCGGTCGGGCTGCGCGTGCCTCTCTACATTGCCTCGGGTCTGGCCGGAGACTCCTACGCTCGTATGTTGGCCATCAACATTCCGGGTTTGCTGATCACCGTGCCGCTAACCATCTGGATCGGCTGGTGCTTCGGTGAGGACTCCGTACGCTGGCTCGTCCGGCATCTCACGGAGCGGCCGGTGTTCTCGATCGTGGTGCTGCTTGTCACGCTGGCGCTGCTCTTCTCCGCTTGGAAGCTGGCCAGGAGCACACGGGGACGCTCGCGTGAGACGCCGGACCAGCCCGGATAGCTGGCGCAGGGCGCGGACGGCTACTGCAGGGTGAGGCGGCCGCTCTTGCTGATCTCGAGGGGCAGGGTGACTTCCTCGAAGGGGGTGATGACGTCGGTGGCCGCTTCGATCTTGACGTTGATGTCGTCGCCACCGGTGAAGGCTTCGTACAGCGCCGCTCCTGCATCCAGGAAGTCTACCTCCAGGGGCAGCGAGACCGTGTAGGTGCTGGCGCCGTCCACGCTCGCGAAGTCATCGACAAAGCCGGTTCCCACCTCGATGCCCTCCAGGCTCAGGGCGTAGTCGAAGTTCTCGAGCCAGACGGTGGACCCGTGGTCGTTGTCGATGTCGAGATCGAGCTCGAGGGTGGCCGAGGTCCAGGAGAGCTCGTCCAGGCTGAGCTTGCCCAGGTTGATCTCGGGCGTGCGGAGGGCGGGGAAGTCTCCCCCGGCGTCGTAGGGCAGGCTGACCACACCCAGGGGTGTGTCGAAGCCGAAGTTGCCGTCGAGTCCGAACGGTACGGCATCCAGTCCGCGGGTGGTCTGGATCAGCTCGTAGACGCTGGTGAACTCCAGGTCTACGGGCAGTGCCACCTCGCTCATGTCGCTGGCCAGAATGTCCAGACCGTCGGGGTCGGCACCGGAGAGCAGCTCGATTTCGGCCAGGGCAAGGGCGTAGTCGAAGCTCTCGAGAGGGATGCCCACCGGGTTTGGGTTGTCCACGTAGAAGACGAAGTCGGTCTCGATGTGGTCCCAATCCAGCGTCTGGACGTCCAGACGGCCGAAGTCCACCGTGGGTAGGAAGGGCTCGATCTCCTCGAAGCAGCCCGTGAGGAAGAGCAGGGAGGTGGTGAGGATAGGGCGCATCATGGTGAGCTCCGGGTAACGTTTCCGTGGCACTTGGATGGCTCGTCCGACGATTGTAGCCCCCGGAATCTTCGAGTGGGAGACCGTCAGGCGGGCGAGTCGTAGTCCACCTCGCACACTCCCACGAGTCGGGCCGTCTCGTTCCGCGTCACCGCGTCCGGCAGCGGTACCGAAAGCCAGCGGCTCGGTTTCCTGGCAGGAGTCTCGGGCTCGTGGACCGCCTGCATGGGTCCCTACCCGGGCTAGAACCCGATTTCCTCGAGCACGAGCGAGCAGGCGTCGACCTCGCAGTAGCGCGCCTGGTCGCTACCAACCTCGCGGATGCTGCCCAGGAACTGGCTGACCGGCATGGAGAGGGGTTGGGCCAGGACCGCGCCTCGAAACTCGTGGTCGCGAAAGACCAGCAGGTCGCAGAGGGTGGACAGGTGGCCGGTCTCGAGGTCTACGGGCCAGTCGGCATGGAGGTTGTCGATGACGATGTAGTTGCTCAGGGCCATACCGATCGCGTTGCGGCTGCGGTTTCCGGGCCGGACGATCAGGTTGGTGGGCTGCACCTTGCCCCCGATGAAGTGGCCCGTGGGGCGTTGTTCCTCTCGGCGAGCGTGGTGGAGGTCGAAGAGAAGGCCGGAGGCCACGCCTTCGCGCACCACCACGACCGGAGCGGGGGGTACGCCGCGGTCGTCGAAAGCTCGGGAAAGCAGTGCACCCGAGAGGGTCGGATCGTCGATGACGTGCAGCTTGGGGCTGGCGATTCGTTTGCCGAGGACCTTGGAGACGAAGGAGCGTCCGGAGCGAACACTGGGCGCCGAGAAGGCCGGTGCCATGGAACGGAGAAGGTGAGCGACGGGGACCGCGTCGAGGATGACGGGCAGGGGGCCTGGGGGAAGGGTCCCGGGCTCTTGGAGGGACCTGAGCCTGTGACCCAGGGTGGCGCCGAAGGGCATGCTGGCGATGTTGGCAAATTGACGGGAGGCGACGCGCTGGACGTGCAGGCGTCCTGCGCTCCCAAAGCGTGCCTCGATGACGGCGTCGTAGCGGGTGGAGCGCTCTGTAGCGCTGACGCCACGGCTGCTGGCGAAGCAGCGGGTGGTCAGCTGCTCGTCGTAGGACACGCAGGGCACACGGAGCTCTGGATGAACGCTCATACAGCCGGCGACGTTGCCTTCGAGGATGTCTCGTCGGGCCTCGAGGCCGAGGTTCTTCTGCCGTCTGTCCAGCAGTCCGAGGCCGACCTCGGCGATGTCGTAGCGATCGGCCGGACCTATCAACGGATCCGAGGGTGCATGGCGGGCTCGGTCGAGGGCCGCCCGCAGGGGCGACTTTGACTGGGCCGCG
>CAZVHW010000482.1:0-6183 GCA_964626835.1 uncultured Enterobacterales bacterium
CCGCTGGCTCGGCATCTACCCCGCCAGCACCTACAACCAGGCCGATGCCGGCGACTGGTCCGGCTCCATGATCCTGGACAACCGCGACCGCCACGCCGGCAACTTCCTGAGCGGCGCCATCGGCGCGGTGGGCCCCTGGAGCGGCGTGGCCTGCATCGACGTGGGCGTCGCGTTGGTGACCGGCAACATCGATCCAGACGCCGACTACGACGTCGAGGCCGAGTTCGGCCTGGACAACGAGTTGATCTGCGGCCTGGGCAACGGAAGCGCCCTGGTCCTGGCCAGCGTGGGCCTTACCTTCGCCGGCGCCGTCGAAGGGGAGAAGCTCTAGTATGCGCGCCCTCTGGCCAACGGCCCTGCTGGGCACCGTGGCGGGCGTGGTCGTGGCCCTGGGCCTGACCACCACGCCCGCTGCGTTCGACGGCGAGGGGAGAGTCCTCACCGAAGCGGGCCCAGCTCCTGCGAACCGGGTGGTAACCACCCACACCGGCGGCTCCCTCGAGAGCGAACCCGAGATCGAGAGCGATCAAGGTTCGGGGGTCGAGCCCCTCCAGCACGCCCCGGCCGCCTTCCAGCCCTTCACGACGCCAGACGAAGCGCCCCTCCGTCCCCTCGACATCGAAGGACCCCAGACCATGGAGGAGGTCCCCGCCTGGCGCGACGAGCAGCGGCTGCGGATGCAAGGTGAGCTGGCCGAGCAAATGGGCGAGCGCATGCGGTCCGACGGCGTCCCCGCGGAGCGCATCGATTCGATGATGGAGGCGGGCTTCGCGCAGCGGGACCTGCTGGAGGCAGGCGGCGACTGACCGTCCGAACGAGGCTGCTCGGGCGAGCCAGGCCAGGTCGCCCGACGCGGATTTCGCTGGATCGGTGATCCGGGTGCGCCTCCCAGCAGGCTGGCGTGCGACGGGGGGCCACTATGGGCTGGCCACCTCAGGGAAGATCGACGGCGCGATGCCGAACGAGGGACGGATCTTCGGGGAGCGCGTGGCCACGGTGGCCGCGACGTTGCCCTACGACCCGGAGCGGAACACGAAGGGGTACGAGACGATCACGATGCCGCCCCCCTTGGGTTCGGGGAACTGGAAGCGCATGAAGCGCCCGTTGATGCAGTTCTCGACCGCCGAGTTGTTCATGGTGGTCCGCTTGGTGGTGGCCGAAGAGACCGTGCCGTCCTTGGCAACCACGAACTTCACGACGATCTTGCCGGCCAGATCGGGATCGCCCAGCAGCTCGCGCTGGTAGCAGTAGCGGAGCTGGTTCATGTGCCGCTTGATGACGGCGTCGATCAGGGACTTGTCCAGCGCACCCAGGATGATGGGGTCGCCCCCCAAGGCGGTGGCGCCCTCGCCGGTCGAGCCGAAGTGCCCGCCGCCGCTGCCGTAGCCGCTGGCGCCGCTGCCGCGGCCCGCGGTGCCCAGGCCGCCGAGGGCCTCGGCCGTGCCGCCGCCGCCCAGGCCGGAGCCGCGCGAGCCTAGGCCACCGATGCCGCCGGTCAGCTCGGAATCCAGGCCACTAGAGCCGAACAAGCCATCCAGCTCGGAGCCGTCGCGCAACACGCCCAGGACGCCCGCGGCCTCGGCGATCTCGCGGTCGAGGTCGAGGTCGCTGACCTGGAGCGCTACCTTCCTGCCCTTGGAGGACTCGATGCCGTAGCGATCGGCGGAGGCCACGAGCTCCTCCTCGGCCCGGGCGAGAGGCCCTCGGCAGGCGTCCCAGCCCGCCTGGTGAGACACCTCGGCCATGCAGGTCAGGATCGCCCGCTCCTCCTCGCTGGCAGAGCTGCCGTACCAGCTCTCGCAGACGCGGATCGCCAGCTCGTCGATGGGGGGCACCTCCTCGTAGAGCCTGGCGTTGTTCAGCGCTGGCGTGCAGTACCTCTGGGCACGCTGGGCCGGCGAGGCGCCGGAACTGGCGAACATACTCGTGAGGTCGCGTACGGCCTCGAAGGTGGCGTCCACGACCCCACCGCAGGCCAGGGAGGAGAGGAGCGCCGGGACCGCCAGCGCCATCAGGAGCCGCCGCCTCATGACGCACCTCCCGCCAGGATGGGCTGCGAGAACAGCTCGCGCCGCACGCTCTTCCAGTACTCCCAGGCCCCGAACTCGGCGTCCATGGGCAGCTGCGGCGCCCAGCGGGCATGGTCCATGACCCGCACGATGACGTCATAGGAGATGTCGGACTCAGGCACGACGATGACGCTCAGGTCGTCGGGGTACTCGTCCTTGACCAGACCGAGCAGCCGGGAAAGCTCGGCCCAGTCGTAGTCGTCGATGCCCGTGCAGGCCCCGCCGCTGACGCAGGGTACCGTCGGAGCGGGGTCGTCGAGGGCCGTGTCGACCGCCCCGTCGGGGAACAGCACCGCGTCGGCGCCGAGCACGTTCAGCCCGCGATCGGTCACGAGCATGGTCAGGTTCAGGGGTGGCCGCTCGTCGTCATCGAAGGCCCCGGGGGGCCCGATGGCCGGCAGGGAGATCTCGATAGTGCGATCGGCGTCCTCCCAGGGGTTGTGGGTCACCAAGAGGAAGGTGCCCCACCGGGCCTGGCCGGCGGTGTAGAGGACCTCGCGCACCACGGCGAAGGGCACGCCCTGGTCTATGCTCACCAGCAGCTCGCCCTGGTGCACCACGTCGCTACGCTGGGTCAGGACCGCCAGGGTCTCCTGGGCGTCGCGGAAGAGCTTCTCGTTCTCGGACTTTTCGAGCATGCGATCGTAGAGCCGGGTGATCAGTTGGCCGCGCTTCTCGTCATCCGCCACGGCCAGCACCTGACCGCCGTCGTCGTCCTGGACTCGGGTGAGGCGCAGCACCTGCACGCCGTCCACGAAGATGGCGTCCTGGTCGACCACGACGTGGACACGAAGCTCAGGCGGCACCTCCGCCGTCGACTCGGGCAGGGTCAAGGTGGTGGCCACGTCCTGGGCCAGGCCGGCGCCGGAGACACCCAGGCCGAGGGCGAGCAGGCCGGCGCAGAGGTGGACGGGGCGCGGTCTCCGGCGGGACCGCTCGGACTTCGCTGCTGACATCGGATCTCCCGAACGTGGCGTTGTCCCGGAGACCTAACGTAGCCCGCCCCGCAGGGTGCGACGGTCGAGGTCCTCCCACGCCGCGATGCCCCGAGCTCGGCCTCCAGGCAGGCTCGGAAGGTGGTGCTCTCGAAGAGAGCCCGTCGCGACGACCACCACGTCGCGCTCGGCTACGAGGGAGGCCGCGGCACGAAGGAAGAGGGCGAGAGACATGGAGGATCCCGTTCGTGGCCCGCCCCAGATCGACAATCTATCCATAGGTAGATAAAACCTGCGGTGCAAGAACGCTATCAATCCAACCACGAACCGAGGTAGACTCAGCGGTCTGCATGCCCGAGGGAGCCCCCATGGCGGACATGGTCGACGTCGAGATGATGGAGTACATGCGGCACATGCCGGACGATCGGCGGCCAGGCTTTCAGATGGCATGGCGAGCCCAGAAGAAAGACAAGACCACCGCCATGCTGCTCAGCCTGCTCTGGCTGTTTGGCATCGCAGGCATCGGCCGGATGTACGCCGGCGACATCGGCCTTGGCGTGGCCCTGCTGCTGGTCGGGCCGTTCACCTGCTACATCTGGCCCCTGGTCGACACCTTCCTGGTAGGCGGCGCCGTGGAGAACCACAACCGCAACATCCTGGCCCAGCTCAAGATGACCTACCCGGTCTAGCGCCAGCGCCCGCCCCCTCATCGCCAACTCATGCCACGCGGAGGCCGCGTGACGTCCCTGGTCCTCCTCTCCTCCACCGTGATGGCCGCCACCCTCAACGTGGACGGCGCCAGCTATTCCTCCATCGAGGACGCCATCGACGACGCATCGTCCGGGGACACCATCCTGGTCAGCGCCGGCACCTGGTACGACTGCATCGACCCCGACGGCCTGGACCTGACCGTCACCTCGGTGTCCGGCAGCGCCTCGACCACCCTCGCTGACACCTGTGGCAACGGCACCATCGACGTCAGCGCCGGTGAGACCCTGGACGTCTCCGGCTTCACCCTCGCCGCTGGCGGCTACCGAGGCATCTACGTGTCGGGCAGCACCCTGATCGGCGACGACCTGGTGGTCAGCGGCTACAGCAGCAACGCCCTGTACACCTACGACGCGGACGTCACCATCAGCAGCAGCGAGCTGTCCAACGCCAGCACCAACGTCTACATCCAGGGCGGAACGGTGGAGCTGTATGACACCGTCATTTCGGGCGGCAGCACCAGCGGCTACGGCGGGGGACTGGTGCTCACCAACGGCAGCGACGCACCGCTGGTCACCCTGGACGGCTGCGAGGTCAGCGACAACTACGGCCAGTACAACGCGGGCGGAGCCTACCTGTACAGCAACGCCATCCTGAGCTCCACCGACACCACCTGGTCGGGCAACTGGGGCGACCAGAGCCACGGCAACGCGGTGTTCATGTGGTCCGGCGCCACCTTCACCTCCACCGACGACGTCTTCGAGAACAACTGGTGCACGTACGGCTCGTCGGGCTGGACCGGCGGCGCCATCTACGGCTACTACGCCGACATCGTCATCGACGGCTCGAGCTTCGTAGGCAACGAGACCGGCATGGGCGGGGCCATCTACACCTGGACCTGCGACGTGGACATCAGCGACGCCAGCTTCGAGGACAACGTGGCGTCCAAGGCCGGCGGCGGGGCCATCGACGCCTACTCCGGCTCCAACCTCTCCATCAGCGGTAGCAGCTTCGACGGCAACAGCACGGACGGCGCCGGCGGCGCCATCTGGATGTGGAGCGGCGGCTCCCTGTCCGTCGACAGCTCCAGCTTCACCGACAACAGCTCCGAAGACCCGGGCGGCGCCATCTACGCCTACTTCCTGGACTCCCCGGCCTCCATCACCGACAGCGACTTTTCCGGCAACAGCTGCAGCGCGGACGGCGGCGGCGCGGTGGCCATGGGCTACTCGAGCCTGGACGTCTCGGGGGGCAGCTACAGCTCGAACCAAGCCTACAGTGGCGGTGGCGCCATCTACCTCACCGGGTCCGGCGAGCTGTCCCTGGCCGACGCGAGCTTCGAGGGCAACAGCGTGGACGCCGGCTCGGGCGGCGCGGTCAACTTCGGCCCCAGCGGCAGCTACGACCTGGTGGTCGACGGCTGCACCTTCACCGACAACGTGGCCACCAGCTCCGGCGGGGGGCTCAAGGCCAACGGCCACGAGCTGTGGATGTCGGGCTGCGTGTTCGAGGGCAACGCGGCCGGCGCCAGCAGCGACGGCGGCGGCGCATACCTGAGCGGCTTCTCCACCGCGGCCGTGGACAACAGCTTCTTCTGCGCCAACGAGGCCCAGGACGGCGGCGGCGTCTACGCCAGCCTGTCCGGAGCCGTGGACAGCTGGAACAACGTGGCGTTTTCGGACAACTACGCTTCACAGTCCGGCGGCGGGCTGTACCTGTACGGCACCAGCAACAACGAGATCTTCAACAGCGCCTTCGTGGGCAACGAAGCCTCCAACGGCGGCGGGGCCTACCTCGCGTCCACCACCAGCGAGTTCCGCAACAACGTGGTGGCCTACGCCGTCGCCGGGGATGGCCTCGAGAGCAGCTCGGACAGCGGCACCGCGTTCACCTACAACGCGTTTTGGGACAACACCTCCAGCCACACCGCCGGGGCGCTGTCCTTCGACACCACCACCGATGGAAACATCGAAGCGGACCCGGGCTTCATCGAGTACACGGCCGACGGGGACTGCGGCAACGACAACCTGGCCCTGGACAGCAGCTCGGCCCTGGTGGACGCGGGCGATCCCAGCGACACCGACATCGACGGCAGCACCGCCGACATCGGCCTGTACGGCGGCTCCGACATGGCCTTCACCGACGCGGACGGTGACGGCGCCTACCTGCCCAGCGACTGCGACGACACCGACGCCAGCTCCTACCCAGGCACCGACGAGTACTGCGACGGCATCGACCAGGACGGCGACGCGGTGGTGGACGAGGAACCCGTCGACGGCTGGACCTACTACGAAGACGCGGATGGTGACGGCTACGGCGACGACGACACGGTGCTCTACAGCTGCACGGCGCTGTCCGGCTACGTCACCACCGGCTCGGACTGCGACGACGGCGAGGCCACGACCTTCCCCGGCGCACCGGACAGCTGGTACGACGGCGTGGACAGCGACTGCGCGGGCGACGACGACTAC
>CAZVHW010000483.1:0-5741 GCA_964626835.1 uncultured Enterobacterales bacterium
AGGAGCCGGCGTCCAGATCCACCAGCTTCTCGCCGGTATACTGGTCGAAGATGTGCACGAGGCCTTCGGCACCGCTCACGGTGAGCACCGCCAGCTTGGCCTCGCGCTCGAGCACGGCCAGGTCCACGACGGGGTCGTCGAAGTCGAGGGAGAAGACGGGCCCGCCGTCCGAGGTGAGGGCCTGCACCTGGGTGGCTCCGTCGTCCACCGCGTACAGCACCCGGGTCGTGTCGTCCCAGGCCAGGCGGTACATGGGCGCCTCGAGGTCGGTGAGGGAGCCGTCGGGATCCAGGCGCAGCAACGCGGTGGTGCCCGCGTCGTCGTCGTAGCCCAGGAACAGCGTGCCATCGCTGTCGATGACGGCCATGTCGCGGATGTAGCCGCAGGCCTCGATGGAAGCGGTGGCGATGCCGTCCCTGAACACCAGGCAGTTCTCGGCCCGGCGGCCTACCCAGGCGATGCCCCCGGAGAATGACCGGGTGATGGAGGCGTTGGCGTCGGATTCTTCGTCCTCGTGCATCTCGTAGCCGACGACCCCCGGCTCCCAGATGAAGACGCCGGCGTCCGCGTCGCGATCCACGATGAGCACCCTGTCGTCGTACCAGTCCTCGACATTGGCCTCGGTGAAGTCGCCGGGCGCGGTGGCACCCTGGCCATCGCCGGTCCAGCTGTCGAAGGCCACCACGCCCTCGGATGTGGACATGACGCCCACGGCGCCGTTGTCGGAGAGGATGATGCTGCTGACGTCGTAGTCGAAGGAGCGGGTCTGGACCGCGTCCTGCTCGTCGTCTCCGGTGTCCGACCAGCCGAACTTGCAGGCGGTCAGGCCGACGAGCAGAAGCAGGGGGAGGGTGGTGCGGGTCATGGTGGAACTCCTCGTCGCGTGTGCGAGCATCGTAGCAGCGCTCAATCGAAGCTGGGAACCGGGCGTGGAGGCTGGGGTGGCCAGACCAGGCCCTGCTTGGGGGGCATGGAGTTGTACACCTGTCGGATGTCCAGCGCCGCCAGCTCGAGGCCGTAGGGACCCCGGAAGGCGCCCAGCTCTCCCCGGACCAGGACACTCTCCATCTGGAGGTTCATGGCGAACAGGGCCACCTCGCGGCCCGGTGGGAGCTGCAGCAGCTCGTCGCGGTTGCCCGTGGCGGCGACCACCAGGCGCCCGGGACCGGCGGGCGCGGCGGGAACCGCGGGCAGCAGGCGAGGGTAGCCGTCGTCGTCGACCCAGCTTAGGAACTTGACGGTCTGCAGGCCCCTGATCAGCTTGCGTGCCCATGGCCGAAGGGCCCTTGGCCCAAGCCGCTTGCGTGCGATGGGGCCGGCCGCGTTGGCCAGCATGGAGCCCACGGCCAGGCTGGGTACGGACAGGGGAGTCGGGCCCTCGAGCTGCTCCAGGCGCATCTGATGGACGGTGTGGATGCCGAAGTAGGCGTTGTAGCGGAACATGGGCCGCTGGTTGTACCGATCCAGGTCCTCACCCCCTCGCTCGGCGTGGAGCCAGCGTGCGGTGCCCGTCCAGATCTGGCGATCCATGGTCATGACCAGGAATCCAACCCGGGGATCCTCGCGGACGTTGTCCTTGCTGGCCCCCTCGCAGAACTGTCCCCAGCACAGCGCATCGGGGGTCTTGGCCATCAGGGTGGTGATGAGGCTGATCTGGGGTACGCCTTGGGCCGTGCGCGTTGCGAGCAGGCCCACCTTGGCGTCGGGGGCGAAGGCTTCCACGTCGTGGGGGGTGAAGGTGCTGCGCGGCGGTTGTGGCTGGCTCACGGGGTCTGCCCTCCACCGGTGACGTGGACGATGGAGGGATCCACCCCCGAGCGACACGCGGCTCGGGCCAGGGCTTCGACGTGGGCGGGGTCCATGGCGGGTTGACCCTCGTAGGACCAGGTCATGCCCAGGCGCTGGTACTTGTCCTGGCACAGGTTGTTGAAGGCGCACAGCTCCCAGCGTTCCACCCGATCGTCCAGGCGCTGGGAGAGAAAGCGGCCGATGGCCAGCATGTTGGCGGTGGTGGCGGTGGTGCCCGGGACGAGGGGCGTGCGGATCCAGACCGCGGGTGCGCGGGCGGCGCCCCCGCCTCGGCCCCAGAAGGCCACGAGGTTGTCGAGGATGCGCTGCAGGCCCTGGCCCACGTGTCGCCGGTGGGCGTCTTCGTCCATGAGCTTCAGATCGTAGAGCACCAGATCGGCGTGGGGGAGCATGCTCGCCAGCACCTCGGTGCCGCAGTTGCCGCAGGTATCCAGCGCCGTGTGCAGCCCCACGTCTTGGCAGCGACGCAGCAGCTCGCGGGTGAAGCCGGCCTGGGCGGTGGGCTCACCACCGCTCAGGGTCACGCCTCCTCCGGACGCGTCGTAGAAGGCGCGGTCGCGGCGGAGCTCTTCGAGCAGGGAGGAGATCTCTCGCAGCTCGCTCTTGGGCTCCATGGCCGTGGTGGGGCAGGCGTCGGAGCAGGCGCGGCAGCCGTGGCAGGAAGCGGCGTCCACGCGCATGCCATCGTCTTCGGGGTGGATGGCGCCGTGCTGGCAGGCCTCGAGGCAGGATCCGCAGCCCAGGCACTTCCAGTCGTGCCACACCGCTCGGGGGCGGGCCGAGATGCTCTCCGGGTTGTGGCACCAGTCGCAGGCCAGGGTGCAGCCCTCGAAGAACACGGTCGTGCGGATGCCCGGGCCGTCTTCCGTGGACATGCGCTGAACCGAGAAGACACGAGCCAGCTTGGCTTCCTCCGGCATGGCTCGCTCCTAGGTGGCGCAGCGGTGGTTCTCCCGGGCGATGATCTCGTCCTGGAGCTCCCGGCCGATGGAGGTGAAGTAGGCGTTGTAGCCGGTGACCCGCACAAGCAGGTGGCGGAAGTCCTGGGGCCGTCGCTGGGCTTCCTTCAGGATCTCGGCGTCCAGCACGTTGACTTGCAAGGCGGTGCCGCCGTTGCGGGCGTAGCCGAGCAGGTAGGCCCGAAACTTCTCCCTGTGCTCGGCGTCGCGCATCAGGGCTGGGTGGAAGGTGATGGTGTGCGAGGCCCCGTTGGGGAGGCAGTTGCGGTAGTCCTCCCAGTCACCCTTCCCGTCCGGGGCGTGGCCCCCCAGCACCGTGCCCACCGAGTTGGCGTTGGCCGTGGGTCCGTGGATGTCGGCACCGTTGGTGGGGCAGATGGCGTTGGACAGGAAGCGCCCCTTGGGGCGGCCGTCCGCCGTGGCTGCCAGCACGTAGCCGTCGCCCACCCAGTAGTTCCAGGACAACATGCCGGGCCTCAACTGTCGGCCCGTGCAGGTGGTGTACTTCCAGCACTCTTCGGTCCACAGGTGCATCACGCGACGGGCCAAGGCGTCGGCGTCGGGATCGTCGCGGCCGTACTTGGGCGCGCGATACTTCGCCCGGGCCTGCAGGACCTCGTGGCCTTCCCAGTTGTCCCGCAGGGCCTGGGTGAGCTCGGCCAGCGTGCAGACGGCGGTGTCGAAGACCAGGTGCTTGACGGCCAGCAGGGAATCCACGGCGGTCGCGAAGCCGATGGCCTCGATGGTCACGAAGCCCAGCTCCGCCCCACCCTGGGTGACGTCCTTGCCGCTCTCGGCGCATCCCCGCACCAGGCAAGACAGGTAGGGCGTGGGGCTGAACGTGGCGCGGATGCGCTCCCCCTCGTCGTACAGCTCGAAGGCCCGGCGGATCATGGCCCGGGTCTGCGTGGCGTAGGCGTCCCACAGCTGCTCGAAGCGATAGAAGTGCACGGCGTCGCCGGTGGCGGGACCGTCCTGCTGGATTGGGTCCTGGGCTCCGGTGATGGGATCGACCGCGGGCAGCAGATCCTTGCCCCCCGTGAGCGCCAGCTCCACCGCCTTGACCAGCTCGAGGTTGATGTCCACCGTGCCGGAGCGGTCGTTGCCCGCCATGGTGTTCTCGAGGCAACCGACCGAGACGTAGTCGTGCACGTTGTTCGGGTGGATGAGGTGCTCCACGCCGGCCTTCTTCGCCTGGCGCAGCATTCCCGCCATGGAGCGCTCGTCGAAGTTGAGCAGGAAGGGAGCGCCCTGGCTGGCGGCGATCATGTCCACCACGCGGTCGAGCAGCTCCGGCGGCGAGCCCCGATGCAGCCGCACGTTGGGCTTGGGCTCGAGGATGGGGGACAGCTCGTCGATGACCTCGAGGATGGCCCAGGTCAGGTCGTTGGTCATGTCGCGGCCATCGGAACCCAGGCCGGAGAGGCAGACCAGCTGGCCGAAGCCCGCGGTGATGCCCTGGTTGCCCCCAACCTTGATCATGGCGTCGTAGACGTGGTTGGCCTGCACCCAGAAGCTGCGCAGGAGCTCCTTTCCCCACTCGCGATCCATGCCCTGGTCCAAGGAGCGTTGCCAGTGGGGGAGCAGGTACTGGTCCACCCGCCCGAAGCTCACCCCGGCGCCGGGGTAACACTCGTCGCTCAAGACGAGGGCGTGATTGAGCCACAAGGCCTGCAGCCCTTCGTGGAAGGTCTCTGCGGGTTCCCATGGGACACGGTCGAGGACCCGGGACATGTCTTCCAGTTCAGCGCGGCGCGTGTCGTCTCGAGCGTCACGGGCCAGCTTGCGGCACAGCGAGGCGTAGCGGGCGGCGAGGTCGCGGGCGGTGGTGGCGGCGGCGAGCATCGCCCGCAGCTGGGTGCCGGTTTCGGCGCGGTCCTCTGCGCGAGACAGGGTGGCGATACACGCCTCGAGGTCGTCATGCACGCCCTTCCAGCCGATGCGCAGCAGGCGCTCGTGGTCCGGGACGAGGTGGCCCGAGGTGGGCCCGGCGTTGCCGTAGCCGTGGCGGTGGAACCACAGCGCCGCCTTGCGGGCTTTGGCGACGGCCTTGTCCCGCGCCCGTGCCTCTCGACGGTCCCAGCAGCGCGAGGCGAGCAGGTTGAAGCGGGCACCGACGATCAACGAGCCAGGCAGGACCTCCTGGGGAAGTTGCTCCACCAGGCACTCGCGGATGAACCAGGCCCGGCGCTCGGCGATGCCCATGCGCCAGAACCCCCGGGGCACGGGAACGTCGGTGGCTGCCTGCAGGGCCGAGGAGCGGAAGGGCTGCAGGAAAGCGTAGGTCTCGGGGACGATGTAGTAGCTCATCTCCTCGTAGAGCACGTCCCATGCGGTGCCGGTGGAGAAGCAGGCGAACTCGTTGTTCCAGGGGCGATCCAGACCGCGAAAGAAGTGGTCGCGCAGCCACTGGATGCGGGGGGACAGGGAGTGCGGCTGCTTGACGCGATCGAGGAGATCGTGGGCGGTCATGGAGGTGCCTGCTGGGGGGGGGGCGAGGGGCAACGTAGCATTTGGGGCGGGGATCTGGGCAGGGTAGGGCTGCTCTCCTGCACCTGGCGGAGGATCGGGGCGAGGTCGGTGGCGTATCTGGAGGTGGAGCCCGCGAGGGTGGCACGTGGACCGTGGCGTATCTGGAGATGGAGCCCGCGAGGGTGCCACGTGGAGCGTGGTGCGGGGGGCAGTGTCTCGCAGGGAGGGTCAAGTCGTTACGTTTTCGCGAGTGATCCTGCCATTCGAGATTTCGCGTCAGCGAAATCGTAACGCCATGACCCAGCGTTGGTGGGGTTGGTGGGACCGTGATCGCCGCGGCGCTTCGGGGGAGCCACCCTGATCGTCGCGGCGCTTCGGGGAAGCGTGACCTCACCAACTTAGGGACATGACGTTGCCATTACCCTGCGCCTCGCTGCCTTCCTCTCGGCCCGCCACGTAATGGTGACGCCTTGTCCCACTTGGCGAGACGCCGCTCATCCT
>CAZVHW010000483.1:5751-6173 GCA_964626835.1 uncultured Enterobacterales bacterium
GGCACCCGCCACTGCCCACGCCACCACTCACAGCTTGCTCGCCTCCGTCGCGAGCAGCGTTGGCGGCCGCTCGCACCACCAGCGCCCCGCTGCTCTCCTCCGCTCCCAGCACCCGCCGCTGCACTCGCCACCACTCACCGCTTGCCCGCCTCCGTCGCGAGCAGCGTTGGCGGCCGCTCGCACCACCGGCGCCTCGCTGCTCTCCTGCACCCGCTGCAGGTGGTGTTCCCGTGAGGCGGTGGCAGGGCGGGCGGTGCGTGGAGCGTCGTGCGGAGGGCGGCGTCTCGCAGGGAGGGTCAAGTTGTCACGATTACGCGGACGGTCCAGTTTATCCAACGATCTAGTTGCGTAATCATGACACCATTACCCAGCGTTGGTGGGGTTGGTGGGACCCTTGATGGTCGTGGTGGCTTGGTGGGGCC
>CAZVHW010000484.1:0-6142 GCA_964626835.1 uncultured Enterobacterales bacterium
CCGGCTCGAGGCGTGGACACAGAGCAGAAGCGCTGCAAAGAAGGGGAAGAACCGCGACTCAGCGTGGTTTCCCCAGCCGATCGTGCTCAGGGAGCGGAACAAGGCCGGTTGCCCCATCATCAGCACGGCGAAGACCACCGCCGCCCTCCGACCCGCCATGCTCCAGGCCAAGCCCAGGCCGGCCAGGATCAGCGCGATGTGGAAGCTGCAGGGGATGAGCTTGTAGGCGTGGACCGTTGGTCCGAGGACGGAGAAGATGCCCGCAGCGAGCAGGGCATCGGCCGTGCATCCGCCGCAGTTCGGCATGTACTGCAGGTTCCAGATCTCTTGGTGGTGTCCCGTGAGGATGTGAATGCCACTCACGGCGTTGATGCGCTCCTCCCAGTGGATCGTCCCGTAGGGACCGCAGAGGACGTCCAGACAGGTGGCCAGGATCTCGATGCTCACCAAGACCACGATCAGCACCAGGAAGGCGTTTCGGTGTGGACGTCTGGATGGTGTCGGTTGGACCATGGGCCTTTCGTTGTCGCCGAGGAGCACCCTATCGGCGTCCACGGAGGCGGACCCGCCCCATCACGCTTTGCATCAATCCGCGATGTGAAGTGGATTGGTGTACACCCACGGAAACTCGTGGATGTAGGTGTCGGGGTCGTCGCCCAGGAAGCCGGCCAGGTGGGTGGGTACGATGTCGATGCGGGCTCGGTAGACCCCCGGCTCGCTGACCTCCCAGGAGCCGCAGCCTTCTTGCCAGAGCACACCGTCCTTGTACACACCGCCCGTGATCTCGGGCGGGCCGCTGCCGTCTCGGGGTGATGCGGGGGAGAGGGTCGGGCAGTCCAGGTTGATGGTGCCGGTGCCGGTGGGGCTGGAACCCATCTCCCAGTCGCCACCTTCTTCGTCCGTGAACCAGAACACCAGGCCGGCGGGGGTGCCGAGGGCCTCGAAGGCGGTGTAGAGCCGGCCGCGCTCCAGGGCCTGGTCTGCTGCCTCGACGCTGTCTCCGTCCGCCAGCAGGTGGTTGGAGAACCAACGCATGTTTCGCCGGAAGCCATCGGGGCGCTCACCGTCGGACAGCTCGATGGGCATGACGTTGCGGTGGGCGTCCGTGGCGGCGAAGCCGATGGTGTGGCTGCGCCCGGACAAGTGATCGAGGCGCTCGAGGTTGGGCAGCAGCTCCTGGAAGAAGGCCAGGAAGAGCAGGTCGGGCTCGGCGGTGGCGTCTTCATCGATGAAGGGCCCGATGTCTTCCACCCAGCCGAACGCGTCGAGCCCGTAGATGTCCTCGCGGTTTTCCGGGGAGAGGATGGAGTGCAGGTTGAACAGCTCGACGCCCTGGAGACCGTCGTCTTGGCGCCGCTCCAGCTCTTCGAGGCTGCGCTCCTCGGGGTGGGCCTGGAGTACGGTGCCGCCGACGCTCTGCATCGCCTGGATGGCCTCGAGATCGGACTGGTTGTACAGCGCGTCCAGCTCTTCGCCGTAGGTCACGGGGCTGGCTTCCACACCCACGGGCATCAGCTCGTCCTCGAAGCCCGGCATCCAGAGGACCTCGTGCCCGCCGTCGCAGTGGATGCGGCTGGCCACCAGGTCTCCGTCCACTTCCACCCGCTCGTCGTCTTCGCGCATCAGCAGGGTCTCCTCGAAGGGGACGAACGCAGCGTAGGAGGGGTGGTCGGAGAGGTAGGCCACGTCGATGGACAGGCGACACAGGCCCTCGCGCAGCTCGGTCAGGCATTCCTCGTCGATCGCGCCGTCGACGTATCCGTCACCATCGCAGGCATCGTGGGACAGGGGAGAGTGCAGGTGGATGATGCTGCGCAGGGGGGTCGAGCCCCGGTAGGGGCCGATGTCGTCGGCCAGGGGTGGCAGATCGGGGTTCCAAGGAACCGCGCTGGGGCCTGAGTCCCCTGTGTCCGCTGGCGGCGTGCAGGCGAGGGCGAGGAAGGCGAGACCGAAGAAGGACATGGGGATCAGAACGTCGGCCAGCTGGTGAGCACGGCGTCGTCCAGAGAGATCAACTCGCCGCTGGTGTCCTCCGCCATCTCGATGGAGCCGTTCAGCTGCCCCCACACGTGCTCCTGGTCCACGTCGTGGCCCAGGACCGTGAAGGTGACGCCGCCGCCGTCGCCCTGGTAGCGCACGTAGGAGTGGGCTTCGGTCTCGGCGTACATGACGCGGTCCACGTCGTAGGTGCCTTGGTAGGCGATGTTGCCATCGATCTCCAGGTCGAGGCGAGTGGAGCCGCCGCTCTTGGTCCCGACGACGTAGCCGGTGTTGCCGCTCTGGAACCAGTAGCCTTCGTCGGTGGTCCACGACGCCCCGCCCAGCTCGGCATCGAGCAGGGGATCGTCGGGCTCGAAGGTGTAGTCACCGTCCGCGTCGCTGTCGGCGTCGGTGTCCCCGTCCGCGTCTCCGTCGGCGTCGGCGTCGGACTCGGTGTCCAGGTACGAGGTGTCAGCGGAGTCGGACTCGGAGAAGATTCCCGTGATGCAGCAGCCCGACAGAAACAGGGGCGCCATGAGGGAGTGTGTTCCGATCATCATGGTGGACCTCCGGGACGGGCCCCATCATACCAGCCGGGGTCTCGGCCGTGGGAGCAGACGATAGGGTTGCGCGCTACAATGCGCCTCGCGGAGGCTCTCATGATCTACGCCAGTGCTCTGGCTCTACTCGTCGTCGGCTCCACCCTGACAGCGGACGCAGCGTCCGCCACTCAATACCTGCACACCTGCCATCAACAGGTAGGCGAGGTGCCGGAGGCCCAGCCCGGGCTGCACTGGGGTCGGGAAGTTCGTATCGGACAGGAGCGCTTCCGATCGGTGTGGGACCCCGCCTGGGCGGGTCCCGACGCACGGCCCATGTTGGTCCGCTCCACGGGTGACCCTGGCGATCCCGGCAGCATGCCCCTGTTGCCGGACGACGCACCCCCGCCACGCGACGAGCTGATCATCCTCACGACCGACGAACTAGCCGCCGACAGCACCTTGCTGCCCCGCTTCATGGATCTGCGCCTCGCCGAGGGTTGGGACGTGCGCTTGGTGACAGAGCAGGACTGGAACGTGCAGACCGGTGGCGATCTGGACGACCGCGCGGAGCGCATCCGCACCTGGTTGAAGGACAACTACGAAGACGACCCCGGCGCCTACCTGTTGCTCGTCGGCAACCCCGATCCCTGGATCGGGGACGTCCCCATGAAGAACATGCACCCCTTCCAGCCCATCTGGAGCTGGCTGTCCGACGACTGGCAGGAGTCCTTCTCGGAGATCCCAACGGACTTCTACTACACCGACCTGACGGGGACCTGGGACTGCGACGGTGACGGGTACTGGGGCGAGTACGACGACGACGAGGACTGTGTGGACTGGGGCCCGGAGCTGTACGTGGGCCGCTTGCCCGTCTACTCGGGTGCCGAAGAGATGGACGGCATCCTCGAGCGGTGGATCGACAACGACCTGCAGGCGGACAAGTCCTACCGCAGGGACCTCCTCTTCCCCGCAGCCTTCTTGGGCTTCGACGAAGGCTCGGGCGGTGAGTACAACGATCACGACGACTCCGCCTGCGTGATGGACGCGCTCTACGACGCGTTGCCGCCGGACTTCCAGCAAGGAACCACCCGCCTGTACGAAGGCTCCGGCATCATCACCAGCCTCTACACCTGCGAGGACGTGATCTCGCGGGAAAACCTCGTCGAGTACTGGGCCGAGGGACGGGGTTTCGTCTTCTACTCCGGACACGGCTGGCCCCAAGCCGTCTACCGCGTGTACTGGGACAGCGACGAGGATGGCGACGACCTCTGCTCGTCCTCCGAAGAAGAGTGGATCACCTTCATCGAGAGTGGCGACGAGCTGGAGCTGTACGGCGCACCCTCTGGCTTCACCTTCCACATGTCCTGCCAGACGGGAATGCCGGAAGATCGGGAGAACCTCGGCTTCTCCTTGCTACAAGGCGGCGCCGTGGCCACCCTGCCCGCCAGCCGCTCCTGCTGGGGCACCACGGTGGGCTACGGCGAGGAATGGGAGCCCCGTCCGGACGTCCTCTCCGCCACGACCATGGGCTACTACTACGTGCTCGACCTCGTCGATGGTGACACCCTGGGCGAGGCGACCGCCTGGTCCAAGTGGGCCTTGCCCGGCGACGGTTGGGGCTCGTGGAACGGCATCGCCTGGACCACCCGGTACGAATTCAACCTCCAAGGCGATCCCACCCGCACCCTCGAGCAGTGCAACAGCGACGAGGACTGCGAGGACAGCTCCCCATGCAACGGCACCGAATCCTGCAGCGACGGCTTCTGCATCCACGTCGACCCCGTGGACTGCTCCCACCTGGACTCCGACTGCGCCGTGGGCCGCTGTACGATCGAGACGGGTGAGTGCTACGAGGCTCCCAAGCAGGAAGGTGCGTCCTGCGATGACGGGGTTTGGTGCACCGACTCGGATGTCTGCACGGCTGGAATCTGTGCGGGCCAGGACAAGGACTGCGGCGACCGTGTTGGCCACGTCTGGTACTGCGACGAAGGCGCCAGTCAGTGCATCTGGGAAGCGCTCGAGGAAGAACCCGAAGGCTGCGCTGGCTGCGCATCCGCCGAGACCGCTCGCTACCAGCGTGGTCTCGGCTTGTTGGGTCTGGCTGGACTGCTCTTGGCGAGCTTGGCGACCGTGGTCCTACGGCGTGGTGGGCGTCGTGGGCGGTGACCCTAGAAGTCGCCCTTCATCTTCATGATCCACTTGTGGATGCCGTGAAAGGTCGGCCCCGGGGTCACGTACATCACGGCACAGGTGCCCGTGAGGAGCTCGACGCCCCGTGTCTTGGCGGTGGCGGCGGCTTCCGGGCTATCGGTCTTCATGTGTAGCCAGACCCGGGTGATGCCGGCGTCGGCGGCCTTGTCGATCCAGGCGGGGACCTCGCCCTTTGGCAGCTCGAACACCGCGGCTTGGACCGGTTGGGGGAGGGCGTCGAAATCGGGCACCGTGGGATCGCCCTCGACCTTCCCGCCGCTGGGATCGATGGCGAAGACCTTCTTCCCGCTCTTCTTAAGGCCTCGATACGTGAGCTTTGGGAAGGGGCGCTGGGCGTTGTGGCCCACCACCGCGTAGGCCTCGTGGACCCAGAACTGCTGGCGTGTAGATGACATGGTGGGGTACCTCGGCCTGCGGGTACGGGGCAGGGCGGGCATTGTTGCACGGTCCGTGTCATAGGAAAACGACCGGCCATGAAGTCCCCTTCCCACGCACCGCTCCACCCCCTCCTGGGCTGGCTCCTGGCTTCGCTGCTCGGGGCGATCTGCGCGTTGTGGCTGACCTACCCGGCCTGGCTCGACCTCGAGCACGTGTTGGTGGGTGACTGGCGCCACCCCGACGTGCTGTCGAACCACTGGCTGTATGGCTGGCTGGATGCCCAGCTGGCGAGCGGGGGCAGCATCCTGCACAACGACCGGTACTACTTCCCCGTTGGCGATGCTCCCTACCTGGCGGGTAACGGGGGGGATGGGCTGCTCTACGCGGCGTTGGGCTCGTGGGGAGCTTGGCCCGGCTCCGTCACGCTCTGGCTGCTCGCGGTGCTGACAGCCAACACCGTCGTGGCTTGGGGGTTGTGCCGGCGTTGTGGTGCGAGCGTGGCGGGCGCGCTGCTCGGGGCTGCGGTGCTGGGCTCGAGCGCCTACCTGGCCCACGAGCTCTCGGGCGGGCGCTTCGCACAGGTGGCGGTGTACCCCTTGTTGGGCTTCGTGTGGGCTTGCATCGCCGTGCTCGAGCGACCGAAGGTGCCGGTGGCTCTGTTGGCAGCGATCGCCTTCGCGCTCTGCTGTCACGTGTACTGGTACTATGGGCTGTGGGCGCTCGTGATGGGGGTGATCCTGCTGGCGGCGCGCTTGGGCTGGGGGCCTGGGCGGGTGCGCGATGCCGCCAGGGAGCTGGCGAAGCCCGTCCTGGCCTTTGCTGTCCTTGTCGCGCTCGCCGTGGTGCCCCTGCTGCTGCCCTTCCTCGGCCACTGGCAGTCCATCCCAGGGATAGGGGAGGGGAGCTGGCCCCACCCTCTGGCGGTCGAGGCTTCGTTGCCTGCGCTCCAGTGGTTCGCCAACATGGGTGCGGATCGCGCCGAAGTGATCCCGTCACTGTTGGCCGTGATCGCGGCGGGTGCGGCCTGCGCC
>CAZVHW010000485.1:0-4262 GCA_964626835.1 uncultured Enterobacterales bacterium
GCTCGTGGGCGAAGGCGTCTTCTTCGACCTCCTGGACGGCTCCATGCGGGCCAGGGGGCAGCTCATCCGGCCTCCTCGGGGTGCACACGCCCTCACCGACAGCTCGAACGGACTACCCGACGCTTCGGGGGACGTCGTCGCCTTGAGCCTCCTCCCCGGTCACTCACTGCTCCCCCTCTCGCTGAGCACGGCCCAACCTGTCGAAGGCCTCATCCTCTGGCTGCCCACTCGCCCCACCAACCCCAGGGACCGAGAGGAAACCCTGATAGAAGCGCGCGTGAGCAAGACCTGGGACCAGGGCTTCTCGGTGCGTTTCTCCCAGCCCGTCGAGATCGGTCCCCAAGTCGGTGCCCCACTGCTGGACGGAAACGGCCAGGTGGCTGGGATGATCGCTGGTTCCAGCGGATCCGGCAAGGACGGCGTGGTGGGCATCGCCGTGCCCAGCGACTGGATCCGAACCCGCCTCGAGCTCTAGCCCGTTCCAGACTTGTCTTCCTGGAGCGCGGTGAATACGCCCAAGAGTCCTTCCTCCGCCGGCCAAAGGGCCGCTCCCGATAGAGGTCCAAACCATGATCTACGGCGACACCAAGACCAAACAGGTCCACGCCTTGATCCTCGAGTTTTGCGACGTGGTCGGCCACGCCGTCGTGGAGCACCAGCACCTGATTCGTGACTACCTGGACTGGGACAAGCACTTCAAGCAGGTCTCGAAGGAAGTGCGCAAGACCGAGAGCAAGGCGGACGACCTCTGCAAACAGATCGAGCGTGCCATGCTCAGCGGCGCCATGCTGCCCGCCTTCCGCGAAGACTACATCGGCCTGCTAGAGTCCCTCGACCGCGTGGCCAACAGGGCCGAAGACGTAGCCCAGACGGTGCGCCTGGTGCGGCCCGACATTCCAGAACCCATCCGCTCGGCGTTCTCGGAGGTCGCGGCCCTCACCGTCGAGCAGTGGCAGCCCGTTCCCGACATGGTCAGAGGCCTGCTCGAGGGTCGCAGCGGGCTCATCGACGAGGCCGACTTCCTGGACAAGAAAGAAGGCGAGATCGACAAGATTCAGCGCAGCACGACCCGCATCATCTTCCGCGATCTCGACATCGAGCTCGCCCACAAGATGCTCATCAAGCAGCTGCTGGACGAAGTCTGCCACGTCAGCGATCAGATCGAGAACGTGGGAGACAACATCTCCCTGATCGCCATCAAGCACAGCCTGTAGGGTAGCTGCGTCCCACCGGCGGGGCGAGTCCCTCCTGCATCCACCGTTTTCTGATCCGTGTCGCGCATGGCTAGCCCGAAGTGACGTTACAGGGGCACGCCCCGGAGTGGCTCCATGTACCGCTGGTCCTTCGCGCTCCTCTGCCTCGCGCTCTTGGCCTGCCGCCCCCCGCCGGAGGTCCCGGACGCGCGATCGCAGCCCAACCTGGACGAGCTCTGCAAGGCCCTGTTTTCGAACCACGGGGACCTGGACACGACTCAGCTCTTGGAAGACATGGGCTGGCTGGACGATTGGCTGGACGAGTACGAGACCGAGACCCGCGAGGGGTATCAGGTGGGTGGTCTCGACGATGCAGCGGTGGACGCCCTGGACGGCACCGACCGCGCCACGGGGGGCATGCTGGGTGTCGTGGTGGGGTCCGAGAGCGCTCACCCCGTGGCCGATGCCGCCTACGCCATGGTCGCCGTGGACCAAGAGGAAATCCACGAGCAAGCATACGAGGACTACGAAGTATCGTACTCGAGCGATCTCGATTGTTTCCTGGACCGAAGCTGTGATCGGCTCGAGCTCACCGAGGACTACACCGCCCACTTCATCATGGGGGCAGAGTCGATCAACCACACCCGCAACCAGTACCTCTGGCTCGAGACCGACACCGGCCTGGCCATGCTGCACAGGGCCTGGCTACCCGACCCTCCAGAAGTGAACTTCTCCTGGCTGGCGGTGGACGAGCAGTTCTACCTGGACGTGTTCTTGCCATGGGGCGACGGGCACTACCGCGTCCAGACGACCTGGATGGTGTATGAGCAAGACAACGTGCCCGAGGACACCGTCATGCACCTGGTGATCACGGGCATGCAGACCCACTCCGAGAACCTCGAGGCGTGGCTGGACAGCCAATAGAGCGACCAGCTGATACTTTCCGCCAATGGCCACCTACTACTGTCCCAGCTGTCTCAACACCTTTCAGGGCTCTCCCTCGCGCTGTCCCAACATGGGGTGCGGTAGCGAGCGTCCGCGTCGCGGCTGGGGCCGCATCCTCGGGCCTGGCGATCTCATCGACCGCCACTACCGCATCGACCGGGTTCTCGCACTCGGTGGGGCGGGGCTGACCTATCTGGCGCGGGCCGTGGACGCCGGCGGCCACCCGGTACCGCCCGAACTGGCCATCAAGGTGCTCTTCGAGGAGCGAGCCACTGGTGCCTTCCTGCGCCGCCTCGCAAACGAAGCCCAGCTTCTCCAGGACCTCGACCACGACCACATCGTCCGCTGCCGCGGCTTTGTCCAGCGCTCGGGCACCGCCCCCTACCTGGTCACGCTCTTCGAGCACGGCGGCACCCTGGGCCAGCACCTCCAGCGAGTGGGCAATCTGCCACCGCCCGTAGCCTGCGGCGTGCTCTGGCAAGTGCTCAAGGCGCTGTCCATGGGCCACGCCTCGGGCGTCGTTCATCGCGACCTCAAGCCCGCAAACGTGCTGCTGGCCCATCCCACCGACCGTGACGTCACCCCCTGGGTCCGGGTGGCGGACTTCGGCATCGCCAAGGTCAGCGCACCCATCGGCGCTGGCCTCACCCAAGCGGGCACCTTCGTAGGCACGCCCGAGTACGCCGCTCCCGAGCAGTTCGAGGGGCTACCCCCCGAGCCGGCAACCGACATCTTCGCGGCTGGCGGCTTGCTCTATTTCCTGCTCACCGGCCAACCCCCCATTCGCCTTCGAGTTCGGGGCGATCCCCTGGCCTGCTACGAGATCCTGCTCGAGCAGCTCCCGCCCCAACTCCCGGCACTGGGCATCCGCCCAGAGTGGCAGCAGCGGCTGCAGCGGGTCATCGACAACGTCTCCATCTCCTCGGCATCGGCCCGCTGGAACATCCCCCGCATCCTCGAGGAGCTGGCTCCCCTCACCGAGAAGCCACAGCGCCCCAAGGCCCCCGCCAAGCCGCTTCCCCCACCCGATCACCGAGCCGCCCGGGCCACCATGGCCGACTGGGCTCCCGCAGCCAGCGCCGACGCCACCATGCTCGAGCCCATGGGGCAGCCCGCTGGGCCCCTGGAGCCCTCCCAGCCCACCGCGTCGCCCGCGCTCCCACCCGCCTACGAAGCCACCATCCTCGAAGCTCCCGGAGCTCCACCCGCGCGGCCCGTCAGCGCGCCCGTGTCGCAGCCTCGTCCATCGCGGCCTGCACCCGAAGCTCCCCGCCCCAAGCAGGCGTTGACCCTGGACGACCTCTTCGGAAGCCCAAAGCCCGAGCCCACGCCGCCGGCACCGCCTCCATCGCAACCCAGGGAGCGACCCAGCGATCCCTTCGGGTTCTTCGACGAGCCCTCCCAGCCGGCCATCGCCGAGCCCGAGCCCGTACTCGCACAACCCGAGCCTGCCCGGAGAGCCGTTCCAGACGCCGGACGCTGGATCCCCACGCAACCACTCTCCCTGCCTCGTCCCCTGCCCTCGTCCATCGCCGACCTGCTCGCCCTGCTGGGGACGGTCTCTCTCGCCGACCGCGCGCAGATCACCGACACCCTGGCCTCGGGCCCGCGCCCAGCGCTCTCCCGCGCAATGCGCTCCTGGCGCCCGGGGGGCGACCCGGCCATCGGTCGCGGTGCAGGCCTGGCCATCGCGACCCTCAGGGGCTCCGATCTGGCCTCCATCGCCCGCAACCTCATGCGCGCCCGCGACCCAGAGGTGCGCTGCTGTGCGGCCGAGGCGCTGGGCGCGGTAGCCCAGGGTTCCCTGCTGTCCAGCCTGGGCCGCATGCTCGACGACAGAGACCCAGCCGTCAGGGCCGCTGCCGCCAGGGCCATAGGATTCGCCTGCGAGCGCACCGGAGACATCTCGCTGGGCCTGAGCTGGCTGCAGAGGATCGCAGGGGATCCGGACAACCGGGTGGCCAAGGCAAAGAAGCAGGCCGTCGAGAGGCTGGAGGGCTGAGGGGCTGGGGGCTGGCGTCCGCCCAGGCGGACCGCTGGAGAGACTCGGGCCGCGGAGAGGCGACAGCCGTCCGCCCAGGCGGACCGCTGGAGAGACTCGGGCCGCGGAGAGGCGACAGCCGT
>CAZVHW010000485.1:4362-6123 GCA_964626835.1 uncultured Enterobacterales bacterium
CCGCCCAGGCGGACCCCCAGCGTGGCCGCCCTACCGTTTCTGCTTCCGCACCCCGCGCACCACCGACCGGAAGCTCTTGTTCAGCTCCTTCTTGCGCAGCCGGATGGCGTCGGGGGTGATCTCCACCAGCTCGTCGTCGGAGATGAACTCGAAGGCCTTTTCGAGGGTGAGTGGCATCGGGGGGGCCAGGATGAGCTTTTCGTCGGCGCCCGACGAGCGGACGTTGCTCAGCTGCTTGGCTCGACAGGCGTTAACGTTCATGTCGTTCTTGCGCGCGTTCTCACCCACGATCATGCCCTCGTAGACCTGCACGCCGGGGATCACGAACAGCTTGCCCCGGGGTTGCAGGTGGTAGAGCGCGTAGGTGGTGGTCTGGCCGCTGCGGTCGTTTACAAGGGAGCCGTTCTGGCGGTAGGGGATGTAGCCGGCGTGGAGGTCCCAGCTGTCGAAGATGCGGTTGAAGATGCCCATGCCCCGGGTGTCGTTGAGGTAGGAACCCCTAAAGCCGATGAGGCCCCGAGAGGGCACCCGGAACTCCACCCTTACACGGCCAGAGCCGGCCATCTTCATGCTGACCATGCGCCCCTTGCGCAGGCTCATGCGCTCGGTGACCACCCCCATGAACTCCTGGGGGAGGTCCAGCAGCGCCAGCTCGTAGGGCTCCTGCAGCCGCTCGTTCACCTCGCGCGTGAGCACCTCGGGCTTGCTGACGCACATCTCGAAGCCTTCGCGCCGCATCTGCTCGATGAGGATGGCGATCTGCAGCTCACCGCGAGCGAAGAGGCGGATGCTGTCCACGGGACCGCCCCTGTCGATGCGCACGGCAACGTTGAAGCGGGCTTCCCGCTCCAGACGGTCCCGCAGCTCCCGGGCCGTGAGGTACTTGCCCGACCGTCCGGACAAGGGGCCGGTGTTGGCCAGGAAGGTGACCCCGATGGTGGGCTCGTCGACCTTGAGCCTGGGCAAGGGATTGGGATCGACCAGATCGGTCAACGAGTCGCCGATGTCCATGGCGTCGATGCCGGCGATGGCGACGATGTCGCCCGCGATGGCCTCGTTCGTCTCGATGCGCTTGAGCCCCTCGAAGGTGTACAGCTGCACGACCTTGACCTTCGTGATCCCGGTCTTTCCCACCAGGGCCAGCTCGTCGTGCCGACGGATGCTGCCGTCGTACAGACGCCCGATGGCCAGCCGCCCGACATAGTTGTCGTAGTCCAGCTGGGTCACCAGCAGGCGCAGAGGCCGCTCGGAGAGCCCCAAGGGCGGTGGGACCTGCTCCACGATGACGTCCAGCAGGGGCTTGAGGTCACCTGGCTCGAGCTTGTTGTCCAGGTGGGCGTAGCCTTCCTTGGCGCAGGCGTACAGCACGGGGAACTCGAGCTGCTCCTCGTCGGCGCCCAGGTCGATGAACAGGTCATAGACCTCCTGCAGCACCTCGCCCGCTCGGGCATCGGGGCGGTCGATCTTGTTGATGCAGACCAGGATCTCGAGGCCGTCGGCCAGGGCCTTGCCCAGCACGAAGCGGGTCTGGGGCAGGGGCCCCTCGCTGGCATCCACCAGCAGCAAGGCACCGTCCACCATCTCGAGGGCTCGCTCCACCTCTCCGCCGAAGTCGGCGTGGCCCGGGGTGTCCACGATGTTGATCTTGGTGCCGCCGTAGTGAACGGCCGTGTTCTTCGCCAGGATGGTGATCCCGCGCTCGCGCTCGAGGTCCATGGAGTCCATGACCCGCTCGACCACCGCCTCGTTTTCGCGAAAGGT
>CAZVHW010000486.1:0-6122 GCA_964626835.1 uncultured Enterobacterales bacterium
CATGGGCGAGGACCTGACCACCAAGGCGCAGCTTCCGTACGTCTCCGTCGCCGATCCCCTGTCCAAGCCGGCGCTGTTTCAGCACGGCATCCGAGCGCTGCCCGCCCTGGCCTGGCGAACCCCAGGCCGGGGTGGTGGTGGCATCAGCTGCCGCAGGGAACCAGTGAGAACATCTGGTGGCTCAGCCGGCCCACCAGGTGGTCGGCCGGGACGGTGCCCCAGATGCGGGAGTCGGCGCTGTTGTCGCGGTTGTCGCCCAGTACGAAGTAGTGGTCGGCCGGGATCTGCGTGGGCCCGAAGTTGGCCATCCGGGGGAAGCCGCTGGAGGCGTGCAGCACCTGCCAGGTCCGAGTGCCGTCCCCTTCCTCGAGCAACTTGGCCTGGTTGTCGCGGCACTGACCATCGGTCCAGCTTGCTTCATCGACGAAGCTGCTCTCCAAGGGGCTTCCGTCGATGTATACAATCTGCTTGCGGAGCTCGATCTGCTCGCCGGGAAGGCCGATGACGCGCTTGACGTAGTCCACCTTCCGGTCCTCCGGATACTCGAAGACCATGACATCGCCCCGAGCCACCTCGCCGAAGCGCTTGTCGACCAGGATGTACTCGCCGATGGGCAGGGTGGGCGCCATGCTCGCCGCCGGGATCCTGTACGGCTCGAAGAGGAAGACACGCACAGAGACGAGCCCCACCAGCCCCACCAGCCCCAGGGCGGCCAGGCCCATCACCAGGAGCATGGGGCCGCGTGCTCGGGATTTGTTTGGGGTCTCTTGCATGGGTGGCTCCTGTCTGATGACCTTCGCACATTATGTTCGCCCGCTGCACGGGAGCGAAGCTTGAGCTGGTACGACATCTTCTCCAAGTTCTACGACCTGGGCGTCGAGTCGGTCTACCGCGACTATCGCCCGAAGATCGCCGACGCACTGCGCCTGGAGCCAGGCGCCGCGGTGTTGGTGCCCGCCTGCGGCACAGGCCAGGACTTCGCCAGCCTGGTGGAGCGCGTCGGGCCCGAGGGGGTGATCGTCGGTGTGGACCTCTCCGAGGGTATGCTCGCCCGGGCCCGGGCTCGGGTGCAGAAGAACGGCTGGGAAAACGTGATCCTCCTGCGGCGGGACGTCAGCGTCATGGATGCCGCCGAGATCCGACAGCTGCTCGGCGACCGAGATCGCTTCGACGGGCTGCTGTTCACCCTGGCCCTGACGGTGGTGCCAGACTGGGAGGCGGTGTTCGAGGCCGCCTTCGAGCTGCTCGAGCCGGGCGGGCGCTGCGCGGTGTTCGATATCTGGGCCGAGTCTTGGGTCCCTCAGACCTCGTACATCAAGCTCATCGCCCGGGCCGATCCCTACCGCCAAACCTGGGCACCC
Source organism: uncultured Enterobacterales bacterium (assembly GCA_964626835.1). GTDB lineage: Bacteria > Myxococcota_A > UBA796 > UBA796 > JAFGLY01 > CALDOK01. Next base: position 1,362 of record CAZVHW010000486.1, read on the forward strand.
CTCGAGCGGCTGGCGGCCGACTTCACCAAGGAAGAGCTCCCGGGCTCGCCCCATGTGCACGGGGGAACCCCCATCCTGGCCGCCGGCAGACGCCCCTGAACGCAGTCCAGCTTGCCCGCCACCCCTTCGGGCGAGCTGGAGCGGTGATGCCCACCACCTCGCCATCGATGGTGTCCAGGTCGATTGGCCACGACATGAGCAGCCCGAGTGGGCGCCCCCATGCCCCCCAAGGCGGACCGAACGGTGGCCCCTGGCACACTCCGGACGGTAGGCTCCCGATTGCTGCGGAGATAGGTGGGCCAACGAAGCGGCCACGGCCGCCTCCCGCCCACGGTCACCCGAGGTACCTCATGAGACGTCAGCCATCCGCACGCTCCCTGCTCACCGCTCCCCTGGCGGCCGCGCTCGCGGCTTGCGGACCGGGTGGGCAGCTCGACGCCCCCGTCGCGCAGGTGGCGGCCCCTTCGGCGAGCCCGGCCGCACCAGCGCCGGCCCCCGCTCCCACGCCGCCCGAGGCGATCTCGGGGGGCAGCTCCTGGAGCTTCGACAGCATCCCCGAAGGTGGGATCCCCAGCGGCTGGTCCATCGGCGAGAGCAACGGTCGCGGCAAGCTGGCCACCTGGACCACGGTCGCGCGAGCCGACGCCCCCACGCCACCGAGCGCCTTCGGCATCACCACCTCGTCGAACCGCGGCAGCACCTTCAACCTCGCGCTGGCCGATGGCATCCATCCACAGGATCTGGATCTCACGGTGGCGGTACGCGCGGTCACGGGTCGGGAGGACCAGGGCGGAGGCCCCGTATGGCGCGCCGCTGACAGCGCGAACTACTACGTCGCGCGCTGGAACCCGCTGGAGTCGAACTTCCGCGTCTACTACGTCAAGGACGGCCGCCGCAAGCAGCTCGCCAGCGCGGCGGCCCCCGGCGACACCTCCGCCTGGCACACGATCCGCATCGTGGCCGTGGGGAGCCACGTGGACTGCCACCTCGACGGCGAGCTGCTGCTCAGCGTGGACGAAGAGACCTTCTCCGAGGCTGGCATGGTCGGCCTGTGGACCAAGGCCGACGCTGCGGCACTGTTCGACGACCTGCGCGTCGAGCCGGTGGCCCCGTGAGCTGGCGGCCCGCCGCCGGCGCCTTCCTGCTCGCGCTGTGCGCGTGCGGGTCCAATCCCCAGGATTCGCCCGGGCAGGTCGTGGTCTACACCTCGGTGGACCAGGTCTTCGCCGAGCCGGTGCTCCAGGCCCTCGAGCAGCAGCAGGGCATTGAGGTGCTGGCGGTCTACGACACCGAGGAGACCAAATCCACGGGTGTCCTGAACCGCCTGCTGGCGGAGGCGGAGCACCCGCGCGCAGACCTGTTCTGGTCCGGCGATCCCTTCCGTCCCCAGATCTTGATCGCGCGGGGCTTGGTGTCGCCCTACGAGCCGCAGGCTGCTGGGGAGATTCCGGCGGCGTTCCGCGGGACAGACGGTAGCTGGACCGGCTTCTCGGCTCGGGCCCGGGTGATCCTGGTGAACACGGAGAGCGTGCCCGCGGGCGAGCGGCCCAGCTCCGTCCGCGACTACCTCGACCCGCGCTGGAAGGACCAAGCGGCCATCGCCAACCCCGCCTTCGGCACCACGACCACCCACATCGCAGCGCTGTTCGATGCCTGGGGCGACGAGCAAGGACGTGCCTTCCTGTCCGGCCTGCGCGCCAACGGGGTCCGCGTGGCCGCCTCCAACGGCGAGGTGAAGCGGCTGGTCTCCGCCGGAGAGGTCGCCTGGGGGGTGGTCGACACCGACGACGCCGCCGTAGCCGTGCAGAGCGGGGCTCCGGTCGAGCTGATCTTCCCCGACGCCGGGGGCCTGGGCACGCTGGTGATCCCCACCGCGGTGATCCGCATCGCCGGGGGGCCCAACCCGGAGCCCGCGGAAGCGGCGATGGAGTACCTGAGCTCGGCGGAGGTCGAGGAAGCCCTGGCCCACGCTGCCTGTCGCCAGATGCCGCTCCGCGCTGGCGTCCCGACCCCCCCCGGTGTGCGCTCGGTGGCGGAGATCGACGCGATGGAGGTGGACTACGCGGCGCTGGGCCGTGAGGTGGAGCGCCTGCACCCCGGCTTCGTGGCCTGGGCCGAGGGGACCGGCGGACCTTGACGCATGGCTCCCTGGCCCACGCGGCCGATGTGCGTTGGGGCCATCGGGTGGCTGGGATCGCGGCGGCGCTGTGCGTAGTCGCACCGGTAGTGGCCTTGACCACCCTGCGCTCGAGCGCCGGTGGGGCCGAGCCCACGGCCCCGTGGTTCGCACTGACCAACCCGGTCTTGCTGCAGCTGCTGGCCGCGAGCGTCGCGCAGGCGGTCCTCGCGGGCGCGATCGCCGGCGGCTGTGGCCTGGGCCTGGGGACCGCCCTGGCCACCATCCGACCTTCCTGGATCCGAGCCTGCGCGCTCCTTCACCTGCTCCCTCTGTGCCTGCCGCCCTACCTGCTGACCCTGGGCATGGTCCACGGCGCAGCCCGGGGCGGGCCCCTCGAGGCCGTGGCCGGCCCTGCGCTGAGAGCCACCGCCGACCGCGCGCTCCACGGGTCCGGCGGCTTCGTCGCGTTGCAGGTGCTGGCGCTGACCCCACTGGTGACACTGCTCGTGTTGGCCGCCGTGCGCGGCATGGACCCGTCACCCGTGGAGGCCGCCGTCCTGTGCCGCAGGCCGCGCGATACGCTGGTGTGGGTGGTCGCACGGCAGGCTCTGCCAGCTGCCTTGGCCGGGGCGACCCTCGTGTTCCTGCTCACCTTGGCAGAGGTCGCAGGGCCGACCCTGCTGGGACTGCAGACCTATGCGGGCACCGTGTTCACCCGCCTGGCAGACCTCTCCTTCCGGCCCGGCGAGGCGCTGTCCCGCTCCCTTCCGCTGGTGGCGCTGGCCTTGGCTGGGACGGCGCTGCTGCTGCGACTCGACCGGGGCGGTGCGATCCTACCCTCCGCCCGGGCAGGCGGTGGCCTGGACCCGGGCTTGCTGGGCAGCGGCGCATTGCGGCAGACCGCGTTGGTGACGGCTGGGCTGGCAGCCACGCTCCCTCTGCTGGGTCTGGTGTGGATGGCGAGTTCGGGCCCCGAGTCGCTCTCGGCCCTGGGACCGGCGCTGGGGTCGGTGGGACGGACGCTGCTGTACGCGGCCGGCGCCAGCGCGGCGCTGGTGATCATCGGCCTGCTCGGTGGCCACGCCTGGGCTCGCGATCCACGGAGGAAGCCCATCGCTGCCAGCGCGGCCCTGTTGGGCCTGACCCTGCCCGCGGTGGTGCTGGGCACCGGCCTGATCGCGCTGTGGAATCGCCCGGCGTCGCTCTGGCTCTACGGGAGCCCCGCGGTGGTCCTGCTGGGGCTCGCGGGCCGCTATCTCTACGTCACGTTACGCGCCTTCGAGGTGCTGTTCGCGACGATCCCCCAAGCAGAAGAGGAGGCCGCATGGCTCGCGCGTTCCGGGGTGCTGGCGCGCTGGCGCTGGGTGACGGCCCCACCCGTGTCCAGGACGGCCCTGGCGGTGGTGGTGGCCCTGGCCTTGCTGTGCATGCGCGACCTGGGCACCACGCTGCTGGTCTACCCGCCGGGCGGCGAGACCTTGGCGGTGCGGATCCTGACCCTCGAGGCCAACGCTCCGGTGGCCCAGGTCGCGGTGCTGTCCCTGCTTCAGCTGGGCCTGTCCGCGCTGCTCGTGGCGGCCATCCTGGCCCTGCTGCCTCGCCGGAGGTCTGAATGAGCCCAGCCCTTACCGTGTCGGGTCTGCGAGTCGAGCTGGGTAACCACGCGGTCCTGCGCGACGTAGACCTGAGCGTCGGCAGCGGTGAGCGGGTGGCCCTGTTGGGCGCCTCCGGGAGCGGGAAGACCACGCTGGTACGCACCATCGCCGGCCTGCAGCGCGCCGTGGAGGGAACGGTCCGCCTCGCTGGGCGCGATGTCTCGGCGCGAACGCGCTGCCTCGTGCCTCCTGCGCGACGGAGGATCTCGCTGGTGTTCCAGGATCTGGCGCTCTGGCCTCGCATGACGGCGCGGCAGCACCTCCACTTCGTGCTCGGAGGTCGCGGTTTGTCTCGGGGCGAGCTGGACGCGAGAGCCTCGTCGGCGCTCGACGAGGTCGGACTCGCGGAGCGGTCCGAGGCACGCCCGGCGGAGCTGTCCGGCGGAGAACGGCAGCGCCTGGCTCTGGCCCGCGCACTGGCTCCCCAGCCCGCGCTGCTCCTGCTCGACGAGCCCTTCGCGTCCCTGGACCTGCCCCTGAAGCTCGAGATGACGCGCCTGCTGATGGAGCGTCAGCAGGGCGGAGGCTTCGCATTGGTGCACGTGACCCACGATCCCCTCGACGCCTTGCGGACCGCCTCGCGCATCGTGCTGCTGGAGCAGGGGCGCGTCGTCTTCGACGGGGCGACCGAAGAGCTGGCCCGTCCGGACGGCGCCGAGGTCCTGGCGCCGCTCCGCACGGCACTGCGCGAGGCGATGGCGGTGCTGAGCTGAGCGGATGGGGACGAGAGGTCAGTGGCCGAGGTGGCTCGCAGGACAGCTCGACGCCTGCGGAGCGTAGCCTTCCTCACCGAGGACGGCTCCCTGCCATGATCCGACTTGTGTGCGGACTTCGGGCCCTTTAGCCTCTGATGGTCGCTCACCTAAACACCCGAGCGACCTGGAGGAGCCTATGTCCCGACTGATGCCCATCGCCCTTTCCCTTGCCCTCTCGCTCGCCTTGGCCTGCGGAGAAAGCAAGGACGACACCTCACCACCCGAGGGCGAC
>CAZVHW010000487.1:0-6106 GCA_964626835.1 uncultured Enterobacterales bacterium
CGAGGATGACCTCTCCGGCTGCCTGTCTTCCACCCACCGGGATCCGGAAGACCCGCCCGTTTCCTCCTCCCGTGAGACGGACCGTCTCCCATGGAGCCGCCCTCCGCTCCCGGCTCGCGCTACCATGTTCCCCTACCCCTGGGAGGTGACCATGTCCGAGCGCCGCTACCATCTCGGGGGGGGTACCCTCGCGGCCATACTGGCCGCGGTGCTGCTGCCCACCATCCTCACCCTGGCCACCATCCGCGAGCCGCGTCCCATGATGCCCGTCGAAGGCGACCCCACGCCCTTCGGCTACACCGTCTCGCTGGGCTTCTGGATCATTCCTGCGGTGGCCATGGCGTTGTGGTTCCTGTCCCACAAAGACATCGCGGTCCCGGACAAAAAGGCGTTCTACACCGTGTTGGTCATCCTCCCGGTCCTGGGCTGCGTCCTCGACGTGCTGTTCGCCACCAGCTTCTTCACTTTCGTCAACCTGGACGCGACCATCGGCATCATGGTGCCCGTGGTGGGGGGCTCGGTCCCCCTCGAGGAGTTCGTCTTCTACATCATGGGATTCGTGGTCATCCTGCTGGCCTACGTCTGGGTCAAGGTGGCCTGGCTCGAGAGCCGTGGCCGCATGCCCACCCCCGAGAACGGGATCCTCCGGCCTCACTGACCGTCTCTGATGCTCTGCGTCTTGCTCGTGGGCGCCGCCATCCTCTACAAATGGTACGGACCGCACTCCTACAACGAAGGCTTCCCCGGGTACTTCACCTTCCTGGTGCTCGCGGCCTTCGGTCCCGTGGTGCTCATGTACCGCTCGGTGCGGGCCCTCATCAGCTGGCGCGCCTTCTCGCTGGTCATGTTCGTCACCGTGGCCGTCTCCATGATCTGGGAAGCCAGCCTGGCGATCCCCTACCAGTGGTGGGGCTACCAGAGCGACCAGATGCTGGGCATCTTCATCCCAGGCTGGACCAACCTACCCCTCGAAGCCGCCCTGTTGTGGCTCGTGGTGACCTGGGCCACGGTCACTTGGTACGAAGCCTTCCGGGTGATCTACGCCCACCCCGGTGGTTGGAGGGAAGCAGCCAGAGGCCGCAAGGCCAGGTGACGTCCCGTCAGCTGGCACCGGTCGTCGCGACCACCCAGTCTTGGTCCGTAGTGCCGTTCATGCCGTGGCAACCCGTGCAGCTGAGGGTGTCCTCTTCATCGACAACGGAGTCGATCATCCCCAACCACACCTCGTCCACGCAGTCCACTGGGTGGATGTTCCAGGCCTGGTGGCACTGAAAGCAGGCGGTCTCTTCCCAGCCAGGGCCATGCTCGTCGGCGGTGAGCACCAGGCCTGCGTCGCCTTCGGTGGCGTCCAGCCAGCCGGAACAGGGTTCCGCTGGCGCGCAACCTGCGAGCAAGACCAGAACGAACGCTGTCGCCTGTAGTCTCATGGCGCTCTCCCACGGTCCGTGGCGTGGCAGGCGACGCAGTCGGCCTGAAGGTGGCAGCCGTCGCAGGAGGTGGGATCGGTGCGGGCATCGATGCCGTGGAGCATCTCCCAGCCCCGGTCGTGCACCCGGAACTGCGCGGATTCCTTGCGCTGGTGGCAGTCCAGGCAGTCGCGCTGCTTGTGGCAATCCCTGCAACTACGGGCGTCCATGCGGGCGTCGACACCGTGGCCGCTCTTCCAGCCGGCGCCGTGGCTGGGGGGCACCACCGCGACCAGGTGACACGTCTCGCACGGCCGAGGGCCCCGGACCACGGCGGCGCCATCGACCGGCGAGACTCCACCCTTCTGGTGACAGCCATGGCACAGCGCCGCGGGTTCGACCACGAGCGTGGCCTTCATGCCCGTGGGACCCGAACCGCCAGGGCCCAGGGTGTGGCAGGAGACGCAGTTCAGCCCTGCCTGCTTGTTGGCCGCCTCGTGCAGGTCGTGGTCGTAGGCCGGCTCGAAGGAGCCCTGGCTGGCGGCCCCCAGCAGGGCCAACGCCAGGCTGGCCAGCAGCACGGCGGCGAGTCGCCTCGAGAGGAAGTCCATGGGCCTCATGAGGACCACCCGAGGTTCAGGGTGGCGCCACCGCGCACGTCCACCAGGCGCTCCCTGTCCGAGGCGGCTTCAACCAAGGCTCCGACACGCAGCCAGGACGCGAACGCGTGCTGCAGCTCGAATCCATAGCTGAGGACCACGTCCCAGGGCTCGCTGTTCTTCTGGAAGGGCACCACGGCACCGCGGCCGGAGAGGGCCGTGGCGTCGCTGGCCCGCCACAGCACCCTTGCCGACGCCCCATGGTAGCGACCACCCGGCCCGGTGCGCGAGACGAAGGCGGGGGAAACACGCACAGCTGCGTTGCTGCGGCCAGGCATCCACGAGATGTCCGCCTTGTGACCCCACTCGTGGCCCTCACCGTAGCCCACCAGGGCCGTCCGCACGGACAGCGCCGACCAACGGGCGCCCAGCACACGGATGCCCAGGCCCGCTTCCTGCACCGCACCACCCGCGAGTGCGTCGAGGATCGCATCGCCAAACAGCGAGCCGGGATCGGCGGCTTCGCGATGCTGCACGTGCACACTGGTCTCGAGGGGGCTGACCGGACGCGCCGAAAACTCGAGCCGAGCCCACTCGATGATCGTGGCTTCCCCGGAATCGGAAGATCCCGGCCGCTCGGCGACCAGAATCCGACCGCCCAGACGCGACGGGCGAGGCCCGCTGCCCAGGCTCAGCCAGGCCTCGACATCTTCGCGTGCCACGAGGTAGGTGCCGAGTCCATCCGCCATCTCGAAGCCCGCACGGGCACGCAGGTGGTCGCCCGTGAAGCCCAGCTCGGCGCGGCCCATGGCGGCCCACTCGTGCAGGTCGTCGGCGTCTTGGTGCCGAGCCATGCCTGCCCAGGTCCCGACGCGGAAGCGCTCGCCGAGGGGATGCGAGTAGCTGACCCCGTCGAAGGTCTGTCGCCTAAGGGCGGCGAGCCCCTGCTGCCTACCCACGGCCCAGGAACCGCCGAGCAGGTCGCCCCCCACGTGGAGATCATAGATGTCCGCATCGAGCGGCTGCGAGAGCCCGGCCATCCACTCGAGGCCCCCGTAGCCCTGCACCTCGACCGGGCCGGCGGCCTGGTCGAACCGAAAGAGCTGCCAGGTCGGAACGTACAGATCGCCGAAGTGGTCGTGCCGAACCTGAGTGACGGTCTCGAGTTCGACCTCGCCCCCAAACGACTCGCCGCTCGTGAAGAGAGAGCCCACGAGGAAGCTGGCGATGGCGGGCGCGAAGGCACGGCGAAGAAGACTCATGGTTACGCTGAATACCACGAAGCAGCCATCGTCCGCAGGCTCGACTCCCGATACGGGTGGTGCTGTCCTCTTCCTCCGCCCACTATCGTCGGAAGCCTTGACAGTGGCCACGCCAACGACAAAGTGTACACCACGTCGCATGCACCCGGAACACTCCATGACCCGCATCCTGATGGTCGGACTCGCCTTCGCCGCGTTCGCCTGTCTCCCCTACGAGAGCCCACCGGCGTCCAGCGCCGCGACCGACACCGACACCGACACCACCACCGGCTCCATCGTGCCAGCCGACACTCACGAGGGCTGGCGGGATGCCGACTGCTGGAGCTGCCACGAGGAAGACGAGCACGACGAGGGCATGGACCCGCACGAGTGCGTCGTTTGCCACGGCAACAACGGTGCCGCGGCCGGGCACACGGACCTGTCCCCCTGCAACGAGTGCCACGACATCGCCCACTCGGGCCTCGACGGGTTCCCCGACCCGGCCAGCTGCCAAACCTGCCATCCCTGGTAGGAAGGGATCGTTCATGCCCGCAGCACTGCGTCCCCTCCTGGGCGCCGCCCTCTTGCTGGTTCCCGCAGAGCTGTGGGCCCAGGAACCCACGACCGCACCAACCCCCGCCCGGCTGGTCCTGAACGGCACCGTACTGGGCGCCGGTCTGGGCCTCGGGAGTTCCGCGCTGTATAGCTACGCCCAGACCCGGGAAGCGTACCAGAGCTACCTGGACGAACCCAGCGACTCCGAAGCCGAGTGGTGGCTGACCAACGAAGTGCGACCGCGCCAGGTGGCCACCATCGCCCAAGGCGCCGCATCACTGGCCGCCATCACCGCAGGAGTGGCGCTCTGGGCCACCACCGAGGGCCTGGACGGGCCCCTGGACCCGGATGAAGGTCCGGGGCGCAAGGTCCTCGGCTCGACGGCCTTGGGAGCCGGTGCCGTGTCCGCCACCGCGGCCGTCTACAACTACGCCCAGGCCCGAGAGGCGTACCTGGACTACCTGGACGAGCCCGACGAGAGTGCCGCCGAGACCATCCTGGAAGACCAGGTCCGTCCCCGCCAGACCGTCGCGGCCATCCAGGCCGGCATCGCGTTGCTGGGATTGGGAGCAGGGACGATCTCGTGGGTGGGCGGCGAGCGGGTCTCGGTGTCCGGAGGGCCCAATCACGTCGCCTTCGAGGCGCGCTGGTAGCTCACCCTCCCCCGGTCCCCGTCCACATCCAGCTGGATCCCTCCTCGACTCGCTGGATCGCTAGCCCCAGCTCCACTCCCAGGCCCAGGCTGAGGGCGCGGACACGCGCCAGGTTCTCCGACCGCCGAGGATCGTCGGGTGGTGAAAACCGCGCGATCTCGAGCCAGGCGAGCGCTTCGTCGTAGTCCATGGCGCGAGCCTGGGCTTCTTGGATGGCCTGCGACCAGAGGGTCCGGGCCCTCCCGTGACGGCCCGCCAGCCACGCTGCGGTCCCCGAAAACCGCGCTGCCCGCGAGGCTGCCACCGGAAAGTGGCTCGCATAGCGCCTGAAGAGGCGGCAAGAACGCCCGGAGACGCGCCGCAACGACGAGGCCGTTCCTACCTTGCCATCCCGTTGGGCCGCCTCCCACAGCGCGAGGTAGGCCTCGCACATGCCGGTCAGGCCCTTGACGTGCGTGAAGATGTGGGTGCCCGTCTCGCGCACGTACTGATTGGGTCAGGTCGGCGGCCTCCCTAGCCAGCACCAGCTCCCCGGCTCGCAGGAAGGCCTGGGCACGCTGACCGTGGAACCCTACCGCCGTCATGCGGTCTTCCTGCGCGAGCAGGTCCTCGTGGCGTCGAATCCACTCCAAGGCCTCGAGCACGCGACCCAGCATGCAGAGGGATCCACCGATGGCGATGGAGGCCCAGAACTCGTGGCGCACGTCGGCCATGCGATCGGCCACGTGGAACAGCTCCCGCCACTGCCGCAGGGCACCCTGGAAGTCCCCCGTGAGTTCGTAGTGGGTGCCGAGACAAGACACGCCGGTAGCGATGGCGGGGATGTCCCCAACCCGGCGCGCGTGCTCGAGCCCGGCACGAATCTCCTGCTCGCCCTCCACCAAGCAAGCATCACCCAGCAGCCACAAGCCGCGAGCGTAGTGGCTGTTGCAGATCGCGAGCGCATCGCCGCTGCGGGCGCGCTCGAGAAAACGCCCGCCGAGGCCCCGCAGGCCCAGCACACCGAGGACGTAGCCGATGGCGTTGTAGGCATAGACCGCGGGCTCGTAGATCTGGATGCGCTCCGCATGGTTGATGGCGCCCAAGGCGGCCACCAGCATGCCCTCGAGATCCGTCAGCGCGAACAGCTCGTCGGCGACGCGGGACTGGACCCTGGTGAGTTCCTCGATGCGCTCCCGCGCCCCGGGGCTCAAGGGGAGCCGCAGCCGCCGAGGCCACAGCAGGCCCCCGAACAAACGAACGAGCTCCCAGCTCGCCTGAAGGATGCGACGGAATCGGCCGCGCGGGAAGGGATGCCCAAGCTCCTCGAGGGCCGTCTGGAGCTGCTCGAGGGCCAAGCGGGTCTCGCTGACGTTGGCGTACGCCTCGCCCAGCTTGCGCCGGGTGCGCACACGATGGAGCCAGTCCGCGGAGCGACCCTTGCGCTCGCGGGACTTCGCCGCAAGACCGACCGCGTGGCGCAGGAAGTAGATCGCTTCCTTCATGGCCCCGCGGGCCAAGGCGTGCTCACCGGCTCGCGTGCAGTAGTAGAGGGTCTTGGCGTCGTCACCCGCCTTGCGCCAGTGGTAGGCCAGCAACGGAAGGAGCGTTGCCGGGTCGTCCTCCGGGGCGCTCTCGTACCAGCGGGCCACCGCACTGTGGATCTGTCGACG
>CAZVHW010000488.1:0-6092 GCA_964626835.1 uncultured Enterobacterales bacterium
GGGGCAGCTCGAGGGCGTGGCCTTCGCCCATCTGATCCCCGGCTGGTCCGCGGAGCAGCAGTACCGGCTCACCGACGACAAGCAGGCCAGGAAAGACTCCATCACTCGTTCCTGGGAGGCCTACATGCAGGCGGGCGAGCCGGCTTGCGCCATCCGCAGCGCCCTGCGGCTGGCGTGGCTGGCAGATGACCAGGCGTCCCAGGCCGAAGCACTCGGGCTGCTCGTCCAGTCCGGACAGAGCATCCTGGAGAGTCAGCCCGATCCCGTGTCGGTCGCCTTCGCGGCCCGGTACGTCCTGGACGCTGTGGAGGTGCTCGGTCGGGACTTCCCCAGCATGAACCGCGAACGCAGTGCCGAGTTGTTCCTCGAGGCCTCGAGGCACGTTCGCAGCTCGCGGATCGTGGTTCCGTTCCACCTGCACGGTGAGCCCATCGTTCACCCAGCCCAGACCGCATCCGTCGTGCTCGAAGGCCTGGCGGCTCAGGAGTTCGGACGGGCGGGACAGGGTGTCCGCGCCATGGGCTTGCTCGAGACAGTCCGTACGCGGGCGGGTGAAGGCCTGCCTCCTGTGGTCGCCTCGGCGCTCGAGCTCGAGCACGCGGAGCTGTTGATCGCCCTTGGCGACACCGAGTTGGCCGCCGAAAAGCTCGAGGAAATCGAGCGAAACGCCCGCGTGGACGAGAGCCCCGAGGTGCAGCGACGTGCCCTCGAGCTCATGAATCGAATCCGAAAGCAAGCAGCTGGTCTCGACACCAGTGGTCTGCCCGCAGGTCGAGACGTGCCTGACAAGCTTCTGCAGGAACCCATGCAAGGCTTGGCGAACCGCTACGCGCAGATGCGCGACGATGTGCTCCAGGCGGGTGAGACCACCCGCTCCATTGTGCAACGCGCCGGCCTCGCCGACAAGCTCCGACACAATGACAACCGTGTGGTGGACGCCATCGGCGGCCGACTGCAGCGCCTGCGCGACCACGTGTTCCGGGTCGCGGTGGTGGGCGATTTCTCGTCCGGAAAGTCCACCTTGCTCAACGCCATGCTCGGTCGCCAGATCCTGCCTACCGCGGTGCGCCCCACCACCGCCACGGTCAACCGCATCCGGTTCGCCGAGCAACAAGAGCTCGAGGTCCTCTTCTTGGACGGCCACAGCGAGCAGGTCAACTTGCGGGAGCTCAAGGCCTTCACGACCGAGCGAGGCAACCCGCGCAACGAGAAGCAGATCCTCGAGGTGCGCCTGGCTTACCCCATCGACATGCTGCGCAACGGCGTGGAGATCATCGACACGCCTGGGTTGTCATCCCTGATCGATGCCCACACCGCCACCACCCAGGACATCCTCCCCACCTGCGATGCGGTCATCCTGATGGCCACGGGCCGGCAGCCCTTCGGCGAGTCCACCCGCATTTTCCTCGAGCAGCTCCACAGCTTCGTGGATGACAAGATCTTCTACCTGCTCAACAAGATCGATCAGCTCGAGCCAAGCGGGGTCTCCCAGGCCATCTCGTTCGCCGAGGAGCGTACCTCTTCCTTGGTGCGCGGTGCCAAGGTGTTCCCGGTCGCAGCCTACTGGGCCCTTACGGCCCGGCGGCTCGAGGTGGGAGAGCTGGATCAGGACGACATCGAAGACGATCCCCGGCTCGGTGAGGTGCGCGATGCCGACGAATTGCTGGCGCGATCAGCGATTCCGGAGCTCGAGTGTCAGCTCGGTGCCTTCCTGGAGGAGTCACGCGGTCTACCGTTGCTCCGAGAGGTTGCGACCGCGCTGCTCGAGTTGCTGTCTCAGGCCGAGCATGCCCTGACCGTCGAGGTCAAGGCCGCGCGCATGTCCTCGCGTGAGCTCGAGTCGTCGTTCGCCGTGCTGGCCCGTGAGCACGAGACGCGCAAGCTGAAGGCCGACCAGAAGCTCGAGGGACTGCGCGACGATTTGCAGCGGCGGCTCAACGCGGTCTTGCAGGGTGTCGCAGCAACCATCCCCGAGCTCACTGATCCCATCATGACGTCGGTTCCCCTGACCGCCGGCGACATCGGTGGGGAGCAGGAGGTCGCCGCCTACCAGGAGCGATTGTCCAGGCAAGTGCGGGCCCACCTCGAGCACCTGCTCACCGAGTCGTCCCGCGAGCTGTCCAACGCCATGGCGGACCATCGGGTCGAGGCCCGTAAGACCATGCGGGAGCTACAGCGGGAGCTGCGAACGGAGTTCAACGAGGTTCTCGCCTTGGACGGTTCGATCCTGGCCAGCGACGCCGCGCTCGACCTACGGGCGGACATCGCCAGCAACGTGGTGCTCGATTCCGCTGGGAGTTTCGCCATTGGCGGGGTGCTGGGTTTCCTCGGCGCGGTCTTGCTGGGTCCCGTGGGCGTCGTCCTGAGCGTCATCGGGAGCACGCTGCTCGGCGGCTGGTTCAGTGAACAGAAGGTCGCAGCCGCGAGTGACAAGGTGCGAGACGGATTGGACACGCAGTTGGTGAAGCTCGCCTCCCGGGTGGAGACAGCGCTCCGTGACGCGGTCGCAGAAGCCCAGCGGCAAGCCAACGACGAAATCGCCGAGCACAGAGACAGCATCCTCGCCGAGTTCGACGCCCAGCTGGCCACGCTGCTGGAGCAGCAGGAGACCGACGAAGAGGGGATTTGCGAGAAGCAGGCCATGCTGGTCCAGCTACAGGCCGACGCTGTCAAGGTGCGCCGTCGTCTGGTGGCGGTGCAGCGGGCATAGTCGGGTAGACATTCAAGCCAGGAGAGAACGACATGGGATGGGACGAAGAGATCGCGGCGCTGAACGGAATGTTCCAGCTTGACGAAGACGAAGAGTTCATCGCAGCCATCGAGGGCACGGTCAGTGCGGGCGACATCGATGGCCGAGAGGGCATCCTCTTCTTCACCAACTTCCGCCTCGGGGTGTCTGCAGCCGCCGGATTCTTCACCGAAGACGCTGCTTATTGGATCGGTCACGTCGCCACCATCAACGTCGAAACAGACGACTCCATGCAGCAGATCACCGTAAACACCGTCGACGGGCCATTCTCGATCATGTGGGCGGAGGATCAGAACTGGCAGGCCCACGCCGGGACCTTGATGGCGTACGCCAACAACCTGGTACGGGCCGACCTGCAGGACCGCTTCCAACGCGCCGAGTCCTTGGCCGAAGGGGGGCGGTTCGCCGAAGCTGTACGCGCCCTGGACGGTCTGCTCGAGTACCAGCCCTGGTGTTGTCCCGCGCTGTACATCAAGTCCGACTGCCTCGAGGCCCTCGATGATTTCTCTGGTGCTGCGCAGGCGCTCGCGCAGGCGCTCGAGGCGGGCTCACACATCGCCGGCATCCTGCAGAGTGAGATCGGGCGACTCCACATTCGCATGGAAGACCCCTCCAAGGCCGTGGAGCACACCACGATCGCCATCGAGCAGTACGACAACTTCGGTGCCTACGTCTGGCGTGCTACCGCCCAGTTCCAGCTGGAGCAGAACAACGCCGCGGCGGCCGACCTGCGCCAGGCGATGCGTCACGACCGAGACAGCGCGAGCGTGTGGAACACGGTTGGTGAATATGCCCTTGACAGAGACGACCTGTCCGAGCTCAAGAAGGCCATCCGAGAGCTGAAGCGGCTCGAGTTCCATGAGGCAGCCGAGTCTCTCCGTGTTGGCGAGCTGCGTATGGAGGACAAGGAAGACGAGGCCGTCGACCTGGCGGTGCGCTTGCTGAAGAAGAACCCCCAGGACCACATCGTCGTGGACCAGATGATGCGGTCCGCCGGCGGTTCCAACATCCCCAAGATCAAGTCGATCCTACCCGACCTGGACAAGCACTACGACGACACCTTTCTCTACCAGTTCATGACCTGCGCGATCTCGATCTTCACGGGGGATTTCGCCACGGCAAGGCAGAGGATGCACAAGGCGCACGCCCTGCTTGACGACGCGCAAGCCAGGGAGCGGTTTCTGCCAGTCGAGGCCACTATCGGCGCCGAAGGCGCCCTTCGACAAGGCAACGCCACCAGGGCAGAACAGCTCACCCGCCCTCTGGAGACGGCCGAGGTCTGGGTCGACAAGTATGAGGCACTGGACTTCCTGCGACCCTACGTGTCGTTCCTCCGTGGCCGTGCTCTACTTGAGCTGGACCGAGCGGCTGAAGCCCGCAGGTTCCTGACCGTCGCGGGAGAGGTTCCTGAGGACGACTGCTGGTGGACCAAGGCCGAGATCGAGGCCCTGCAGCGCCAGGCCCTCGCGGCGGCGGCTCCCAAGACCCCCAAGCCCAAGGCACCAGCCGGTAGCGTCGGAGAAACCGGGCCCCAGCTCGAGACCCTCAACGTGCTGGGCCGCCTGGTGGAGCGCCTGGCCGGTGCCCAGCAGATGGAAGACCTCGGCCACGAAGCGCGCGAGCTGCAGGCCGGGTACGACGACCCGCCCCTCATCGCCGTGATGGGCGAGTACAGCGTCGGAAAGTCAACCTTCATCAACGCGTTCCTGGGCCGGGAGTTGCTGCCCAGCGGCGAGGGTGTCACCACCGGCGCCATCACCTTGCTCCGCTACGGCGAGCAGGAGCGTATGCGCATCTCGATGTTCGACGGCACGGTCCGGGACTTCGACGGCCTGTCGTCCATCGACGATGCCGTCCGCGAAACAGGCGGTGAAGACGACTTCATCCGGAAGGTCCGCCACGTCGAGTTGTTCCTCGAGGTGCCCGTCCTGCGCAAGATCAACATCGTCGACTCTCCCGGGCTCAACGCTCCGTTCCCCGAGCATCTTGCGTTGACCGAAGGCTACCTGACCGAGTCGGACGCCATCCTGTTCCTGTTCAACGTCGAAGCCGCCGGGCGCAGCACCGAAGCGGCCTTCCTGGCCAAGCTCGAGGAGCACCGCCGCAAGGCCATCGGCGTGGTCAACCAGATCGACCTGGTGCTGCCCGAAGAAGCCGAAGAGGTCGTCGAAGACGTGGGGAACGACTTCTCCACCTACTTCTCCCGCGTGCTGGGCGTCTCCAGCCTGCTCGCCCTGAAGGGCCAGCGCGACGGAAACGAGAAGCGAATCAAGAAGTCCCGAATGCCCAAGCTGCAGTCCTGGCTCGACACGAACCTGCTGCAGCAGGCCCGCCAGGTCAAGCGCACCGCCACCGACCAGAAGCTCCGGGAGATGCTCGACAAGGTCCCCACGCGGCGGGCTGACCTCGAAAAGCGGAGCAAGGCGGCGCAGGACCTCATCGAAGAAGAGGGCAAGCGAGCGCAGCAGTGGCTGTCCGGCAGGCTCAGCCCCGAGCTCGACGACGCCCGGCTTGCCCTCGAGAACCGCATCGACGGCGACATCGAAGCCGTGGCGTCCAAGCTGGTCGCCATCACGCACGCCGACGGCACTCCCGAGCTGGGGCGCGCCAACGCCATCGGCCGGGAGTTCCTGCGTGGGCTGAACGACGCCATCAGCTCTGTCTTCGACCCCGCCGTCAAGGAGTTGGATACCTTCCTCGCGTCCCTCGAGGAGAACCTCGGCCGCGTCGAGGGCGAAGAATGGGCACAGATCCAGGAGCGAGCCCACTCCGAGCTCGAGCTGCTCCAGCAGTCCTGGCACAAGGGCATCGGCTACAACCTCGAGCGGGTGCGAGGCTTCGCCGAGGGCTTCATCGAAGCCCGGGGCATCTGGTCCACCATGTACCTCGAGGTCCCCCAGGGGCAGCGCAACCACACCCGGACGGTGTCCAAGCACCTCAAGTCCAGGTTCTCTACGATCTACTCCCAGCTCGAGACGGCGTTGCAGAGCTGGAAGGCCAAGCTCACCGAAGAGCTCGGGCAACACCTTGGCAACCGCAACATCGCCATCCGACGCGAGACCGCCAAGCAGTTGGACGAGGTCTACCGACCCGTCGAAGTCATCGCCTCGAGCCTCGAGGACCGGCTCACGCTCGACGGTGACGACAGGCCTGCCAGCAAGTCTGGGGGATAAGAACGACAAACAGCCCTCGAGATGTCAAGGCGGGAGCCACTTGTAGAGCGAGTAGCCGCTTCGCACGCCATCAACCAGGTGGTTTCGGATCGGCTCTGGACCGCCCCTGTGAACAGGGTCGACCCTGCCCATCCTGGCCTCGCTCTTGGAGGCCTTCTGGACCAGGTTCC
>CAZVHW010000489.1:0-3461 GCA_964626835.1 uncultured Enterobacterales bacterium
TCGCGTGCCACGAAGGCCCATGATCCGTCTCCCCAGGGAGTTCCCAGTGCCAACCCCGTCGTCCCTTCCCGGAATCCGTCACCTGGTGGCCGCCCCATGCGGGGCACTCGCTCTCTGCGCCCTCTGGGGCACACCCGGCGTGGCCTGGGCCGAAGGCAAGCACTTGGCCCTCGTGGTCGGGGTCAGCGAATACGCCCACCTCCCCGCCGAGCTCCATCTCGAACACGCAGCGACCGACGCGCAGGCCCTGGCGGCCGCCCTCCGCCAACACGCCGGCTTCGAGGTCATGGAGCTGAAGGACGGCTTCGCCACCAGGCAAGCGCTCGAGAGCTTCCTGGTCACCAGCCTCCCCACCATGGTCGGACCCGCAGACACGCTGCTCATCTACATCGAGGCCCACGGCATGGGGGCCGACTTCGACGATCCCTACGTGCTCACCTATGACGCCGAGCCAGACAACGTAGAGAACACGGCCATGAGCATCGCGGACCTGGGCGCCAAGGTGCGACAGGCAGTGGACGTGAGGGCGCTGGTGCTGCTCACCGACACCGCCCACGAAGGCGAACTGGGCGGCCTGGCCCTCCTCGGGCCCAACGCCAAGAGCTGGCCCGACCTCGCCGAAAACACCGTCATCCTCTCCGCCTCTTCCCCCCGCGAGCCATCCATCGAGGGCCTGTTCGCTCCCATCCTGGTCCAGGCCTTCGAGGGGGCAGCGGATCGCTCGGGCGACGGATCGCTCACCGCCAGCGAGCTGCACCGCTTCGTCGTCTATCGAGTCCCGGAGGCCAGCGGAGACAAGGTCCACCCAGCCGAAGCGGGGAACTACGAGCCGGGCCTGGTCATCTGCCAGGTCACCCCCCCGTCCGAGCCAGAGCCAGAGCCAGAGCCCGAAGCCGATCCGATGGCTCAGGACGAGCCGGCTCCCGAAGACCAGCCAACCCCGGACGAGCCAGCGACCGACAAGGGCCGCAAGCGCCGCTGGGCCGTGGCAGCACCCGCCTTGGGGGCCTCCGCGATCCTGGCGGGCGGGAGCATCCTCGCCTATCGTAGGGGCGTAGACGACCACTGGGTGGTGTTCCACCTCGAAGATGTCCCCGACGGCCAGGAATATGCAGACTACTACAACAACTATGCGCGTTGGTATCGGCTCAACTGGGGCCTCGGGATCGCGGCTGGCGTGCTCGCAGCTACCGGGGGGTTCTTCGCGGTGGTTCCGGTCCAAGATGGCGCGACGGTGGGCGTCAACTTCGAGTTCTAGTCGCCCCAATCCACACGAGGTCACCATGGCCCTCCCCCTCCTCGCCGTGCTCGCGCTCGCGTGCACGCCCGACACCGAGTTCCAGGCACTCGATCCCGAGTTGGCCCTGTCTACCAGCACCATCGACTTTGGCGAGGTGGTCGTGGGCAAGTACTTCGACGTGGGCATCTCGCTCGAGAACGTCGGCAGGGGCACGCTGCAGATCGAAGGCTGCGAGCTTGACGGCACCACCAGCGGAGACTTCGAGCTCATCGAGCTCGAGGGTGACAAGGTCGAACCCCACGAATCCATGACCCTGTCCGCCCGCTACACCCCCGACATGATCGGCCAGGACTACGGAACCGTCCGCCTCACCACCAACGACCCCGAAGACGCGGTCACCGAAGTGAACCTGATCGGCTTCGGCATCGAGCCGGACATCGACGTGGACCCCGAGACCCTCTGGTTCGGGGACGTAGACGCCGGCTCCACCAACACCCTCACCCTCGAGGTGGCCGCCGCCGGCACCGGCACCACCTGGATCAGCGGCATCGACTTCGAGGACGACCTCGGGGTCTTCACCCTCGAGATGCCCGACGAGGTGTCCGAGCTCCCGTACGGCCTGCAGGCAGGCTTCTCCTTCGAGATGGACGTCACCTACGCACCCACCGAGACCGCCGAGCACGACACCTTCCTGCTCATCCAGTCCAACGATCCCGTCGAGCCCACCGCCGCGGTGCGCCTGCTGGGCAACGCCGAATACAACCCCCACGAGAACACCGAGCCCGAGGTCGAGATCACCGATCCCGACTACGGCCACTACCTGGTGCTCGGCGAAGAGACCGAGCTGCAGGGCTACGTCTACGACCTGGAAGACGGCACCGAGAACCTCACGGTGGCCTGGTACGCCGAGACGATGTTCCTGGGCAACTCCGTCCCGGAAGCGGACGGGTTCGTCAGCCTCACCACCGACCAGCTCCCCGAGGGAGACGTGAACATCCTGCTCGTGGCGCTGGACACCCGGCTCGAGACGGGCACCGACAGCGTGCTGGTCACCGTCTGGGACACGGAAGATCCCATCCGTTACACCATCTCGGGGGGCAACACGGTCTACCACTACTGGACCATTGACGACGACGTCGAGATCTACGTCGACGGGGTCGCCATCTTCGCGGACAACAACAACACCCAGGACACCCACCCACCCGTCGAGTTCGACGCCACGCTAGGCAGCGTCATCAACATCATCGCCTGGGACGTCAACACCTGCCGCAAGAAGCTCGAGGCGCTCTACCTGCACTTCGGTACGGGCTTGTTCATCCCGCTCAACGAAGACATCTGCAACTCGTCCTGTTCCACGGACTCCTGCTACGACGGCACCTACAACGGCCCCTGGCCCAACAAGTTCCTCGACGAGGAATACGAGATCACCATTCCATGAACTCCATGACCGCTTTCGGTCGCGGTGAGGCGACCAACGGCGCCGTCCTGGTGGTGGTGGAGCTGCGCTCCGTCAACCATCGATTCCGCGACCTCAACACACGCCTGCCTCGCGAATACAACGCCCTCGAGCCCCGCGTGGTGAGCCTGCTGCGGCAGCGCTTCGAGCGGGGACGCATCGACTGCACCATCCGCCGCGTGGGGCCTGACGGCCCGAACACCGTGCTCCCCGACCTCCGCCTCGCCGAGGCCTACCTCAAGGCCATGCGCGACGTGGCGCGCCACCTGCAGCTGGATGAAGGCGCCGTCACCCTGCAGCACGTCCTCGCCAAACCCGGCGTGCTCGAGCTGACCGAAGGTGAGCGAGACGTCACCCACGAATGGGAGCTGCTCGAGCCCGCCCTCACCGGCGCGGCCGAACACCTGGCCACCATGCGCGCCCGCGAAGGCAGAGCCCTCAAGCGCGACCTGCAGCAGCACCTGGGAGAGCTCATCCGCCACCTCGATGCCATGAGGAAGCTATCCGCGGGCGTCATCACGGCACTGCACAAGCGCATGCACGACCGGCTGGCCAACCTATTGAGCGACAAGGTAGACCCCGCCCGCCTCGCGCAGGAAGCCGCCATCCTGGCTGACAAGGCCGACATCTCCGAAGAGCTGGCCCGGCTCGAGAGCCACGGCGACCAGTTCCGGGAGCTGCTGGTGGCGCAGGAACCCAGCGGCCGCAAGATGGAGTTCCTCATCCAGGAGATGCACCGTGAGGTCAACACCGTGGGCTCCAAGG
>CAZVHW010000489.1:3471-6087 GCA_964626835.1 uncultured Enterobacterales bacterium
ATGAAGTCCGCCCTCGAGAAGCTCCGCGAGCAGGCCGCCAACGTCGAGTAGCTCGGCGACGAAAGCCCCCTGAAAGGGCCCTCCCGCAACAAAGCTGCCCGTGGATGCGTACTCCCGGTGATCGCGGCGATGCAGCCGCAGCCGTGTGGAGGAATCCATCATGTCCCTCGAGATCCTGCTCCCTGTCGGCCTGGGCGTGGCCCTGGCGGCCTCGGCTGGCCTCCGGGCCTTCGTGCCCCTGTTCACCGTCTCTCTGCTGGGTTGGACCGGCGTGCTGGAGCTCGGCGACACCATGGCGTGGATGGGTGCCCCCGCCACGACTCTCTGCTTTGCGGTGGCCGTGTTGGTGGAGCTATTGGCCGACAAGATCCCCTACGTGGACCACGCGGTGGATGTCGTGGGCACGCTGGTGCGACCCGTCGCGGGAGCCCTGGTAGGCACGAGCCTGATCGTCGGGGCCGATCCCCTGATGACCGCCGCAGCCGGCCTCATGGCGGGCGGTGCCGTGGCCGGGCTGACCCACGCCGGAAAGGCCACGGTGCGGGTGGGCAGCACCTCCACCAGTGGTGGCCTGGCCAACCCCGTGGTGAGCTTGGTGGAGGACGTCATCGTCCTTGGCACCGGAGCCCTCGCGGCCCTGGCGGCCACGGGCGTGGTGAACCTGTAGGCTCCGGGCGGGGGCCTGAAAACGCAAGAGGTGCTAATAGCCTCCTCTCCGGGCCTCGAGGCCCCCGGGAGGCCCCATGACCCTCGACCTCACCGGCTGGCAGAAGCCCGACAAGGGCGTACTGTTCGTAGTCACAGGCTCGTCCGGCACTGGCAAGACCACCCTACTTCGTGCCGCCCTCGAGCATGTCCCCCACCTGGACTTCAGCGTCTCGGCCACCACACGCCCTGCGCGCCCGGGAGAAGTGGACGGCCAAGACTACCACTTCCTCACCCGCCAACGTTACCAACAGCTGCTCGACCAGGGTGCTTTCCTCGAGCACGCGACGGTCTACGGCAACAGCTACGGCACCCTGCGCGAACCGGTCGAGCACGCCATCAACGCGGGCACCAGCATCGCACTGGACATCGACACCCAGGGCGCGGCACAGGTGCGCCTTCGCTGGCCCGGTGCCGTCAGTGTCTTCGTCCTTCCCCCCAGCGTCGCGGTACTCGAGTCCCGGCTGCGGTCCCGCGCCACCGACTCGGAAGAGGTCATCCGACACCGCGTGGCGGAGGCCTGGGTCCAGCTTCGGGACTGCGGCAGCTTCGACTATCTGGTGGTCAACGACCACCTTCCGGCGGCCACGGACCAGTTCCAAGCGGTCCTGGTGGCCGAGCTGCTGCGCCGCCAGCGCCGCCAGCACTGGGTGGACGATGTGGACGAGAGCACCACACCCTGAGACGCACCATCGGGATTGGTCTTCCACCGAACTAGACCTAATACCCCACCTTCCTCCGCTAAAATTGTAGGAATAGGCACACGTGGGGCTTGTGGGGGACGACTCAGGGCCCCTATGCTGTTCCGCTAAGTGGGAGGTTTCTCCATCCCGAGACCCTCCCGAGGGCTAGGCCGTGCGTCTCAACGACATCCTGGACGCGGTCAGAACGTACGCGCCGGACGCCGATCTCGACGTCGTGATGCGGGCCTACATGTACGCGGCGAAGATGCACGCGGGGCAAAAACGAAAGAGCGGCGAGCCCTACTTCATCCACCCCATCGCGGTCGCTGGCATCCTGGCCGAGGTCAAGATGGACGTAGACACCATCGCCACGGCCTTGCTGCACGACACCATCGAGGACTGCCTGACCTCCCGCGAGGAGCTCACGGCCATGTTTGGCCCCACGGTGGCCGAGTTGGTCAGTGGTGTGACCAAGATCGGCAAGCTCCAGTTCCAGAGCAAGGTCGAGGCCCAGGCAGAGAACTTCCGCAAGATGGTCCTGGCCATGGCCCAGGACGTACGGGTGGTCATCGTGAAGCTGGCCGACCGGCTGCACAACATGCGCACCCTCGAGCACATGAAGCCCGAGAGCCAGCGGCGCATCGCCCTCGAGACCGAAGAGATCTATGCGCCCATCGCCAACCGCCTGGGCCTGCATCGAATCAAGGAGCAGCTGCTCGACCTCTGCCTGCAGTACATCCACCCAGGGGTCTACGAAGAACTCAGCGAGAAGATCAACGCCACGGCCGACGAGCGCGCCGACTACATTCGACGCACGACCGAGCTGCTGCACGAGCGCCTGCGCACACGGGATGTCGAGTGCAAGGTCTACGGTCGCGCCAAGAGCCTGCCCTCCGTGCACCGAAAAATGGTGGAGCAACGACTCGAGTTCGAGCAGGTCCACGACCTGCTGGCATTCAGGGTACTCGTGGCCGACGTGCAGAACTGCTACGCCGCCCTGGGAACGCTGCACGGGCAGTTCACCCCCGTGCCGGACAAGATCAAGGACTACATCGCGATGCCCAAGGTCAACGGGTATCAGTCGCTGCACACCACCGTGATCGGTCCCGAGCAGAAGCGCATCGAGCTGCAGATCCGCACCAACCACATGCACCTGGTGGCAGAAAACGGCATCGCCGCCCACTGGCGCTACAAGGAAGGCCACCTCGCGCTGTCCGCCGCCGCCGTC
>CAZVHW010000490.1:0-6086 GCA_964626835.1 uncultured Enterobacterales bacterium
GCACGGTCGCTGGAGCGTGGCGTTCTGCGAGCGCCACCCCGAGCTGTCGGCCACCGTGCTGGATCTCGAACCCGCCGTGCCCGTGGGCGAGGCGCTGGTGGCCGAAGCCGGAATGAGCGAGCGCGTCACCTACCAGGGGGGCGACCTGCGCACCGCGGACTGGGGCGAGGGCTGGGATGCCGTGCTGATCTTCAACGTCATCCACAACCTCTCGCCGGAAGACAGCCTGGCGGCCGTGACCAGAGCGCGGCGGGCCCTGCGCCCAGGGGGCAAGCTGGCGATCCTCGAGGCCGAGCACCGTCACGTCAAGGACCGCATCAACCAGGCTGCCGCCTTCGCCGAGATCACGTGCGTCCTCACCAGCGGCACGCGCGCGTATCCGGAGGACACCATGCGTGGCTGGATGCAGGAGGCGGGGTTCGAGGCCCTGCGCACGTGGCGTCCGCGTTTCGGCCCCTACATGGTGGTGCTCGAGGGCACGGCGCCGTAGCTGACGCCTACTGCGTCGTCTTTTGGAATTGTCCCCCTGGGTCAGGCATGCCACAGCCGCTGGAGTCGAACTCCACCTCTACCGTCTCGTTGTCGAAGCCCGGGGTAGCGTCCAGCACCGGGAAGAACCAGTCGGGGACCTCGATCTCCGGTTCGAGCTTCATGGGCTCGGCGACCTGCCAGCGTGCGGGCAGGTGTGAGTGAGCCAGATCCACCAGCACCTTGAACATCCACTGGTTGCCGGCTCCCGGGTCGTAGCGCTCCCAGCGCTGGGTGACCGGGCTGTAGCTGGCGCCGGGGAAGTCCATGGAGGCCGTGACCAGGTCCAGCTGGCCATCCAGTGCCGAGTCGGCGTGGGGGAGCGTGCCCGTGTCCCAGTAGGTGCGGCCGTCTGCGGCCTCGAGGCGCAGGGTGCTGTCCCGGTCGGGTTGGGTGTCCAGCGTGAGGAGGACCTGGTTGAGGCCCGGCACCAGCAGGGCCGCGTGGGCACCTTCGATGGGGGGGGAGTACTCCTGCATCCAGTGAACCAGGGCGGCTTGTTTGTCCAGGTGAGGGGTGCCGGCACAGTCCGGGCAGTCCCAGAGGTCGTGCCAGGCCCTGTCCGCTTCGTAGGAAAGCCACGCGTCGGCGAAGGCCGTGGCGGAGGGCAGCGGTTCGAGGGCTTGGAAGTCGGGTCCCGGCTCGACCTCCCTGCGCACGCGAGCGCAAAAAAACGGGCCATCTCGGCGTTGCCGCGCACGAGCTCGCGGCGGCCAAGGCGGCCGTCGTGGTTGCGGTCGTAGATCTGGCCGATGACCCCCATCGCCGCTTCGTGCTCGACCTGCTCGGTGCCCAGCCTGAAGGACAGGCTGCGCTGGAAGCGCACCCGCTCGGTCCCCAGAAACTCGTCGTAGCGCACCGAGGATCCGTTGAGTGCCCGATACAGCCAGGCCAGTGCCTCCGCTTGGGGTGAGGGCACGATGGCGGGGATCCATCGGTCGAGGTTCTTGTCCTCCACCACCCTCTCTCGTATCCGCAGGCTGTACGAGCCCAGCTCGATCACGCGATCCACCTTGCCCAGGTCCTGCCAGAGGGCGGTGGTGTCGGCGTCAGCGGCCCAGGAGGGCCGTGGGGCCAGCACGCCGGAGGTGGCTGCCAGGAGCAGGAGCCGGTGCTCGAGCGGTGCATGCATGGAGGTGACCTCTGGTCGAGGAGCGGCGTCTTGGGCGTCGCGAGGGTTCCGCACCCCGCTGGTGGGGGGAGGGGAGGGGATGGATCCCTGGCGCGAGGTTTCCCGGGGATCATTGCCGCCCTGGCTGCTCCGAGAGGGCCGCGGTGATCTCGGACCTCCAGAGATCCTGGTCCGCGTGCAGCAGCGAGACGTGTCCGGCGCCAGGGAGCACCACCAACCGGCTTGGACCCGCCAGGGCATCGCGGATGGCTCGGACCTCCTGGACCTGCACGCGCGGATCGTGCTCTCCAGCCATCAGCAGGGTTGGTGGATCGACGCGGGTCGGACGAGCTCAGACCCCCCAACCCAGCAGCAGGCGACCCGTGTAGAGGTACCCGGGCGCTCAGCAGTGGCAGGGCCGGTCGTCGGCTGGCTTGTGGATGACGCCCAGGCTCTTTCGACCGTCGATGTCGACGATCAGGGGCTCGTCGAAACGCAGATGGCGGAGGTGCTTGGTGGAGGTGACCGGGCGCTGCTGCTGCAGCCAGGACCAGTCGATGCGATTGCCTCGGCGGGATTCCTTGATGAAGAGGTAGCCCAGGCGCAGAGCCAGCATGTTCTGGAAGAAGTGGCTGCCTTGGCTGGGCTCGACCCAGAGGTTGTGGCGGTCGGCCTCGACGAAGATGCGGGCCTGGCTGACCTGCTCGAAGTTGACGGGCACGCCCAGCAGTGGGTCGGAGGTCGCCCAACGGCCGAACCCCATGAGGATGTAGTGGCGGTCCCGTTCGACGAAGCTCCTGTTGATCTGCTCCAGCTCGCTGGCCATGTCGCGGGTGCGCAGGATGTCGAAGGTCTCCGGGACGAGGTAGACGAGGTCGTAGATGTCGTCGTAGCGGCCGTTGCCCATGGCTTGTGCCGAGGTGCAGACCAGCTCGGTGGGATCGAGCGTGTCCAGATCCAGACGGCAGCTGCGCTCGTTGACCACCATGGGGCGGATCTGGAGGAAGCTGAACGTGGCTCGCTCGGGGTCGCTGGGGTGCATGTTCACCGCGAACTCGATCTCCACCGGGGCGCCGAAGCTCTGCTCGCCGGCCGACAGCAAGCCCCGCAGGATCTCGGGCAGTGGGATGGTCTGGTACTTGAGGATCTGTGCGAAGCGCACGATGCGCGGGCCCTTGACCATCAGGTGGTCGCGGATGGCTTGGTCGTTGGGGGACCAGGCGCTGGCCACGTGGCGCAGCTGGCCGTCGGATTCGGCCTCGCTGATGTCCAGGTGGAGCATCGAGAAGTCCTCGTCGGGCCTGACTCCCAGATCGGGCCGCGAGACGTCGAGGGCGTAGAAGCGCGTCTGGGTGTTGACGAGGTATTCCTCGTTGGTGGCCCATGGAGGGTTGGCCCGGGGGTGCGCAGGGCAGAAGTGGTAGACCCGCTGGGACTCCACGATGGTCTTGCCCAGGCCGACGGCCAGGGACGCGGTGCCTTCCTCGGGTGCCATGCCCGCGAAGGGGTAGTAGTTGTAGCTGCGGGCCACGCCCGAGAAGGTGGGGTAGTGCCGGGAACCGTGGGTTGTTCCGGCCACTTCCTGGATGATCACCGCCATGCGCTCTTCGTCCAGGCGGTAGCCCGTGTTCTTGATGTATTCCCGTGGGCCTCGGAAGAAGATGCTGGCGTAGACTTGCTTGATGGCGGTGCGCAGCTGCTCGAGGCGTACCTCGAGGTTGGAGTGGTTGTTGGGCAGCATGTAGGTGTTGTAGATGCCGGCGAACGGGAGCGTCTGGTTGTCCTCGAGCAGGCTCGAGGAGCGCACGGCCAGTGGGTAGTTGGCGTGGGTGAGCAGGGCGCGGAGATCGTTCTCGATGGGCTCTGGGAGCTGGCATCTGCGGAACCGCTGGGCGATGGTCTGGTCGTCTTCGGCGACGAGGGCCCACTCGCGCAGGCCGTTGTTCTCGATGAACTGCTCGAAGACATCCGTGCAGAGCACGAAGGTGTTGGGGACGTCGACCTGCACGCCTGGGTACTTGCTGTCGAAGCGGTTGCGGGCCAGCAGGGCGTTCATGAAGGCCAGGCCCCGGCCCTTGCCTCCCAGGGAGCCCGAGCCCAGCTTGTTGAAGTTGGCGTCGGAGCGCATGCGGTCGGGGTCGAAGTCTCGAACCTCGCCATCGAAGGTGGACTGGGTGACCCGGCCGATGGCGGCGACGATCACGGACCTGATGTCGGCCGGGCCCTCGTAGTCGGCGACGCGCTTTGGACGGAGCTCCTCGGCCAGGCCGAACTCGGTTCGTGCGCGCAACCAGGTGCTGAAGTGGTTGTGGCGGGCATGGTAGACCAAGCTCTCTGCCGGTACGGTGGCCAGCAGGTCGTGCAGCTCGAAGAGGTTCTGCGCTCGGCCCACCTCGGTGCCATCGGGCAGACGGAAGATGAAGTCTCCGAAGCCGAAGTGCTCGAGGATGAAGGTCCGAAGCTCGGTGGCCAGGCTCTCGCTTTCCTTGTGCAGGAAGCCGTAGCCCTTCTGCTCGGCGCGTTCTTTGTTGTCCAGCTCGCTCGACTGTAGCAGCACGGGTACGTCTGGCAGCTGGGCCTTGACCTCATCGGCGAACACGAAGCCAGCCTGGGTGTCCGGTTCGCTCCCCGCGGGGTAGCGGACGTCCGAGATGACGCCGATGATGTTCTTCTTGTAGAGCCTCAGATACGCCCGTGCCTGGCGCAGGGTCTCTGCCAGCAGGATCTTGGGACGTGCGCGCATGCGCTGCAGGCGCTGGAAGTCGTTGACACCCCAGCTGATGAGCTGGCGTGTCTGGGTGAGCAGCTCGGTGTAGATGAGGGGCAGGAAGAGGGAGTAGTAGCGGGGGGAGTCCTCGACCAGCAGGATGACCTGGACGCCGTTGCGGGTATCGGTGGGGGCGTTGCGGTAGTCTTCGACGTTCTTGACGATGCTGGTGAGCAGGTTGACGTCGCGAAACCAGTAGAAGACCCGGTCGAGCTCGGCTCTGACGCGCAGTTCGTCGCGCAGGGTGGTGTCGAGGGCGTCGTAGGTGAGGAAGACCACGGGCCGTCTGGGTGCGATCTCCTTGACCTGGCGGCGGAACTCCAAGGGGGTCATGTCCGGCAGGCGGGTCATGCAGAGCACGAGGTCGTAGGGCTTGCGCGCCATGCGCTCGAGGGCCTGCTTGCCGCTGTTGACCCGGGTGATGCGGGGGACGTAGCGCAGGTCGAGCTGGACGTACTCGTGGAACAACCGCTCGCTCAGGTTGTGGTCTTGTTCGAGGACCCAGGCGTCGTAGAGGGTGGAGACCAGCAGGATCTCGCGCACGCGGTAGCGCATGAGATCGTGGAAACCGCGGAAGCGGGACTCGTAGCGTGCAACCAGCATCTGTCCATCCTACCCATCCGTGCAAAAAGATGCCCCCTTCGACCGCGAGGCCGAAGGGGGCGGGGCTCTATGCGGAGACCGAAAGACGGAGGATCAGACGACGCCTTGCTCGAGCATGGCGTCGGCAACCTTGACGAAGCCGCCGATGTTGGCGCCGAGGACCAGGTTGTCTTTTTGCCCGAACTCGGCAGCGGTCTCGAAGGTGTTCTTGTGGATGGCCTTCATGATGCCGTGGAGGCGCTGGTCCACTTCTTCGCGGGTCCAGGCCAGGCGCATACTGTTCTGGCTCATCTCGAGGCCGGAGGTGGCCACGCCGCCGGCGTTGGCAGCCTTGCCGGGGCCGTAGAGAATCTTGTTCTCGACGAACAGATCGACCGCGTCGGGGACCGAGGGCATGTTGGCGCCTTCGCAGACCATGTAGCAGCCGTTGCCCAGCAAGGTCTTGGCGTCTTCGCCGCTGATCTCGTTCTGGGTGGCGCTGGGGAAGGCGCAGTCGCACTTGATGTCCCAGGGGCGGGCGCCGGCTCTGTACGTGGCACCGGTAAACTTCTCGGCGTACTCGGAGATGCGGCCGCGGCGGACGTTCTTGAGGTCCATGACCCAGGCGAGCTTCTCTGCGCAGATGCCTTCGGGATCGTGGATGGTGCCGCTGGAGTCCGACATGGTGACGACTCGGCCACCCAGCTGGGTGATCTTTTCGGTGGTGTACTGGGCCACGTTGCCCGACCCGGAGACCAGGCAGGTCTTGCCTTCGAGGGACTCGCCGCGGGTCTCGAGCATCTCGTCGGCGAAGTAGACGGAGCCGTAGCCGGTGGCCTGGGGACGAATCAGGGAACCGCCCCAGTTGAGGCCCTTACCCGTGAGCACGCCAGTGAACTCGTTGGCGAGGCGCTTGTACTGGCCAAACAGGTAGCCGATCTCGCGACCGCCCACGCCGATGTCGCCGGCCGGGACGTCGGTGTCGGGGCCGATGTGGCGGAAGAGCTCGGTCATGAAGCTCTGACAGAAGCGCATGACCTCTTCGTCGCTCTTGCCCTTGGGGTCGAAGTCCGAGCCGCCCTTGCCGCCGCCCATGGG
>CAZVHW010000491.1:0-6066 GCA_964626835.1 uncultured Enterobacterales bacterium
GGTTGGACAGGGTTGCGGACAGTCCCAGCACCTGGATCCTGGCGGGCAGGTAGATGAGCACTTCTTCCCAGGTGGTGCCCCGCTCGCGGTCGTCGAGGAAGTGAATCTCGTCCAGCACCACGTGGCACAGGCCCGGTGGGAGGTCATCGGTCAGCAGCATGTTGCGCAGGATCTCGGTGGTCATCACCAGACACGGTGCTTCCCGCTGGATGACCAGGTCGCCTGTGACCAGCCCTACGAGGTCATTACCGTGGAGGCGGAGGTAGTCGCGGTACTTCTGGTTGGAGAGCGCCTTGACCGGGGCCGTGTAGATCACCTGGCGCCCCGCCTCGAGGGCCGAGGCCACCAGGTGGTCGGCGATGATGGTCTTTCCCGTGCCCGTGGGTGCACTGACCAGCACGGAAAGGCCGTCGTCGAGGTTGGCGATGGCCCGCTCCTGGAAGGGGTCCAGCTCGAAAGGAGGTGGCTCCATCGGGTCTCCGGAGGTGGTCGTGCTGCCTGGTGCGCTCTGGCTGGTGGTCGAGGCGCGCGTTAACCTGGTAGCCTTTCCCGGGGAGAGTTGCGCCATGACGTTCCTGTCTACCTTCGTGCTCGTCGCTATCGCGTCCACCATCACCCGTGCCCAGGAAGACGCGCCCATCGCTCCGCCTCCTTTGCCCGCGCAGGGCGAGCTGTACCACTACAGCGGGCCCGCCGGCACCGGGCAGTATAGCGCCGACCAGATCGCCGACTTTGTCGAGCAGGACCGCGAGGGGGGACACATGGTGTGGTCGCCTGGCTGGGCTGAGTGGATGGCATGGGAACACGTAGACGTCATCAGCGCAGCGGTCACTCCGCTGCCTCCTCCCCCGCCCCCGGCAGCGGAGCCGGTCACCTTCTCCTACCACGGCCCCGACGGTCAGACGGCCGAGCTGAACGCAACCGAGATCGCCGAGCTCGTGCGCGCCGGTGGTGGCGCCCACCTGGTGTGGCGTCCCGGCATGTCCATCTGGACCCCAGCCGACAAGGTGACCGAGGTGGTGGATGCCCTGGCCCTGTTGCCACCGCCTCTGCCGCAAGCACCCACGCCCCCTCCGCTAGCCGAACCCGTCGAGCCTCCACCCCCACCCGCGGCTACGCCCGTTGCCGAGCCCATCCTCGAAGCTGCCGTCGCGGAGCCGGTCGCTGGTGCTGGGTGCTGCAACAAGCCCAGCGTGAAGATGGGGGGCGAGGTCTGGTTCAACCTCACCGCCGACGATCTGCAGAACGCTGGTGCCGATGCCGAAGGTGCGTTCCACCCCACGTTCCAGATCAAACGGGCCCGTGTCAAGGCCGACATCGTCATGGCCGATTCCATCTCCGGTCGTCTGATGGTGGGTTTCCCGCAGGATGTCGGCAGCACCGACTACCGCGCGTCCATGGACAGTGTCTGGGACCGCTTGGGGGAGCTCGAGGGCGGCTCGAGCGAGGGTGGCGAGGACCTCGAGATCTCCGTTCGAGACTACCCCGATGGCTGGTCCACCGTCCTCAAGGACGCCTACCTGGACTGGAAGCCGGGTCAGGGCAAGCACCGCATCCGCGCCGGTCTCCAGAAGGGCGTCTTCGGATCCCGCGACTGGTTCGATGGTTTCGACTCTTTCTTCCTGGGCGGTAACCACGCCTACAAGACCCTGCCTTGGCGCGCCGGCCACGTGGATACCCGCCACCTCGGCATCTCCTACCGCGCGGCTCCCAGCGACCTCTGGGCCCTCGACGCCCAGCTGCTCAACGGAACGGGTGACGGTGACTTCGACGAGAACGCCGGCAAGGACGTCGTGGGCAGGGTTTCCGTCGACCTACCCGTGGGGCTGGGTCTGCAGGCTTCGGGCCAGTATGGCTCGCGGGGCGACACCGGCGATGCCAGCATCTCCCAGTTTGACGTCTCCGCCCGGCTCGACGTGTCCGTGTTCCGCTTCATGACCGAAGGCATCTACGGCTCGGCCAGCGATGGTGAAGAGGTGGGCAACTTCGGCGGCCTACAGGTGGCGGGTGCGGTCAGCGCGCCCATCAACCAGGGGCTCCTGGACCACCTGGACTTCACGGTCCGGTACATGTTCTACGATCCCTACATCGACGCCGAGAGCAACGAGCCGTACCCCGACGCCTGGTGGATCACCGACCTCGGCAGCTTCCTGCACTGGGAAGTGGGCAGCAAGCAGCACCTGCTCACGGGCCTCGTGTACGAGAACTACACGCCGCAAAACGAAGAGCACTCCGTCGAGCACAGCCTCGTGGGCCAGGCCATCTGGAAGTACTAGGCGGAGGACACCACCATGGGCCGTGTCTCCCGCAACATGATCGGGAGCGTCACCGTGTTGGTGTGGAGCCTGGCGGCAGCTTGGCTGGCGCTGGCCGGGCATCCGGTGGTCGGTGCCGCAGTAGGCGCCTTCGGGGTGCTGCGCTTGGTGGTGCTCGTGCGGGACTGGAACAAACACGCCCGGCGCTAGCACCTACGTGCCAACCAGATCGCCCGATCCCAACGGGGACCGGGCCACGGCGGTAGAGGTGTCTAGCTCTCGATGATCGCTTCGGTGGGGCAGACGTCGATGCAGCTACCGCACTCGGTGCAGAGGTCTTGATCGATCACGTAGATGTCGCCGTCATCGGGCTCGGAGATGGCTTCGACCGGGCACTCGGGTTCGCAGGAGCCGCAGGCGATGCATTCTTCGTTGATGGTAATCATGGGATGTCTCCAGGAAGCGCTGCTTCCGCTGGGTGGAGGAGGTCGAGACCTCGAGAGGCGGGCGACTTTATCTAGCCCCTCGGGGGCAGTCAACGGGTGTTGGGCCCTGTGGCCGATCTCCGTCACGTTGGTCACGTCTCGACGCACAACGGCGCGGCGTTGTACAGCGGCGTTCGTGCCGTTCGAAGCTCGTCCGGTGCTGGCCGGCGGTGCCTGCAGCGTCACTGTCTCGTTCCTCGGTGGTACACTCCCCTGTCTCTCGCTGGAGGACCGGTGGCAGGCAGCGCCGCTCGTGAGCAACGACCCGCCCACTGGCTCGGCCTGCTGGCCGTGTTGCTGGTGGTGCTGGTCGTCGGGTTGGCGCTGGCGGTACCCGACGGAACCGTCGTCGACTGCGAGCGAGACGGGCACTTTCAGCGAGCCGGTCACCTGGCGTGTGGGCTCACCAGCGTGAACGCTCCCTATGGGCCGCTCCTGCCCTACCTCGTGGCACCCCTGATCCCCATCGCTGGCAGCGCCTACCTGGCGGGACGGGTCGTGAGCGTGCTGGCTTTGCTCGGCCTGGTCCTGTTGAGCTGGCACGCCTGTCGGAAGCTGGGTGGAGGGCTGGGCTTGGCCGCGTTGACGGCCCTGTCGGTGGGTCTCAACGGGCACCTGCTCTACTACGGCAGCATGGCTTGCTCGGACCTCTGCGCGACCGGCTTCTTCGTGCTCGCCGCTTGGCTCGCGCTGCGCTCGATTCGCGGTGGATCCTCCCTGGGTCTGGCCGCTCTCGCTGGCATGGCCATGGCTGCTGCCTGCCTCGTACGTGTTCAGTACTACCTGGCCGCCCCGGTGCTGGTCGTCGTGTATCTGGCGCTCTCTGTCGGACCGGGTTCCTCGAGATTCCGGTCCGCCTGCGCTCTGCTGGCGGGCCTGGTGATCCCACTGGGTGCCGGGTTGCTGGACGGTTGGATCCGCTACGGTCTTCTCTCCACGGCTTTGGACGCACATCTGGGATTGGCGGCCTACACCCGTAACTTCGTTCGGGCTGGAGCCATCATCGATGGCAGCTTGGGGCAGGGGGGTGAAGCCGCCGTTGGCCTGGGAGCCCGGCTGGCGTGGAGTGTCCGCTTGGTCTCGAGGGTCACCGGTGGACTTCCGCTGTTGGGGCTGCTCGGTGCGGTCGTGCTCGCCGTTCGTGGTGCTCGCTGGCGGGCGGGCCTGGTGGTGGTGCTACCGGCATTGGCGCTGTACGTCGGCCTGTGTTGGTCGCACCCGCCCCCCGACTGGGGGGCTCGCCGCTTCTATCTGTTCCTCGTGCCTGTATGCGTCGTACCGTTTCTGTTGTTGAGTCGACAGGCCATTCGGCGGTGGTTTCCCGGGTCCCGTGTTTCGCTCCCGGCCGCGGGGATCGTGTGCCTGGTGGCGGTTGTGTGTCACGCGACTTGGGATCTCGCTCGGTTCCGAGGGGGGGGGCCTACCGGTCGCTCCCTCCTCGAGCCGAGGGGCACCACCCTCGATCGCGCGGTGTTCCGGGATGCCGAGCTTCTGTCCCGAGGGGTCGAGCCCTGTACGCCCGTGCTCACCAACTTCCACGCAGCGACCCTCCATTTTCGCAACGCACACTTCTTGGGTCCCGTGGCGCTCGATGCGGAAGCCGCTTGGTTGTCCAGCCTCCCCCTGGGGAATGCCGGCGAGGTCCTGATGGTCTGGGCTCCTCCCGACGCCGTCGAGCCCGTGTTCCCACCGCGGCTGGGAGACTTCGTCGTGGGAGAACCGCAGCAGACCGGATCACTCTGGCTCGTGCGGCTGGAGAGGACTTCTCGGCTCGTACCTTGACCCGCGCCGGTTACGGTTCGGAGCATGGCAGGCCTGCTTCTGATCCTGTTCGAAGGTGTGCGGTTGCTGCTGCGGTTGGCGGTGGTGGTGATGGCCGTGCGCTTCCTCGCGCTCGCCTTTCGCGCTCTGGGTCGTGAAGCGTCCCCGACCCCCCCCCCTGTGGAGGAATGGCCTTCGGTGCTCGTGCAGCTTCCGCTGCGCAACGAGTTCCATGTCGCCGAGCGAATCATCCACGCAGCCTGTGCGCTGCGCTATCCCCGTGATCGACTCCACGTGCAGGTGCTGGACGACTCGGACGACGCCACACGGGGCAGAGTGGAGCGGTGTGTCGCTCGGCTCGCTGCGGAAGGTCGTTCCATCAGCCTGGTATCCAGGGACCGACCCGTGGGTTTCAAGGCCGGGGCGCTGAACGAGGGGATGCGCCGCTCCCAGTCGCCCCTCGTGGCCATCTTCGATGCCGACAACCTGCCACCGGCCGACTTCCTCGAGCGCACGGTGCCCTGGTTCGCCGATCCGGGGGTAGGCTTCGTCCAGGCGCGCTGGACCTTCGTGAACAGACGCTGCAACCTCCTTACGCGCCTGCAAGCCTTGGTGCTCGACGGCCTGTTTGCCGTGGGGCAGCACGTGCAGAGCCGCGCGCGTGGGCCCGTCACCTTCAACGGAACGGCGGGTATCATCCGGCGCAGTAGTCTCGAGGACATCGGCGGGTGGCGGGGAGATCTGGTCACCGAAGATCAGGACATGGCGCTGCGGGCGTGGTTGGCCGGGCAGAGGGGCGTGCACCTGCGGGACTACGGGGTGCCTTGCGAGCTGCCGGAAGACATGGGCAGCTTCCGCATCCAGCAGCGGCGCTGGGCCTTCGGTACCGGCCAGGTGCTCCGCGAGCTGCTTGGCCCCGTTGTCGGCTCGAAGGCTCCCCTTGGGGCGCGCATCTCGGTGTTGCTGCACCTGGGCCGCCACGCCTTCTATCCGCTGCTGCTCGTGAACCTGCTGCTCGTCCCGTTCACCACGCTCACGGGGATGCGCACGTTGCTGGACTACGGTGTCGCGATCAACCTCGCGCTGCTGGCTCTGCTGGTGCTCGGTCTCTTGGTCTACAGCGTCGTGGCCGAGCTGCGCACCGGTGGTTCGCCCGTTCAGGCGCTGCTGTCCCCCCTGTTGGTGCCCCTGGTGCTGGGCTCGGCGCTCTACTACACCGCCGCCTTCTTGTCTGGCCTGGTAGCGCGCCAAGGTGAGTTCGTGCGCACCCCCAAGCGCGGCGAGGCGGGTGGAACCGGGGAGGGGCCGAGCTACGTCGCTCGCTGGGATCCACTATGCCTGGTCGAGCTCGCGCTAGGCATCGTCCAGGCTGGCTTCGCGGCCCTGGCGCTGCAGCGAGGAGTCGTGGTCTATGGTGCCTTCATGGCCTGCGTCGCCTTGGGATTGCTCTGGGTTTCCCTCGGCTCCCTGCTCGCCACCGTACGGCGCGTCGCGCCGTCGCCGCCGCCGCCGGGGGCGGGGGGGGGGGGGGGGGGGGGGGGGGGGGGCGGGGGGGGGGGGGGGGG
>CAZVHW010000492.1:0-1272 GCA_964626835.1 uncultured Enterobacterales bacterium
TGTGAACACACACTCACAGGGTAGCGGGTACCACGACCGTGACATCCTGGGTGCCCCCTTCGAGCCGAGAGACCTGGATGCCTGGACGGCCTTCGAAGCTGCCGCCCCTCGGGATTCGGGAATAGGAAGTCGACCGACACGTTGGAACCGCGAGCACGCCTAGATGGTAGCAACGGGCTGCCGACGTGGTGGGCGGCCGCGCTGCGCCTCGCGCCGATCGGCCCTCTCACAAGCCGTCCCAGGGGGTGTCCTCACGCTCCTCGACACGGTCCTTGACGTCCAGCCCGCCTGGCTGGCAGGCTGTCTGTACACGCGGGTCCCCGCGTTGACACCTTGAAGGCTGTTTGTCGTTCTTATCCCCTGGTGCAAGGCGCCGCCGCATTCAACACAGAACGCGCGCAGCTTCTGGCGCTCGCGTCTTCGCATCAGCTCGGTGTCACCTTCATGCTTGACGGCGCGCCTGTCGAACACGACCACTCTGCCATCGATTTCTCATGGCTCGTAGTCGCAGGCGATCCGGAGCTGCTCGACTGGGACGTCGGCAAGACGGTGACGCGTTGCAGGGTCCGCAACCCCACCATCGACCCGGTTCCCGTGACGGTGAAGTCGGGGTACAGGGCCGGTGACCGGTGGATGCACGGCGGCATACTCGGTACGCCGTACTTCGGCTCCGCCGACGTGGAACTGGCTCCAGGGGAGACGCGAGAGGTGGAAGTGCACTATCCGCAGCCGATCACGAATGAGCGGTTGGCAAGGAGGCCGGAGGTGGTGTTGAGGTAGCAGGGTTGGTGCTGGGGCCCTCAGCGCAGCAGGACCAGATAGTCCTTGCCCGCCAGAATCTTACCAGCCGGCGCACAGTTCCAAGCAGCCGCATAGTACTTGGTGGGCAGACCGTACTGCTGCTGCAAGGAGAACGCTGTCTCTCCCGCCTTGACTGGGTGGATGACCACCTGGACATGGTCGAGCGACACCATCAGCCAGTCGCCTCGGTTCAGAGATGCCGACGATCCCAAGCCGTTCCACGCGGCAACGGCATCCTCGCCAGCGTAGTACCACTGGCCCCACTCGATCAGGCTGTCGCCAGAGACGACCTTCTTGGCGAGCAGGCGCTCGTCATCCCACAGCTTCCAGCAACCAGTCAGGGTGCGATCGGGCGCGCGAGACGGACTCGTCAGCACGGCACCCGCCAACGGGCTGCGCCCCGCGGCCTCGAGCACCTCTTCTCCGCCAGCAAGAGCCGCATCCACCAACGCGGGCTCCACGTCCGTCTCA
>CAZVHW010000492.1:1282-6056 GCA_964626835.1 uncultured Enterobacterales bacterium
GAGGCGTGGGTCCGCCCCTCCGGCCCTCCTGGACAGTCGCGCCCGCGTCTACCAACGCGTCGACCGGGCCGCCCTCAGCTACACCAGCCGAGCCGCCGGGTGGAACAAGCGCCGTGTCGGGACGGTCCAGCTCCTGCACACTCGCATCAAGCCGCTCCTCGACTTCATCTTCGGCCAAGACGACAACCGGAGGCTCGGGAGCCTCCTCAATTGAAGCCACGGAAATGGGTTCCTCGGGAGAGATCAGCCACCAACCCAAGAGTCCCAGGGCGAGCACGGCCACCAGCCCACCGGATCCCCGGGCCCACAGGGGCAATGCGGCAATTCCGGTGTTGACCTCTCCTTTCAACACGCGTGCTGCCTGGCAGACGTCCAAGTGGCCACGGCCGGCAGCCTCCTTTGGTGCATCCAGCCTATGGCAGCCCGCGAGCATCGCCTGGCACACCTTCTCAGCGTCGTGATCGCCGTCCATACCCAGCAGCGCCGCAGCGGCGCCCGCCACGTGGGGAGCGGCCATAGAGGTGCCCGACATGGCCACGTAGTCACCGGACCCACGCTCGCACTGGCGGGAACGGGGCGCCACGATGTCCTGCCCAGGTGCTGCGAGGTTGGGCTTGTCGCCAGTGCGAGAGGGATCGGCCGTGGGCCCGCGGCTCGAGAAACTGGTGACGTTGCCCTGCTTGTCCACGGCCGCCACTGTAATGGCCTCTGCCGCGTCGCCGGGCACGCTGATACCGTTGCTGCCGTCGTTGCCGGCGCTGACCACCACCACCACGCCCTGACTGGCCATGGCGTCGCAGAGGCGCGAGAGCATGGATTGTCCGTCAGTGACGCCCGAGCCGCCGAGGCTCATGTTGACCACCTGGGCCTTCGCCTCATTGACCGCCCAGTGCAGGCCTGCGGCGATGGCCATGGTGGAGCCCATGCCGCTCTTGTCGAAGACCTTGGCGTCGATGAGATCGACCCCTGGGGCCACACCCCGCACCTCCGAACCACCCACCGGCCGCGCCGCGATGATTCCGGCACAGTGGGTGCCGTGGCCGTTGAAGTCGACCGGGCCCTCTCCGCCAGAGGTGAAGTCCTTGCGGGCCACCACGTTCACCTTGCGGAAGGCGGGATGCCCGGCATCGATGCCGGAGTCGACCACCGCGACCCTGACGCCCTTGCCGGCCTTGGCGCGGTCGAGCCCACGGGGAGGCTCTCCCCGCCAAACCAACTGCCCGCTATCTACCAACTCGTGCTGGAGGGACTCATCGAAGATGGGCTCAGGCAGCTTCACCATCTGGCCGGTGTCGTACAGGCGGACCACCGCTTCGTCCAGCGCGAGAGCGCCCAGGTAGCGGTGTTCCTTGTGGGGGGGGACGCGGACGAGGATGAGGCCCCACGACGCGAGCATCAGACCCGGAGTCGCGTCTGGGAATGCCGGGAGCGAGGCAGCCGGGAAGCCGAACTCATTCCACCTGGCGAGCTCTTCCACCGGGTCGTGGCCAGATGCTACATCGACCAAGACTGCTGGCCATGTCTCAATGCCCACCAGCCGCGCAAGGTGCCTGAGCCACCCCGAGATCGCGCCAGGCTCCTCACTTTCTAAGTACCAATCGAGCTTGTCTTCCGGCATCTCGGGCTCGGTGTCAGCGGCCTGTTCAACCTGAGCTTTGAAGGCAGATACGAAGCCCTTCTCAGCCAATTGGTCGGCAAGGGAGCGAACGCACTTGGCACGGAGACGTTCCTCGAACGTAGGTGGCTGCTTCTTTCTAACCATGGGTCACCCCGAATCCGGTGGGCTCGATGGAGAGGACACCCGGAGCCGCCGACAGCGAGAGCAAGGCGTCCAAAGGCACGACCGCAGCGACAAAGACCTCTGGAAGCCACGTTGGCATCAAGACGTAGTCGCCCGGGCTCATGGGGACCGACGGCTCCCGGACCTGCCGCAAGCCCAGCCCAGACAACGCCAGCACTGTGGACAGCGCGTCCAAATCGGACAACTGCAGACCAACGAGCACGTACGCGAGCGCGGCGCGCGGCAAGGGTTCAGCCTGCTTGGCCGCATCGCGCGCACTGGGGTCCTGGGGCTCCGTCTGCTCGGCCGGCCCTTCCGTTCCGGCTACCTCGACCAGATCTGCGGGACCCGGCGTATCAGAAGCGTCTGTGGGCGCCGGGGGCGCAGCCTGAATCGGTAGCACGCAGGCGAGCAGTTCGTCGGCGTTCTGGAAGCCAACCCGCGCGGCTCCCGATACGCGCATGGCCTCCAGTACACTTTCCATCACGTTTGACAGGGTGTCTTCGCTTGATTGGCTCACGCGCCCTCCGCAGTCCACAAGGGGGGCATGCATTAACCATACACCGAGGAGAAAGCCCGACTGCAAGGAACCGGACGGCGGGTGCTGCACTGGACAGCGGACGCTGCACCGGACGGAAAGCCCTCACGCAAGTCCACTAGCGAGCGCCCGAACGAACGACGAGAACCCGCCAGCGCTCCCCTACGAAGCGGGGTAGGGAGCAACAGCAACAGGGCCTCGGAGGATGTTTGTGACGACCGAGCAAGACCAGAAACCGACCCCAAATGTGGCCCGCGACCTCGCAGAACACCAAGCCACCCGCGACGCACTGGCGGTGTGCGAGCTTGCCCTATTGTCCGGGCATCGCAAGCCTTGACAGGAGCGGCACACCTGCAAGAGACTGCACCATCGCGCATGTTCCCATACGGGAACACGAAGGCGCCGTATTCCTGACAGGACGGAACTCCATGATGCACCGAGGGCCAACGATAGGTTCGACGCCGAGCGTGCGAGCGGCGTTCGCTCTTCTGACCCACCTCCGGAGCCACGTCACGGTCCCCAGCACCGCTCCCCAGCGACCCGACAGGAGGGCCTCGACGTGACGCGCTCACCAAGACGACCACGCACTGGCAGCGAGGCCAAGACCAGGCCCAGCCTCCTCCTGCTCCTGGCCATGCTGGCTCCGTTCGTGGCCTGCCTGGCGCTGCTGCTCACCTGCGCCTTGGTGCGGTACGGAGACGACGAACTGGACCGGGGCAGGGAGCCAGCCACCAGCGGCCTGCAGCCCTCCGAGGTCGTGGCCTCGGTAGTTGGCTACGCCATCCAGGCCAACCCCGGCGACCCGAGCCTCACCCTGGGGCGCTCCAAGACCAACGACGTCCCGCTGCACACGGTCAACGCCTTCGGGAAGGCGGCCCGGCTGTATCCGCCCACGACGGCAGGGGACAACTGGAGGATCGCCCCGGCCAAGGCGAGCGCCACCGTCACCATCGACAACCACGGCCCAGGCGCGGCCTCCACCGGCAGCGAGCACACCGCCAGCCGCCCCTGGGGCAACTTCAACGAGGGTCAGGCCCTAGAGATCGTCGAGGTCACCACCGGCACGCGCTTCGTGCTCACGCCGGTCGAGGCAGCCACGGTACACATCCCGCCGGCCATCGCCGGCACACACGAGATCGCGCTCTTGTCCAGCAGCTCGCCGGACCTCGCCCTGGTCCCCGACGCCGCTGCAGGTGCCGGCCTGGGCCTGCTGTCCTGTCCCACGGCAAAGGAGCATACCTACTGGCTGCTCCCCTCCCCCACGGCTGGTTCACTGCCGAGCACTCTCTGCGCGGCGCCGTCCACCGGGTGGAGCGAGCTGCGCTCCTGCGGGCTGGTCGGCCGCCCCGATGACCGCGCGTGCCAGGACGACGGCCCGCTCGCCCAGAAGACCCACTTCCTTCAGGTCACCGACTCGGGTGGGAACCGCCTGGCCACCCTCCGCCCCTTCTCGGACCGCTGGAGCCCGGCGGGCCCCGGCTCGCCCCTGGCCAGCCTGGTGTTCGAGTGGAACGGGCCGAAGCTCGAGGACCTCTTCATCGGCTTCGAGGCCACCGCCGCCCCACCGACCAGCTGGGAGATCCGGCACGGCGGCGAGATCTACCGGACCATCGGCCCCCTGGCCATCGGCGCCGGCGAAGAGCTCGTCATCGGGGACTCCCACTTCCTGGCCCGCGCCACCAGCGCCACCGGCGCAGCCCGGCTCGAGCTCCTGCACGTCCGAAACTCGGAGGGCACCTCGTTCCTCCGCGCCTCATCCGGGGCGGACCTCTACTACCCGTCGAGCCGGGCCATGTGGCAGCTCCCGACCTGCGACGCAGCCAGCGACAGATCCTGGATCAACCTGGTCTTCACCTCGGGCCAGCCGGCGCCGTCGGCGACCGTGTCCGGCCACGTCGAGCGCGCGAGCTCCGACGCGCTGCGCCACCAGGCTATCTCCACCGCCAGGCAGGCTGGGACCGCCGGCGAACTGCTGCGGCTCCCGGGTATCGGGCTGGTACCCGGAGACGACGCGACTATCACCCTGTGCGCCGAGACGCAGCCCGACGGGACGCACCAGATTCTCTCCCGCGCAGCCACCAGCGCCACCCTGGTGAACACCGGCACCGGGCCGCGGAAGGCTGGCAACGACACCATCAAGGTCGGCTCGGCGGCCGAGCCTCACGAAGTGCTGTACGAGTCCGCCGGAAACCTGGTCCGGGTGGCGCCGGCCCGCGGCGACCACGTCCAGCGGCACACCCGCTGGCAGCTCGCCTGGCTGCTGGCCTCGCTCTTCCTGCTCCAGGCCGTGCCGCTAGTCTGGGGGCGCGCGCTCCGCACCCTCCGTGGTGAAGTGGCCCCCGACGCACCCGCCACCTGGCTGGGGGGCCTGCAGTGGCTGGTCTCGGTGGCCATCGGGCTGCTGGTCTGGCTGGGTGCTGCCTACCAGTTCGGCATCGCCTCGGACCCCACCCTGG
>CAZVHW010000493.1:0-6053 GCA_964626835.1 uncultured Enterobacterales bacterium
GAGGCAAGCTCGTTTGCGGACAGAAACTGTCCGTCGTAATTGCGCTTTCGGCGACTTCCCGGACAGATTCTGGCCTGTCGCAGGTTAGTGTTGGGCGACCGGTCGCCTTGTGTTTGGCCGTGGCCAGCGGTCCGCTAGAGCATTGGCGGGGGAGGCGGGCATACGTGACCGGTTAGGCAAAAAACCAGCATTCGAGGCGGTGTCCATCCCCGCTGCAGACAACCTGGCGTAGCACCGCTCGTTCTCGGTTGGGATCATCCAGCAACCTTCCCCAGGTCACGTCCGGCCCGATCGGAGACCACGCCGATCCGAGCAGATCCCGAAGGAGGGGATAGCCCGTCCAAACGGGGAGGCGCCTGTACAGCGGGTCTGGTCGTCCCACCCGAGGCCTGTCAAGTGGTCGGCGAATCGCGTCGCTCGAGTCCGCGAACCTGCGTTCGAACTCGACCGGGGACAGGTAGCCCAACGCAGAGTGGCGCCTGGCGGGGTTGTAGAAGCCCTCGATGAATCTGAACAGCTCCATCTTGGCCTGGGTCTTGGTCTCGAAGGAGCTGCGCTCGATGAGCTCGCACTCCAGCGAGGCGAAGAAGCTCTCGCACATGGCGTTGGACTCAGCTGTCGAGTGCACCCGATGCGGAGGTTGAGCACCGAACTTTTCGGGTCACCCAGAGCTGATCCGGGGCGCTCGCCGTGAAGCGCTCCACGCCGGGTCCGCTCACCCAGGTTGGGGATGCCGTGGCGATAACGCTCCTTCCTCGTCGTCTTGTAGCCCTTGCTTCGACTCACGCCGTGGATGTCGTTGGCCTTCATCAGACTCGCGATCCGCAGTCCCGACTTCACATAGTTCCGAACTCGTCATAGATCCGGCAATGGAGAGCTCCGCATAGCCGGATCGACTCCAGTGACTTCGCCCTCTGAGCACTGTTGGGACACGCACTCCCGTCTCGTGTGTCGCATATCGTGCCGGCAGCCGCGATCACGGTATCTCTCTACATGTGGGGTAGCGTGGGCCGCTCCCTTCGGGTCGGAACCCGAGAGGAGTCGTCAGGGGGTCTCCTCCTGTGCCACGAACGACGACCCCGTGTCGTACTTGAAGAAGAGCACGTTCCCTGCGTCGAGCTCGAATTCCAGGTAGGCCTGGTCTCCGCCCATCGACACCAGGCTCCGGGTTCCCACCGAACCAGTCACCGAATCCAGCACCAGGAGCTGGCTCGTGTCCACAGTCGAGGCCGCGCCGGCGAAGTCGAATTCCACGCGAAAGGTCGCCGAGTCCTCCACCATGATCGGCCAATCCGAGTGTGCGTGTGTCGGGTTCTGCACCATCACGTAGGTCTCGCCCGCGTCGTCTTCGAAGAACCCGACAGAGACATCCTGATACTCCGTCCAGCCCAGGTCGATGGCCTCGATGGAGGAGATGAAGAAGTCCCCTCCTGCGCCCACCGCCCAGTCCTGGGTGTCGGCGGGAACATAGAGACTCGTCGCCGGGATGTATCGGACATCCGTACTCGTGAGCAGACTCACCGTGCGGCCGAGGTTGGCGAGCTCGACGTTCAGCTGGGCGGCAAGGGCATGGGTCGAGGAAAACGAAGAGGTCCAATCTCCCGTCTCGTCGAAAAGCACCGTCTCCAGATTGTGGGCGGGATCGACCTGGTAGATGAACCAGGTGTGCCCGGTGTACCCGTAGACCATCCCCTTGAATGCATCCCAGCGTAGATCGGACTCCTCTGGCCTGCTCGATGTGTCACCAGGCTCGACATAGGCCTTGAGATACCGCCAGTAGGGCATGTCGTGGGCCAGGGCGACCCGACGGATCTCCTCGATCCTCTGATAGGTACTGTAGTGATATCCGTAGTGGTCGTAGCTGATGACGTCTCCGCCCATGTGTGTGGCGTAGTACTCGATCAGATCTTCGCGATCGTCCATGTCCTCCGGGTCCCCGAAGTTCAGGATGACGAGCCCTTCGGGATCAGCCGCCCGAACGGCATCGATACCGACCTGCAGCTCCTCCAGCTCGGCCTGGGTACGCGGCTCGTCCCCGATCTGGTAGCCGAGCCGGCCTTCCGGGTCGGCGCCCACCTCACCGATGACCGTGTTCGTCGTCCAGCTCTCCCCCACGTCGTTGACCCAGGAGATCCACTGAAAGTCCCCCGCAGCGTGCGATCTCCAGCTCTCCATCTCGTCCGGCAGGCCGGTAGACCAGAAGTGGGCCGTGTTGGCGCCGAAGTCGCCGAAGTACTCCGACACCACTTCGGTCGACGGATCGTCCATCTGCACCACGAGGCCGGAGATCATCATCGGGTGTGTCCGCACCCAGCGCAGTCCCGGAGGCAGGTCGGCGTAGGGGTCCTCCTCGACCGGGTCGGTATCCGTGTCGGTATCGGTATCGGTGTCCGTGTCGGTGTCCGTGTCGGTATCCGAGTCGGTGTCCGAGTCGGTATCCGAGTCGGTGTCGGTGTCGGTGTCGGTGTCGGTGTCGGTGTCCGAGTCACCTCCATGGGTGTCCGCTCCGGCGTCGTCTTTCGTGCACGACGACAACGCCGAGACCATTGCCGAGACCATTGCAAGGAAGAAGAGCGGTCGAAGAGTCATGATTCACACCTGGGTCGAGCGGGATAACAAGGACTAACATCGCGCAAGCCGTACAGGCGGGGTCCCGCGTGTACTGGGAGCCCGCCCTCAGTGGCCGTTCGAGCTCGAGGGCCGCGTAGGGCGTGGCGTTTCTGGCCGTCGTGGGCGCCGTTGTAAGCGCTGAGCGGTTCGACGCGCAGCCCTCGCGCTCCTGCCGTTCTCGTGGCCAAGGTGATGCAGACCGTCACGGATTCGGGTGTAGCCCCAGCCAGGGTTCTCGTGCGCCTGGAGAAGATCTCGCCGGCCATCGAGCAGGTGGATGGATCATCGGGTTCGATGGGCACGGCATCCGCCCGAGGCTACGCCAGAGCGTCCAACAACTCCCGCAGCTCCCCTCGCAGCTGTTCCCGCTCCTGCTCGTCCAGCTGCGCCACGACCACCTTGACCGCATCGAAGCGAAACACGCCACCGGCCTTGTCGGTGGCTGATTCGTTGAAGATGGAGCCGAGACGAAGCCTGGTG
Organism: uncultured Enterobacterales bacterium; assembly: GCA_964626835.1. GTDB lineage: Bacteria > Myxococcota_A > UBA796 > UBA796 > JAFGLY01 > CALDOK01. The sequence goes on from CAZVHW010000493.1 coordinate 3,091, forward strand.
GTCGGCCTGTAGGCTCGGCCGATCTCGCGCTTCATCTTCGCCACCGACATGCGCTCTTGGTCGACCCTGGCGATCCAGGTGGGGAGGTCGATCTGTGGATACTTGCGCTGGAGTCGGCCCAGCTCGATGCCGTGGGTGGCGCTGAAGTGATCGTCGGGGTCGTCGATGGCGGACTGGATGGGAGCTGGGAGGTCCAGTAGGCTGCGGATGTAGAGGAGCTGGCGGCGGCGCAAGCCCATGAGATCGGCGATGTCGAAGCTGGTCCAGCCTGCCTGCTGATAGCGTAGGATGACCAAGGCGCGGTCAATGTCGGAGTAGGTCTTGCGCTGCTCGTTCTCGACGATCGCGGTGCGGAACGCGGCCTCGTCGTCGTCCAGGTCGTAGCGGACGATGGCAGCGATGGTGTCGAGGCCAAGCTGGCGCATGGCGGTGGCCCGACGGAAGCCGGAGATGATCTGATAGCGCTCACCATCGAGGGTGGGGCGCACGATGATGGGGATCTGCTGGCCTTCGGAAGCGATGCTCTCCACGAGGTCGCGCACGCGGACGGAGGCACGGAACATCATGGTGGTGTCGTCGATTAGTATTTACGAAAAGGCTAATTCCGTGATTGTTGCGACACGGCTGGAGCTGATCATGGTGGCGGGAACCTGAAGGGTGGTGGGGTGTGCAGTCAACTGCACACCTCGGGTCAGCGGCGGCGGCGGCCGGGGCGACGCGGGTGGGGAGGAGCGCCAGGCTCGGGCTCGGACTCGGGCTCGGGCTGATGCGTGGCCCACGGTGCCCTGACGGTCAGTCCGAGTCCAACCGGATGACCTCGGGGCCCTCGCCCGTGGGCGAGAGCACCCGCCGCACCCGGATCTTCTCCTCGGCGGTGCGGCCGATGGTGTCGCCTGTGGGGAGCTGCTCGCTGGGATCGTAGATCATCCAGCGAGCCATCATCCAGGTGAACTCCAGGGCCTCGTTTCCGTCGCGCGCAGCGGTGACCCAGAACTCCTCTCGACCGTAGCGCTGCGGGCCGTGGGTCAGGAAGCTCATGCGGTCGTCGCCCTCGGGCGCCGACGACGGCTCGGACATCCTCGACCTGGTCGCGCAGTCCGCCGGGGACATGGGCCTGCAGGTGGTGAGGCTGGATCACGCCGTGGACAACATCGATCTGGCGGTTCGTTTCGTCCTGCCTGGCGACCTCCATCCGAGCGCACAGGCCCACGCCGCCATCGGGCGAGCGCTCGCCACCAGCCTGGAGCCCGCTGTGCGGAGCTGGGAAGAACGCTGACTCCGTCGCGCTTGCGATCCCCAGTTGGCCTGGGGTAAAGGCCGATGAACATCGAATCCGCGGCCTCCATGCACGCATCCCCCCTTGGCTGGCGACTCCTGCTGGCAGCGACCGTCGCTACCGCCATGGCCTGCACCAGTGAGCCTACCGGGACCACGGCGCCGTCCACCGCGCCCGAAGCGGTTGAGCCCAGGCCCAAGCCCGCGCCCCCACGGAACGCATCCGGGTCGGGCGCGCCCGGTGCCCAAGGCTCGGGCTCCGGCGGTGGTTGGGTCCAGGTCAGCACCGGGGGGTACCACACCTGCGGCCTCCACGAAGACGGGCACGTCGCGTGTTGGGGCGGGGGAGAGATCGACATGCAGCCCCCGGAGGGCCGCTTCCAGCAGGTCAGCGCGGGCGGTGAGCAGACCTGCGCGCTGGACATGGACCAGGCGATCCACTGCTGGGGTGCCGACTTCGACGGCTCCACCCAGCCGCCCAAGGGCCGGTACCAACAGATCAGCGCCGGCTGGGGCTTCGGATGTGCGGTGAGCACCGAGGGTGTGCCGGTGTGCTGGGGAGGCGCGGCCGCGGACTTTCCATCGCCCCCGCAGGGCGAGTACCGCAGCATCGTGGCTGGCTACCTCCACGCGTGCGGCATCCTGGTGGACGGAAGCGTGCGATGCTGGGGCCAGGACGCCGATCTCGAGAACACTCCGACCGAGGTCGTCCTCACCCTCTTGGTCCTGGGTGAGATGCACGCCTGCGGGCTCGAAACCGCCGGCACCGTGAGCTGCTGGGGGCGCCGCTCGGAGGCCACGGATCCCCCCACGGATCCCTCGTACGAGGTGCGCCCCTCCCCCAACGTCGAGGTCGGGCCCAAGGTGACCATTCCGGAAGATCTCGCCTTCGTCGACATCACCGCGGGCTACCGCCACCTGTGCGGCCTCACCGCCGAGGGCGCGATCTACTGCTGGGGGCACAGCGCTGTGGGAGAGTCCTCCCCTCCACCGGGGCGCTTCATCGGTGTCGATGCCGGGCTGTACCACACCTGCGGCGTCCGGAGTGACAGCACGATCACCTGCTGGGGCTGGAACGACTACCACCACGATCCCTCGGTGCAGGCCACCACCGACGGCTCTACCCCCCCGGGGGACGACCATGCGCGCTACCTGCGCACCTGCCCCTACGAAGGCCTCGGCCTGCTCTACCTGCGCCAGGGCCGCACCGAGCGGGCCAAGCGGAACCTCGAGAAGGCCATCGAGCTCGCTCCCGACATTGAGATCCACAAGTACACCGGCCTGGCGGCCATCTACCTGGACGAGGGCCGCCTGGACGACGCACGGGACCTGATCGAGAAGGCCGAGGCCAACAACCCCGAGCCGAGGCCGACCGAGAAGATCCTCGCCCTGCGGGCGCGGCTGGAGCAGCTCGAGAGCGATCCCTGAGTTCGGGGCCGGACAAACACTCGGGACCGGGTGCGAGCTTCGGAACCCGGAGCACCCGAAAAGTGGCTGCGCTCGAGTCCGCGGGAGGGCGCTCGAGGTTGTCGACGACATCCCGGGCGCCCGAGGACGCAGCGCTCGCCAGGGCGAGTTCGTCGGGGAGGTCGCGGTCGAAGGCGGGAGGATCCCGCGCAGCTGATCGCTCGAGACTGGGGATCACGCGTAGCGTGGCGGGCGGCGCCACGACCGTGCGAACCTTCATG
>CAZVHW010000494.1:0-6032 GCA_964626835.1 uncultured Enterobacterales bacterium
TGGCGGCTTGCGTGAGGGTCCTCGAGCCAGCGGGCTTGTTGGTCCTGGCCTGCAACCAGGGCACCGTGGCACCCCGCGCCTTCCGGGGTGCCGTGGAGCAGGCGGCGAAGCGGGCGGGTTGCCGCCTACACGCGGTTCACAGTGGGACCCAGCCACCGGACTTCCCCTCGGCGGTTCACTTCCCAGAGGGTCGCTACCTCAAGCTGGGCGTATGGGCCCGGGGGGCGTCTCCTTGAACGGCGAACGGACCCCGTGTCGCACGCACCGTCACGGGCTGCAGCCCTCGGGCGTTCCCTGGACCATTCCCGCGATCACGGTGGAGTCGGCGGAGCCCGGGCCAAGGGCGATCGTATGCGCCGGGCTGCACGGTGACGAAGCCATCGGCGTTGGGGTCGTACAGCGTCTGCTCGACGGGCTACCGGCGCGGCTCCGACGCGGTTCGGTGAGGCTCTACCCCTGCCTGAATCCCGCGGGCTTGCGGGCTGGTAGCCGCCTGCTCCCCGGCGAGAGCCTGGATCTCAACCGGGCGTTCCCTGGTGATGCCCGTGGCAGCGGCGCACAGCGGCTCGCGCGAGTGGTGTGGCAGGACATGCTGGCGTTCCGGCCCCAGGTGGTCCTGGACCTACACGCAGACAGCCCGGCATGCATCCCATACGCCATCCTCGACCGCCTGGTGACCCGAATTTCCAGCCCCGTCCCTCTCCTGCGCCGCCTCTCGGATATCGCCAAGGCCACGGGTCTGACGGTCATCCACGACTACGCCGCAGCACCCTATCGGCGCTTCGATCTGGATCGTTCCCTGAGCGGGGCCCTACTCAACCACGGAGGCATGGCCGCCATGACCCTCGAGCTCGGGCCGCGGCGTTTCCTGGAGCCGCGTTCCGTGGCCGAAGGGACGGCGGCCGTGCTCGGGGCGCTGGACGCGCTCGACCTGGTGGTGAGCCCTGCTCCCAACCACCCCAGCCGGGTTGCCGCGGGACCCTGGCGCCGGGATCCGGGACCCGCCACGAGGCACTCGGGCCTGCTCTGCCCTTGTGTCCAACCCGGCCGAGTCCTGGCTCCCGGAGACATCTTGGCCGAGCTACGCGAGCTGGACGGGACGCTCCTGGAACGGATGGTCGCACCCCACCGCTCCCTGGTCCTGAGCCTGTCCGAACGAGCGTGGGTCCCCAGGGGTGAACACGTAGCCACGCTGGCCGTACCGGACGAACCTCGAAGGTAACCAGGGACCCTAGGGTAGCGCCTGGCCCACCATGGTTCCCCAGAACGAGAGCTCTCCATCCGGGTTGGTGTGGTCAGCATCGAACGAGGTGTTGATGTCCGTGTCGCTGATCGTCCCCGTGTAGGGAGTCTCGTAGCGCGTGCCGTGGTCGTCGTAGAAGAACAGGGTGCCTTCGACGTTGGTATCGGTGCGCTGGCCATCGATCTCGAAGATCACGTCCCAGTCCACCATGCCCCAGAACAGCTCTACCTGACACTGACCGGTGCCCGTGATCATCCACTGATCGTCGGTGGCGAGCTCGAACGTGCCGTCGCAGGGAGCTTGGTCGTCCATGTCGTATTCGTTCGAATAGAGGTAGATGTCCGAGTCGAGGACTCCCCGGTAGCTGATGGGGTCCTTGACGTCTTCGACGGTGATGGAGACCGAGTCGGTGAGCTCGCGGCTGCCGATGGTCACCGTGACCTCGACCGCGTAGCTTCCCACCGGGAGGTTGGCGGCCGTGCCCGTAGCGCCATCGAGGGTCCAGCCTTCCGCGCCCGCCCAGCTCACCGAGTCGAACTCCATGGCCTCTCCCGTGTCCTCGTTGGTCACGCTGACCTCGAACTGCACGACGTCGCCGACGGCGAAGGTGTCTCCCGGGCTGGGAGAGACGATCTCCACCAACGCATGGCTGGCCGGTGAAGGGGTCGAGGTGTCGTCGGTGCTGGCGTTGGTGTCGTCGTCCTTGCCACAGCCAAGGGCCAGCAAGAGAAGGCATGCGGTGGGAAACAGTCGGATGTGGCCGTCGAAGGTCATGGGTTCCTCCAGAAGGTTGCCGAAGGATACCATGACCGCGGCCCGCTGGGACCTACAGCTCCGCTACTCCTCGGCCTAGCAGGAATGCGAACAGGAGAAGCAGGCTTCGCCCGTAGGCTTGGGCGTCCACCGCGGCACGATCGGCGGGCGCCGCCCCGAGGTCCACGACGGCCACGGGACGCCGACCGGAGGGGGGCACCGGGGGTTCGTCATACCGCTGGGAGGACCATGGAGTGACACCATCGCCCGGGGGCCAGGCTTGCATGTCGACCCGAGCGAGCAAGCAGTAGGGCGTGCTACGCCGGAGCTCGGTGTCCCAACCGTCCTGGTCGATCTCGAGGCCCTCGAGCGGACAGCCATCGAGCAAGACCCCCATGACGCGGTCACGAAGCGCAGGCGCCATGGAAAGGGCCGCCATCAGAAGAGAACCGGCTGAACCCACGGCCACCAGCAGCAACCGGTCGGCGGCCTGGGGAGCGAGGGCCTGGAGGGAGAGGGCCAAGGAGCTCGCACCCTCCGCACCCTCCCACTCGGCTTCCATGGCCAAGAGTGAAGCGGCGCACTCGACGTCGAGCTCGGCAACCAGTGCTCGCGCAGCCTCGGTTGCGTCGTCGGCCGCCAACACCACGAACCGGTGATGGGCCAGCCGCCTCTCGAGAGCCGCGCGGACGGGCTCGGCCCAGGTGGCCAGGCCCTCCCAGTCACTGCCGTGACCCAGCCACTCCGCTGGATCGTAGGCCTCGCCCAACAATCGAGGATCGTCCAGGAGAGCACCCTTCAGGGCCGTGTCCCGGAACAGACGTTCGAGGCGGGCTGGCCCCGGCTCGAGGCGGGCGAGATCTTCGACCAAGGCGCGCTCGCCTTGGAGCGATGGAACAGGGATCTCCACGTCCTCGGGCCGTTCGAGCTTGCGCCACGCCTGCCGCTGGGCCGGATGGTACAGGATGTCTCGGGACACACTGGAACTCCAAGCCTGCACCGCCCCCCCACGCTGTTCTTCCAATCCCCACAGCAGCGCGCTCTGGCACGTACGCCACAGCCGAGCCGTGTCGAGTGCCGGGGGTTTGGCACGTCCCAGAACGGCAGCGGCCACACCCAAGACGAGGGCCAGAGCGAAGAGAGCCAGTTCTACGAGCATGGCGCACTCCAAAGGGGGTCAGTCCTGTAACGGACCGACCTGATCCGAGCTTCGCGGCCATCTCGAGTTGGCCTCAGCCCGAGCGCCGGATAACCTCCGGCACCTTCGCCACCACGTGGAGCGACGAACTTGTCCCTCACCTCCCAGATCATGAGGCAGATACCCTTCAAGGGTCTCGGTGGCGTGTGGACGATCGCCCTCATCCTCGGCCTGCAGTTCGTGCTGGTCTTCCTGATGTTGATCGACTGGCGCATGGCCCTCGCTGCGGTCTTTGCAATGGCCTTGATAGCGTTGGTGCTCGAGCGGCCGGTCCTGGCCATCTGCCTGCTCGTCATGGCGCGGTTGATGGACACGGCCCACAACGCCTTCATTCGCATCGGCGGGACGGCTATCGGCTACTTCGAGCTCTTCCTGCTCGTCGCGCTGACCACCATGGTGGTCTACGTCGTGCGCCAGAAACGAGAGCTGCTGCTCAGCTGGCCTTGGCTCACGCCACTCATGGTCTTTGCCAGCTACCTGGTGCTCTCGCTCGCTTGGTCCAGCGACAAAGGGGATGGTCTCACGGAGTTCATCTCCATCGGCGTGATCGTCGCCAACGCCATCCTCATCTTGAGCTTCGTGCGTACCCCCGAGCACTTCCTCATGGTGGTCTACGGCTGGATCTTCGCCAGCGTCGTTATCGGAGCCTTCGCGCTGGTGGCAGAGGCCCTGGGGATCTCCACCGAGGGCCCGTGGAAGGCCGCAGAAGGTGGCGGCCGGGAGACGGGTTTGGGCCAACAGCCCAACTGGTACGCCATGAACCTCATGTTCATCGTACACACCACCTTTGGCTTGGCGCTGATCCAGAAGCGCAGCCTGATGCGCTGGGCGCTGGTGTTTGCCGGGCTGTTCATCTTCATGAGCATGCTGCGCTCCGGCTCGCGAGGCGCCACCTACTCCATCATCATCGGTGGTGGCCTGGCGGCCTTGGCGTTGCCCATGTTCCGCCGCTGGTTCTTCGGGTTCCTCATCGTGGTGGTGGTCATCTTCGCCCTCGCCACCACCTTGGACTGGGGGTCCACCAGCCAAGCCGTCAACCGCATCTACGTCAGCCTGGGCCGCACCTGGAGCACCTACCGGGCCCAGAACTGGCAGGTCTGCGTCCAGATGTTCTTGGACACCTACGGCTTCGGGGTGGGTGCAGGTGGCTACTACACGCTCCTCGAGCGCTACAACTGGTTCATCTACAACTCCGACTACCACTACCCCCACGGCATCTTCTGGGGTCTCCTCGCCCACTACGGGTTCGTCGGCCTTGGCATCTTCTCCTGGCTGGCCCTCACCGTCATCCGGATGGCTCGCGACCTGACGCGCTGGACACGCAACAGCATGCTCGAGGTCTTCGCCTGGACGATGCCCGCCACCATGCTGGGATACTTTGCTTGGTCGTTCGTCGAGTTCGAATACAACGAGAAGCCGTTCTGGGAGTTCCTCTCCCTCTACACGGCGCTCTACCTCATGGTGCGCATCCGCAACGAAAAGGGGATCCCGCTGCCTCCGTTGCCCAGGGCGGTCCTCATCCCGTGGCGGCGCACTGCCCTGGGCGGGGCGGAAGAGCCCACCGAGACCGCCTCCGCGGTCAGCTGAGCCTCCTGACTGTTGGCGCACCACCTCACCTGGTGAGCATCTGCCGGATATAGGGCGGCAAGGAGCCCCAATGTCCCCCTTGTTCCTCTTGCTGATGCTGCCCGGGCCACGGGCGGACGAGCTGACCGCTGGCTCCACGGGCGACTACGCGACCATCAGCGAGGCCCTAAGCGCAGCTGGTTCGGGGGATACCATCTCGGTGCAGCCCGGCACCTACTCCGAGCTGCTCTGGATCGGTACGAACGTGGTCATCCAGGCCGAGCAGGGGCTGGGGACGGTCTTTCTGGCCGGCGACGGCTCGAGCACGCCCATCGTTCGTATGTACGCGGGGACCATGAGCCAGGTAATCATCCAGGACGCCGCGGAGGTGGCCGTCAACCTCTGGGGCGGCGCCAAGCTCGAGCGGTCCATCGTGGTGGCGCCGGGTACGGTAGGCGTCCTGGTGGACGGTGGCCTCCCCCAGGTCACCGAGGTGTCCGTCCAGGACGCAGGCACCTACGGCTTCCATGTCGACGACAGCACCCCCACCCTCCGCCGCTGTCTGGCCATCGACGCAGGGAGCTCCGGATTCCTCCTCTCCTCGACCGGCAGCTACGACAACCTGGTCTCCCTCGGTGGCACCCACGGCTTCGAGATCACCACGGAGATCGATCTCCATCACCCGGCTGCCCTGGACAGCTCCGGCGCTGGCATCCTCGGCTCCAGCCCAGCCAGCGTTCTCTACGCCCTCCTCCTCTCCAATCCCTTGGTCGCCGACTGCCAATCCAACGACGTCGAGGTGGCCTGGTCGCTCCTGTGGGAAACGGCGGACGTCCAGGACTGCCCCGGCAACCCCTTCCATGACAACCTGATCGAGCCCCCCCAGCTGACAGCTTGGACAGAAGGCGGGCGGCCACCGCAGGTAGATCTTCGTCCCCAGGACGACTCCTCCATGGTGGACGCCGCCCAAGGGACCGACGCCACCGACGGAACCACCGCGGATATCGGCCCTTTCGGTGGCGAGCACGGCATCTGGACCGACGCCGACGGTGACGGCGTACCGATCTTCTTCGACTGCGACGATGGCGACGCCTCGGTCCATCTGCACGCATCCGAGCGGGCGGACGGCGTGGACAACGACTGCGACGGCGAGACGGACGAGGGCACCGACACCGGCCAGCCCGACGACACCGGAATCGAAGGGGACACGCGCGACATCGACGGCGATGGGACCTCCCAGGCCGGTGGCGACTGCGAGGACCACAACGTCGC
>CAZVHW010000495.1:0-1513 GCA_964626835.1 uncultured Enterobacterales bacterium
CGGACCGCAACGACCAGGCCGCGCAGGCTCTCGTGGCCGCATCGGGTACCGGGGACTTGGTGGTGGCGATGCCATCCACCTCCGGCTTCCAGTCCAAGGAGTTTGCTGCGGGCGTGGCCAAGGCCAAGACCGGCGGGGACATCTGCGGCGGGGGTGCGGTCAACCTACGAGGGCCCGACTGGGTCTTCACGGAGTGGGGGGCGCACGGTGACGCGCTGGCGGCTCTGGTCATTCGAGACTGCGATCCCTTGGCCGGGGTCGCCCACTCGTGTCGGGTAATCTCCGATCCCCTGACCGTGACCGGCTCGAGGGAGCGCCTCTTGGGAAGCTTGGATGGGCGTCCCGCCGCCGAGGTCCTGCGCCGCCTGGTCAAGCGCTTCCACGTTCAAGAAGAAGACCTCGGTCGGAGTGTGCTGGTGGGGATCGCCCACGGACAGGGGCGTCTCGACCTGGCTCGCGGGTCCTACGTGGTTCGGCCACTGCTGGGGGTCGACAAGAACCTGGGTGCGCTGTACCTGGGGGGCGAGGTTCGAACCGGGGAGCAGCTGGTCTTCGTGATGCGAGACGTGGCCTTCGCCCACCTCGACCTGAACGCCATGGCGCTCGAGCTGGCTACCCGCAGCCGAGCGCCGGGGCCGCCTGCGTTCTCTCTGGTCGTGGACTGCAGCGGTAGAGGCCCGTCGTTCACCGGCCTACCCGAGCACGATGCCTGCGTCCTCGGTGCCTCGCTCCCTCCCGCACCCAGGGCAGGGTTCTTCTCTAGCTTCGAGCTGGCGCCCGAGCCGGTGGGTCCCGCCTCCGTTCACCTCTTCTGCTGTGCCGTGACCATGGGCTGGTGAGGCGATCAGGGCAGATCGTCCAGCTCCATCACGTATACGCGCTTGAAGTCGCGCCTGGCGTCGCCCTCGAGGCCCTGGGCCGTCACCGCCAGGTACACGCGCCCGTCGGTGCCCTGGGCCACGTCGAGATCGGCGTTGCCGACGGTCGTGGTGGGCAGGGCTCGGGCGCGGTCGGGGTGATCCACCGGGGCGGCATGGACGGGGTCGTAGCGGGACTCGTCGTCGAGCACGTAGATGAGGTGCTTGCTGTCGGGGGACCAGGACGGACCCGCGCTGTCCAGAACGACGCGCTCGGCGATGAGCGTCGCAGTGCCCCCTGGCGCCATCGCGTACAGGTCGAAGCGGTTGCTGTCCACGTGATTGGAGTAGAAGGCCAGCTTGCTTCCATCCGGGGAGAAGGTGGGCCGGGTCTGGGTAGCGCCCCAGCTGGTGAGCAGCGTGGGGTTGGGGTTGGCCAGGTCGAGGATGAGGTAGAGGTTGTCACCTTCGTCCGAGTGGCCCACATAGGCGAGCCGCTGCGAGTCTGGCGACCAGGTGATGAAGAGCTCGGCCGAGGTGGGCGCGGTGGTGATCTGCTGGGGTGGCTGATCGATGTGATTGGTGTCCAGAAGGTAGATGTCACCCTGTCCGGTGCGCGCGCTGGTGAAGGCGATCCAGCGCCCGTCTGGACTCCA
>CAZVHW010000495.1:1523-6026 GCA_964626835.1 uncultured Enterobacterales bacterium
CCTCCGTCGGCGCCGGGTGCAGAGACGACGGGTGAGCCGCTCTGGTCGATATACAGCTCGTAGTCCCGATCCGGTCCAGAGGCAGCATAGACGAAGCGCCCGACCTTGGTGGGGGCCCAGGAAAGCTCGTGGACGACCATGTCGTCGGTCGCCGTAGCGAAGCCAGCGGTGATTGCGCTGACCCCACGCGCGACGGGGCGCACGGCCGTGGGCTGGCCCTGGCCGGGCACCAGCACCCAGACCTCGATGGCTTTCCGGTCGTGGTAGTTGACCTCGTAGGCCAGCCTGGAGCCGTCCGGGGACCAGCGCGGGCTCTGGCAGTTGCCTTCGTAGTCCGGGCTGACGGGAGCCGCCTTGGCGAAGGCCAGGGACGGCAGGAGGAAGGCGGAGAGCAGCAGGAGAGTGCGCATCGTGGGGCCTTAGAGTGCGATGGAGAGGTTGACGAGCAGTCGGATGCCCGTCGCGTAGAAGGAGCCGTCCTGGAGCTGTATCTCCATGGGACTGGCCTCTTCGAGTTCCGTGTACACGCCGTTCGAGCTTTCCGGGATGGTTCCGAAGAGCTGGTCCACACTGGCGCGGACGCCGATGCCCAGGGCGTTGGTCCGGCCGCCCTCGCGGTAGTCCACGGCGAGCTCGGCGCAGCCTACGTGGACGCGGCTGGTGGCGTAGAAGTGATCGGTGACGCCCGAGTCGTCCATCTCGGGCGCGCAGGCGAGGCCGTCGAGGGAACCGCTGCAGTCGAACTCGATGCCCGGAAGCAGCCCGTGGCGGTAGCCGAGGAAAGGTCGGAAGGCCAGGGGACCTCCCACCAACAGCTCCGTACCCAGGCGCAGTCCACCGCTGAACGCCCCGGGGCTGCCCGAGGGATCGTACCCTTCGACGTCGAAGCTGCGGAAGGACTTGTCCACGGTCACGCCGACCAGGAGGCGACCCAGGGGCTGAGTGACGGACAGCTGGGTCTCGATGGATGGGTGCAGGTTCTGGGTCCTGGGTCCGAACAACACCCCGAAGCCCCCGCTGAGTTCCAGTCGAGGCACCTGAAGAGCGGCCATGCCCTTGGCGCCTAGCGCGGACAGCGGCAGCTGCAAGGTGACCTGCCTCCCAGCCTGGATGGTCACGGCGTGGCCGTTGACGAGGTAGTCGCCGGCGGGAATCCAGATGGTCCTGGGGAGCTGCACGGAGTCCGTGAGATCGAGGGTCTTTCGTTTCACGAAGCGAGCGAGCTCGGGATCGAAGAGCGTGGTCTGTAGCTCGAGCTGCAGGCGAGACTTCATGCCCGCCTGGGGTCCGATGACCTCGACGGAGCCGAAGGTGGTCTCGTAGAAGTCCACCAGCTGCCAGCAGCTTGCGGCCTGGTCGGGTTCCGGAGCGAGGCCGGCCGCCTCGCGGGCGTGTTCCTGGGCCGGGCCAACCAGCAGCAGCTCGTAGGATACTTGGGACAGCAGCCAGTGGACCTCGAAGCTCTGGGAACCGTCCGGGGTGGCGACGGCCCGTAGCAGCGCCGCGTGCGCGTCCTCGTACCAGCCCTTGCGGATGAAGAGCCGGGCCTCGTCGACGGCATGGCTGGGGGAGTTGGCCTGACCGAAGGCAGCGGGCGCAAACGAGAGCAGCGTCAGCAGGACAAGAAGCCGCATCACGACACCGCTTCGGCTGCGATGACATGGCATGCCACGCGGTGCCGAGGTGAGGAGACCGGCTCGAGCGCTGGGTGCTCGCGAGCACAGATGGTCTCTGCAAGGCGACAGGATCCTCGGTATGCGCAGCCCATCCCCGGGCGAGACGAGGGTGGGTCGTCGCTGGTATCGCCAGCGTCGAGCTTCAGGCCGGCCGCAGCCAACAGAGCCGAGGTGTAGGGGTGATGGCGCAGCTTTTCGATGGACTCGACAGGGAACTCCTCGATGATCCGGCCCGCGAACATCACCGCAACCCGGTCGCAGGCGTAGCAGATGAGCGGAATGTCGTGGGATATGAAGAGGTGGCCGCGCTCGGGCCCTCGCGTCGCGAGCAGCAGGTCGGTGATCTCGGCCTTGAGCGCAGCGTCCAGACCAGCGGTGGGCTCGTCGGCCACGGTGAGATCCGGATCGGCGATGAGCAGGCGAGCGATGCCCACCCGGCGCTTCTCGCCCCCGGATAGCTGGTTGGGGAAGCCGTCCAGGCGATGTTGGATCCCAACCTTTTCGCTGGCGCGCGAGACCAGCTCCGCCGGATCGGCCTGGGGCTGGTGTAGCCGAGCGGATTCCCAGAGATGGTCGCGCACGGTGAGGCCGGGGTTGAGGGACGCGTCGGGGCTCTGCAGAAGGAGCTGGCAACGTCCACGAAGCTGCTGGAGCTGTCGTCCACCCAGGCCGTCCAAGGGCTGGCCGAGCAGCTCGACGCTGCCCGCCTCGAAGCGCAGCAGCCCCAAGGCGGCGCGCACGAGGGTGGTCTTGCCCGAGCCGGACTCACCGATCAGGCCGACACATTCGCCGGACTCGACCACCAGGTCCACGCTGGCCACCGCAGGCTCGCTTCGGCGGCCAACCCATCCGGTCAGGCCGGGGGCGCGGTACCGCTTGACCATGCCGCGGACCCGCAACAGGGGACGCGCGCGGGGCATCAGAGCGCACCTGCGGCCACGCGTGCGGTCGCCTCGATGAGAGCGCGGACTTCCGGCGACTTGGCCTGGGACAGGTCGCCAGCGGGTAGGGTCTCGACGGTCCGGCCCCGATCCATGATCTGAACACGGTCGGCGATGCGGGGAACGATGCGCAGGTCGTGGGTGATGAGCAGGAGGCCGATGCCGGAGCGGGCCGTGCGCACCAGTTCCTGTAGGATGGCCTCTTGGACGGTGGGATCGAGCCCAGTCGTGGGCTCGTCGGCGATGAGGAAGCGGCTACCTCGTGCGAGGCTCAGGGCGATGCAGGCCCGCTGGGCCATGCCACCGGAGAGCTGATGTGGGAAGAGAGGCAGGACCTGGAGAGGTTCACGGAACCCAGCCCGCTCCAGCCAGTCCGCGGGAGTGCCATCTGCGTTGCCCAGCTCGAGGGCTTCGCGTAGCTGACGCTCGACGGTCCACAGGGGATCCAGCGCCCCCCGAGCATCCTGGGCCATGTAGCCCACCATGTGCCCCCGTACCGGACGGAATGCTTGCTCGGCGCGTCGCCAGAAGCGTCCGAGCCGGCAGGTCTTTACGGCCTGTTCGAGGCCTTCGTAGGGCCGCACGCTCGAGCCGTTGATCGAGATGCTCAGCCGCGCCGAGAGGACCCCGGGACGGGGCCCCCGCAGGCCAAGGATGCTGCGCGCCGTCAAGGTCTTGCCGGAACCGGATGCGCCCACCAGAGCGAGGATCTCGCCGGCCTTCAGCTCGAGGTCTACGCCCTGGACCAGGGTCTGCCCATCCGCCTGGATGTGCAGACTCTCGAGGTGGATGCGGTCAGACACGGCGTCTCTCCGCCAGGGCCTCGCTGACCAGGCCACAGCACAGGATGGTCACCCAGATGGCCAGGGCAGGAGCCCAGACACCCCATGGGTTGCCGGTACGATACCCGAACTCGAAGGCCAGCATGTTGCCCCAGCTCGGCTCGGGCTCCATGACGCCGAAGCCGCCAATGTACGACAGGGTGGTCTCGAGCAGCAGCAGGTAGCCGAAGAGGTTGAGCGCGTGCCGGCCCACCATTCGGCGGCAGCTCACCCAGAGCAGGTGGTACAGGAGGATGCGGGACGCGTTGAGGCCGTGCGCCCTTGCCGCGAGGACGAAGTCGGCTCGGCGCAAGGAGTCGATGCGTCCGAACACGGCTTCCGCGACGGCCGGGGAGTATGCGATGCCCGCCACGGCGCCGATGAGCCAGGTGCTGTTTCCGTAGATGGCGATGGCCAACAGGACCAGCACGAAGCGCGGGATGGAGGCCGTGACGGTGGAGATCCAGCGCACGATGGATGCCACGGGACCGCCCACGTATCCAGCGAGCGCTCCCGCCCCTACTCCGATCACGGATGCCAGCACACAGGCGAGCAAGCCGGGCCCCACGAAGGCGCGGGTGCTGAGGAGCATGCGCCAGGCCACGTCGCGGCCCAGGTGGTCCGTACCCAGCCAGTTGGCCGCACTCGGGCCCACGCCAGCGCTGGCAGGATCTACGTCAGCGACGATGTCGTAGGGGAGCCAACCGGCGGGAACGATCCATGTGAGCAGGCCGGCCGCACCGACCACGATCAGCAGGGAAACGCCGAACCAGGTCGTGGCCTTCACCGCGTGGCCTCCCTCAGGCGGGGATCCACGGTCATGCGCACCAGGTCACCGAGCAAGCGAGCTCCGCAGACGGCGGCGGCCGCCAAGATCGTGATGCCGAGTGCTACGGGGTAGTCGCGCAGCCTGCAAGCTTGCCAGAGCATGGAGCCTGCACCATTGAGGTGCAGCACCTTCTCGATGATCACCAGGCCTCCCACGAAGAAGGCGGCTCGACCGTAGGCGATGGTGGCGAGGGAGGGCAACAGGTTCCAGAGCACGAGTCGCCAGACCGGAGCACC
>CAZVHW010000496.1:0-5995 GCA_964626835.1 uncultured Enterobacterales bacterium
GACGCGACCGCGGTCCGCGTGGGAGGACCGCTACGGGCTCTCGGGCCGCGGAGACGCGAGTGTCGGTCTCGGCGCCGGCCGAGGATGACCTCTCCGGCTGCCTGTCTTCCACCCACCGGGATCCGGAAGACCCACCAATCGCTCCCTTGATGGGGACCCGCGAGGATGAGTCGGCTGGCGTCAGGCTCACCCGGCACGACCACGCCGGAGGCCATCACGCTCTCGGCGGTCGTGAGATCCAGACCCGCGTGCAACGCCCGGGCTCCATGGCAGTTGGCGCACTTCCTGGCGAGCAGAGGCGCGACTGCCACCTGGTAGTTCACCGCATCGACCCCGGAATTTCCTCCGCTGTCCCTGGTCCGAGACGAGTCCGCGGGTTGCTGGCCTCCCGCACACGCGGCGAGGACCACGGTAACAACAATCGTAAGTATGGAGACGAGGCGACGCATGGATGCTCCAGACGGCCGAGTGGCTGTTACGGGCTGCACGACACCTCCGCCCTGGCCGCGGACCACAGACTTCGGTCATTCTTTCGGACCAAACCACAACTCTTCAACCTCTGTTTCCACAAAGAGTGACGCGATGGGCCCAGACCTCGGATCCGAGTGGCCAGGCAGCTCTTGGCCACGCAGCCCAACACGGCACGGAGGCCGGCTGTAGTACGTACGCGGCAGACCCACTCACCAGGTCTTGGCCACCATGGACCGAGCCCAATAGATGCAGCGGCACGCCCCGCCAGGAAGGAGACCCCATGGACCTCTTCGACATCCTGAAGGCCCGCGGCTTCGTCGCCGATTGCACCGACGAGGATGCAGTCCGCAGCCTGTTCGAGAACGAGCGAGTATCGGTCTACATCGGCTTCGATCCCACCGCTGAGTCCCTGCACGCCGGCTCCCTGGTGCAGCTGATGGCCTTGGCCCACATGCAGAAGGCCGGCCATCAGGTCATCGCCCTGGTTGGCGGCGGCACGGCCATGGTGGGCGATCCCTCCGGCAAGACCGAGCTGCGCAAGATTCTCACCACCCAGGAGCTCGAACGAAACAAGCTCGGTATCTCCGCCCAGATCGGCCGCTTCATAGAGCTGGACGGCGAGAGCGGCGTCATGGTGGACAACGCGGACTGGCTGCTCGACCTGAACTACATCCGTTTCCTGCGCGAGGTTGGCCGCCACTTCTCCGTGAACAGGATGTTGTCGGCCGAGTCCTACAAGATCCGTCTCCAGAAGGGCCTGTCGTTCATCGAGTTCAACTACCAGATCCTGCAAGCCTACGACTTCCTCGAGCTCTTCCGCCGCTACGGATGCCGGGTACAGATGGGCGGCTCGGACCAGTGGGGCAACATCGTCGCCGGTCTCGACCTGGTCCGCAGGCTGGGTCCCGGCGAGGTCTACGGGCTCACCTCCCCCCTCATCATGACCGCCTCCGGCGAGAAGATGGGCAAGACCGCCGCGGGCGCGGCGTGGCTCGACGCAGGCCGCATGGCTCCGTACGACTACTTCCAGTACTGGCGCAACGTCACGGACGCCGACACGGGCCGCTTCCTGCGCCTGTTCACCTTCCTGCCACTCGACGAGATCCAGGCCCTCGAGGCCCTCGAAGGGGTCGCGGTCAACAAGGCCAAGGAAAAACTCGCCTACGAAGCCACCGCCATCGTCCACGGCAAGCCCGCAGCCGACCAAGCGCTGGCTGGCGCCCGCGCGGCCTTCACCGGGGGAGCGGCCAAGGCTGGCATCCCCACCCTGCTCACCCCCCTACCCCGCTCCATCGTGGACCTCCTGGTGGAGAGCAACCTGTGCAAGTCCAAAGGAGACGCTCGCCGGCAGATCAAGGGTGGCGCCATCAAGCTGGGTGACGCCAAGGCCAAGGTCACGGACATCAACGCGTTGCTCGCACCGGACAACCTGGATGCCGACGATTCGATAGCCCTCTGGAAGGGCAAGAAGACCACCGTGCGGGTGGTGCGCAGCGACTGAGAGGGCGCCGAGCGGCGGCGTCAACGACGCCGTCGGCCTAGAGCCTAGTTGTCCATCGCCCCGGCGTCGATCCACTCGGACACCAATCCGAACTGTTCCGGCGTAAACCACTGACTTCCATGGTGGCTGCCGATCGTAACGAGGGGGCTGGACTCGCTGTCGAAAGGCACGACCGTGCCCGAGGCCATCACGCCGGGGTAGCTGGTGACGTCCAGCTTGCCCCAGGTCTCTTCCCCAACTCCGTGGCACTGCCCACAGACCTGCAGCAGCAGGGGTTGCACGTGCTCGGAGAAGCTGGGACCGACGGTGGTATCGACGTCACCATCGGCATCGGCGTCGGTGTCGGTGTCGGTGTCGGTGTCGGTGTCGGTGTCGGTGTCACCCTCGGGCGTCGAGGTGTCGGGCTTTTCCCCACAGGCGAGCAGCGGCATCGCGACCAGGGCAAGCAGCGGGAACAGTTTGGTCATCGTCGTCTCCAGGGCGCGCGGTTCCGGGTCGCAAAGATGGCCGGTGAAACGGCCTGTGTCAACCCGCAATCACTGCGAAGTGCCCCGCTGGGCCTCGCTCTCCCGCTTGACCCACGCCGTGGCCTTGGTGAGCCCCCGATCGGTGACAAAGTCCTCGATGACCTCGGGCACCCATCCCCGCGGAAAGACCTCGACCGAGTAGAAGACCCTGGTGTAGCCAGGGCGATCGGCCACCGACTCCACACGCCAAAACCCCACGGAGTCGTCCAACTCGCTCTCGCGGCTGTAGTCCAAGGTCCACGTCACCCACCCCTGCTCGGGGTGAACCATGTGCTCGATGTAGTACTCGATGCTCATCAGCAAGGCGCCGATGACGAAGCGCACCTTGATGTGCTCCCCTGATCGCTCGTAGATCTCTGTCTCGTGCACGTTTTCTACCATCTGGGGGTAGGCCCGGTAGTCCAGGATGCGGTCCCAGACGATCTCGGGCGACGCGTGTATGTCCTGCACGGCCACCGCGCGGCCCCCTTCACCGGTCTTCAACTGGCGCTTCACCGGCTCATCGCGTGCCAGGATCTCGAGCTCGGAAACGGTCAGGTCCACCGTTGGAGGCGGACCATCGTAGGATTCCAGACGGCCTTGGTGGATGTGGGGCTGGGCGGGTTCGGCAGCCTGGATGGCGCAGAGCAACAGCAAGGACATGAGCAGGGAACGCATGGGACATCTCTATGAGGGAACAGGGATGTACAGCAAGCTGGGTTACTCCCGCTCCATGTCCACGCGTCGACGCCTGACCACGAAGCTCCGAAGCCTCGTCCGAGGAGGTCCCAAGGTGTGCTGCTCAGTCGAGATCCAGAAAGAGCCGGGAGACATCGGCGCCCTCCGCGCCCGCGGGGAGGTCACTCTCCCGGTACGCATTCTAGCTCCCCCCCGCAAGCGCGCCCTCCGCAAGCTCAGGGAAGACTTCCCCATCCTGCAGCAACGCACTGCTGGCCGCCCAGCCGTGTACCTGGACAGCGCCTGCTCGTCCCTCCGGCCCACGGCCGTGATCGACGCCATCGACTCCTACTATCGCAGCTACTCAGGCTGCCACGGCCGCGCCCAACATGCCTTCGGCACCGCCACGACCGCCGCCTTCGAAGATGCACGCCGCACGGTGGGAGGGTTCCTGGGGGCGAAGGCTGCGTCGGAGATCGTCTTCACCCGCAACACCACCGAAGCCATCAACCTCGTGGCGCGGGGACTCGACTGGCGACAAGGAGACGCTGTCGTCACCTCGGACCTCGAGCACAACTCCAACCTGCTGCCGTGGCAGGACCTGGCCGAGCGCGCCGGCGTCGAGCACCGGGTGGTGCCCACCCGTCCCGACACCCGCTTCGACATGGACGCGTTCCGGGCTCGCCTCGACCCCCGGGTCAAGCTGGTGTCCGTGCTGCACAGCTCCAACCTCACGGGTGTCACGTTCCCGATCGCGGACATCGCGCGCGAAGCACGGCGGGTGGGAGCGATGGTCCTGGTGGACGCGGCGCAGGGCGCCCTCGGTCACGACCTGAACGTGGACCACTCCGGCGTGGACTTCCTGGCGATGTCTGGTCACAAGGCACTCGGGCCCACGGGCACGGGCGTGCTGTACGCGAAGAGGACCGCCCAGGACCGGCTCACGGGCATGCTGGCTGGTGGCGAGACGGTCACCGACACCACCTACACCGGTCGCACCCTGGGCCCGGCACCCTATCGTTTCGAGGCCGGGCTGCAGAACTACGCTGGGATCATCGGCCTGGGGGCCGCCCTGCAGTACATCGAAGACGTCGGTCAACGTCGCATCGCCCGCCATGTTCGCACCCTCAACACGCTCGCGACGGAACAGCTGGGAAAGCTCGACCGCATCGACATCCTGGGCCCCGCCGATCCCGCCCTGCGCAGCAGCCTGCTGACCTTCACGGTGCGCGGCATCGAGGCATCGGACGTGGCCTGGCTGTTGAGCCAGGGCGCCAATGTCATGACTCGGGCTGGCAAGCACTGCGTACACGCTTGGTACAACGCCCGCGGCCAAGCGCCGGCGGTGCGAGCCAGCTTCGCCTTCTACAACACCCCTGAAGAGGTGGAGTTCTTCTGCTGGACCGTCAAGGACGTTCTGAGGGCATACCCAGGGTGACTCAACACTCGTAGTACTTGTCGTAGACATGCTCGGACAACAATCCGTGCTGGCAGGCGATGCGCACCAAGGGCTTCATGCCGCGAATGAGCGGCGCGTAGCTGTCGTAGTCCCGGTGGCTCCTGGGGGGGGCCTCGAGGATACGCTGGTGGTCGTGGCGCTCGAGTCCCAGGCGCTCC
This sequence comes from uncultured Enterobacterales bacterium, assembly GCA_964626835.1. GTDB lineage: Bacteria > Myxococcota_A > UBA796 > UBA796 > JAFGLY01 > CALDOK01. Next base: position 4,774 of record CAZVHW010000496.1, read on the forward strand.
AACACGAACGCCGTGTTCTCTCGGTCCTCCTCGAGGGGGTTGTCCTCGAAAAACGCCAGGGCCTTCGCTCGGCTGATGCGCCCCGAACGAACCTGGGCGGCCGGGCCCAACCGTCGCAGATCGAAGCCGAACTTGCGCTGGATGAGGTGCGTGCGGAACGGCGTATAGACGCAGTCGGCGTGCTTGCCGCCGTCCACCCAGCCCAACTCCGCTCGAAGGCGCTGCTTGATGTGGGTGTCGTCCCACTCCAGGTACAGCGGGAGCATGATGATGCGGGTCCGGTGCAACAGGGCGCCCGCAAGCAGGCGCCGCGCCCGCAGGCGGTTGAACTCCCGCACGCCAACCAGGGTGCTGGCCTGGCCGTGCCGGGCCACGACCGACTCGAGGTAGCGCCCGTCCACGTAGCTCCAACTCAAGGGCGCGATGCCCTCGGTGCGAGGCGAGGAGCTGAAGATGACGGTGCGCACTCCCTCGATCTCGGCAGCTTTGTAGGCCAGGGAAAAGACAGCCACCAGGCAGGGAAGGCAAGGCTCTGGGATGGAGGCCTCGAGGCAAGCCCGGTAGGCGTCCCGCTGCTGTTCCCAGGGGTAGGAGAGGGTCTTCAGGGGCACGTCGAGCTTGCGGGTCACGGCCTCGAGGTTGTGACGCCCTAGCTCTGAAACCCAGCCGTTGTCGAAGTGGTAGGCCACCGGCCGCAGCCCCATCTCCACCGCCCGCAACAGGGCGTAGCTCGAGTCGCCCCCACCGCTGAAGGGCAGGATGCAGTCGAAGGGCTTGCCCCGGCCTTCACGCTTGATGCGAGCGATCATCGCGTCGAACGCGGCCCGCTTGTCCGGATCCTGCTCGCTGAAGTAGGCCCGGTCCAGCTTGTCCTGCACGTAGCAGAGCCGGCAGACGCCGTTGTCGTCGAAGCGCAGCCCAGGGACCGTGCTGTCCATGACGCAGCGGGTGCAGGTTCGGTGGGCCGGGGACACGAGCGAGCCTCCTGGGTAGCGGTCCAGGATAGCGCCTCGGGGTGAGGGTCGCAGCCGATCACGGGAGAGTATCGGCCATGGAGCTACGCGTAGCCTCCAGGTGTGCGTGTGGCCTCGAGGTGTGCGTGTGGCCCCGAGGTGAGCGCCGCCCACGGCCTGGGCGCACACCTTGGGGGCCTGTTGGCGCGTTGGAGCGCCGCAGGTGTGCATGTAGCGCCGAGGTGAGCGTCACCTGGGGCCTGGGTGCA
>CAZVHW010000497.1:0-2761 GCA_964626835.1 uncultured Enterobacterales bacterium
CACGCGGGTCCCCGCGTTGACACCTCGAGGGCGCTTTGTCCTTCTTATCCCCCGGTAGTTCTTCTCCATTTTCAGTCCAAGGGATTGTGAGCTATTATCCCCGTACAGGACGACAATGAACCCCACCTCACTGCTTCTGATCGCCACACTGGCGATTCCCTCCATTGCCGCGGAGGGTGAAGACTGCGATCCAAACGCAGAGGTGGTCGCCGATCTGCGCACGGCCGTGGACTCCAATGAAAGCAGCGAGGCACTAGGCGCTGATAGTCTGGAGAACTCCCTGTCCCCCGCTGGTGGCCCGATACCAGACGAAAGCCAAGACAATGTCGTAGAACTCTCGCGAGTCGATTGGGCGAACCAGTTCTTCATCACACAGATTTATGACCCCCAATGGAACGCTTCGGGAAATATCAGTGACACGACGTCGAACAACTGTGGGCCGGCTAGCCTGTCGATGTTGATGACCTCCGTGGGGATTTCGCCAACCGACGTAGAGGCGGAGACCGCCATCAATTACGCGCGGGCCTCAATGTACCCCAGCTACCCCGCTATCGACGCCTCGGAGCTGCCGGAAGGCGCATCCCTGAGCGTGTCCATGGGGCTCATCCTTGTCGATGACGACGCCCATTCCGTCTACTTCGACCTGATGGAGACGGACCCGTCACTTGCCCAGGGTATCTCCCAAACGGGCGCGGCCCCAGTCTTTGGCTATTCATGGAGCGAACTCAACACACTGGTGCAGAGCAGTGGGGCCGTAATCGCACACGGCCACATCACTGAGGCGTGGATCCGTCACTTCTCAGGGGAGTACGGGACCGTCGAATCAGGTGCTGTTCCACACTTTATTGCGCTATTCCCCGGCTCAAATGAAGGAGAGTATGTGGTCTCCGATCCCATGCACAAAGGAGGGGCTGTGCTCATGAGCCAACAGGAACTTCAGAGCTTCTTCCAGAGCCCCGCCAACCCCTACGAGACCGCAATTCGTGTTGTCACATGGGAAAGTCCCCCCAGCCCGATATAAAACCTCCCTGAGTTCATGACCCGCGACGTTCATGACCCGGTTCGCCACTCGCTTCAAAAGCAGGAACAGGCTTGAAGAAGACATAGCGCGCTGCGCCTCGCGCCGATCGGCCCTCTCACAAGCCGTCCCAGGGGGTGTCCTCACGCTCCTCGACACGGTCCTTGACGTCCAGCCCGCCTGGCTGGCAGGCTGTCTGTACACGCGGGTCCCCGCGTTGACACCTCGAGGGCGCTTTGTCCTTCTTATCCCCGGTCTGGAGCTGTCTTGCTCGCCCTCCTCCTCCTCCTCCATTCTGCAGACGCCGCCTCGACCACCGAGCGCCTCGCGGAGATCCAGAGCGCCTGGCGGGCCACCGACGCCTACTGCGGCAGCTTCATCCTGGCGCTCTACGGCCAGGCCAACGCCGCCATATCCACCGGCAGCACCTGCTGGAGCCGCGCCGACAGGATCCGCACCGAGACCGACAGCCCCCTGGGGCCCGTGATCGAGATCCGCGGCGACCGCGAGGTCTGGTACCACAACCCCGCCCGGCCGGTGGTCCTCCACTTCAAGGCCTCGGCCGATCTGGACACGCCGTCGACCCGCGAGGTCGGAGAGGGTATCGGGGAGCTGGTGGCGCTGCTGGTGGCGGCGCCCTCGCTCGAGGCCCTGCCCGACACCGACATCGCCGGCCGCCCCACCTGGGCCTTCCAGACCCCCCGGGGCCGGGACGAGGCGGTGATCTTCGTCGACGCCGCCCGCCGGCTGCCGGTGGCGCTGGAGCTGCGCCGCGACGACAAGCCCGTCATGAGCTACGGGCTCGCCGAGCTCGAGGTGAACCTCCCGCTGCCCGAGAGCGTCTTCACGATCGAGGCCCCCGAGGGCTACCCTGTGGTCGACATGGTCTTCGATCCCAACGTTGAAACTCCCTCTGAAGCCGCGGGCCGCGCGCCTCTGGAGTAGCAAATGCGCCACCGTCTCCCGGCTCTCCTCGCCGTCCTCCTCGGCCTCCTGGTCCCCGCCCAGGTCTTCGCGGGCTTCTGGGGGGATGTCTACGACTACTGGTCCTCCGGGGAGATGGGCGAGGACATGCTCAACACCGTCGCCCTGAGCGGCGAGGATGTCGTCTACGCCATCGATCACCCCGACGAGGTCGTCGACGCCATCGTCGAGGACGTCAGCTCCGGCGACGCCGGCGAGCGCATCCTCGGGGCCGTGGGCCTGAACCCGGAGGACGTCGCCTATGTCGTCGACAACCCCGGCGAGGTCGCGGACGCCATCTACCAGGGCGTGTCCTCTGGCGAGGCGGGCGAGCGCCTGCTCAACGCCGTGGGTCTGACCGGTGAGGATCTCGTCTACATCATCGACAACCCCGATGTCCTGAGGGGCGCGCTCTACGACGAGTGGTCCAGCGGCCGGGCCGGCGAGCGCCTCATCGAGTTTGGCGCGGGCCTCTACGAGGGCGGCCGGGAGATGGTCACCGAGACCTTCTACATGGTCGCCGACGGCGGCGCCCAGCTCTATATCGTCACCGCTTATGAGGACTACGATCAGGTCCTCGACGCCTACGACCCCCGGAGCATGCTGGTCCAGGCCTACACAGACAGCGACGACCCCGGCGAGACCACCCGACAGCTCCTGTCCGGCTTCGCCCAGCTCCCCACCCAGTTCCGCGACGCCATGTGGAACGACCCGAGGCAGGCCGGGCACTTCGTCGGTGTCTTCGCGGTGCCGGTGGCCGCGCCCAGGGTCTACAGCGGT
>CAZVHW010000497.1:2771-3869 GCA_964626835.1 uncultured Enterobacterales bacterium
AGGATTCCGGGGCTGCGATGGACGGCCACCGAGGTGAGCGTGCCCTCAATCTGCAACCTCAGCCGGGGCTCCATCGTGAGCGATCTGCGCGCGGTCACCGGCGAGCTCGCGGCCGGCACCGAGCGCGTCGCCGCCACCACGGTGGCCGGCGAGACCGCCGCCGCCACAGAGGTCGCCACCACCCTCAGCCGCACGACGCGGCTGCGGGGTCGCCGCGGCAAGGCGCGCGGCAAGGCGAGCGGCGAGGCGGGTGGCGAAGCCAGCAGCGGGCGCACCCGCCGCGGCGACGCCTCGTCGAAGGAGCGCCCCCGGCCCGCGCCGCGAGATCCGGATCCCGCCACGGTCAAGGAGACCGGCGAGGTCTCCGGGGTGTCCACCCAGCGGGCCGCGGAGGTCCCTTACCACAACCCCCCGAACATGGTCCGGGTGCGCCCCGGTGAGCCGCTGGATCTCACCCGCCTGGCCCGGGACAAGAAGTACCTCTGGGCGGTGGACGAGCAGGGCAACGTGCTCGTGGCCCTGGAGGACCAGATGAAGCTGCGCTTCGCCCCCACCCGCCCTAAGCCCGGGCTGGTCAAGCACGGCGATCTGACCCCCGGCCCCGACGGCCTGACCCGCGGGCCCGCGCGCGCCGGCGGCGAGATCTACTGGGACAGCAAGTCCAGCACCTGGGTCCTCGACAACAACTCCAGCTACACCTTCGCCCGGCTCGACGGCAAGTGGGGCACCCCCGAGAACCTCCAGGCCGTGTGGCGGCTGCTCAAGCAGTCCGGCACCGACGTCAGCGGCCTCCGGCTGGTCGACATACTGGCCAACAGGAGGTGATGCGCTTCGAGCCGCTGGAGGCGCTGCTGGCCGCGGGCGACTTCGACGCCCTGCTGAGCCGGGGCGTGATGCTGGTGAGCGCCGGGCGGCTGCACGAGGAGGCCCGCGCCCTGGCCTGGCTGGCCGAGTCCCCCGGCCCCGATCGCCTCGATCGGGTCTGTGGGCTGGTCGCGGGCAGCTGGGCGCACCCCCGCCGCCGGCTCGACGAGGCCCCGGTGCGCGCCCTGCTCGCCGCCCGCGCTGTGCCACGTACGCGGTCCAGGGATGGCGTCG
>CAZVHW010000497.1:3879-5957 GCA_964626835.1 uncultured Enterobacterales bacterium
AGGGCCTGAGCGGCGCCCTGGACCTCCTCGAGGCCCGCGACGGCCTCGATCTGCCGGATCAGGTCGCCTATGACTTCGCCGTCGCCCTGCTGCGCGCTCTGCAGTCGAACGTCGGGGGCGCCGCCGGCGCCGAGGCGGAGGTGGCCCTGCGCGCTCAAGCGGCCGCCGGGCTCTCCAACCCCGCGCTGGACCGCGCCCTGCGCGCCCTGATGGAGCAGATCCCCTGCGCGCCAGCTCCGGCTGGTGGCGAATAGTGCATGATCCCGAACGCGGACTGCACGGCGCCGGAACCATGCGCATCGCCAGCCTCAACGTCCTCACGAACTATCTGCGCTGCAGCGATCACTTCGGCTTGTACAGCGAGTGGGGATGACAGCGGCTCCGCGCCACCGCGGAGACGCCGCGGGCGGTCACAGGAAGTGCCAGGGCCCCACATCTTCTCCCCGCTGGATGCGCTGCCCCGTCTTGTAGGCGTCGACGACCGCGACAATCCAGATCCCCAGGCCCGGCCCGACGAAGAGCAGCAGGAGGGTGCTCACCAAGAGGGCGATCCCTTTCGACGGCTGGCCCAGCAACACCTGCCCCAGCCCTGGTATGAGCGCGCTCACGACAGCGGCGGTCGCGGGACGCGGGGGCTGCTTCGGGCGGGGAGCGCGGGTTGACTCCCCGGGTTGGCGTGGCGCGGGCGGCGCCACCGAAGGTGTGGGCTCGTGAAGGCCACGGGGTCTATGGAGTCGCTACCTGAGTAGAGGTGGGTTTCTCCAGCACGGGCTGCGTATTCCCACTCGGCCTCCGTGGGGAGACGGTAGCCCTCGGCCGACATGTCCTGCGTCACCGTTGTTCCGGACTCGGTGGTCGAGATGGAGTAGGCCTCTTGGAGAGCCTCCCGCTTGCTCAGAGCATTGCAGAAGCGGACGGCATCCAACCAACTGAAGGCTATGACGGGACAATCCTTGCAGGTTCGGTCCTCGAGAAACGCTGGATCATTGGCTTCTTTAGAGGGATGGGCTCCCGTCACCTCGGTCGTCGAGTGCTTGTGTCACCTCGGTCGTCGAGATGTAGAAAGCCCTGGTGAGGGTGACCATGTGGAGGGTCTCATTTCTTACTTCAACGCTGATCTAGTTTGGATCGGAAGCCTCTGAACGCACGCACTGCAGCGCTGCCGCGGTGGCTTCGGCCAATTCGGTGTCGCTTCTGGCTTGCGCGGCGCGCATGACCACCACCAAGCATTCCTCGAGGGTCTCTTCAGCGCAAACCGTGTCGTGATCCTGCCAGAACTCCTCCCTGCAGTCAGGGTCAGATCCAGCCTTTATGGCAAAGGCGCAGGCGCACTCCCCGGCCGCGCCGAAGGCGAAGCGCGACACCGGGCCGGAGAGGTGGGCGCGTTGGGCGAACATGGTTGAGAGCGGGCTCACGAAGGCGGAGGTAGCGAGGCGGGAAGGGGTGTCGCGGGCGGCGGTGACAATGGGGCTGCGGAAGCTTGCTGCCGAGTTTTCGGGCGGATGAGCAAGACACTCAGCTATCGTGGAGCCACTTCGTCCAAGAAAGCCCGGACATCGTCGCTGGAGATCGCGAATGCGAGTCCTTCGACAGACGTGTCCGTCACCTTCCACTCGACGATGCCCACCACCCTGCCGCTCTGGTCGGTGAGTGGGCCGCCACTGTTTCCAGGGCTGATGGGCGCATCTGTCTGGATGAAGGAGGGGTAGCCGCTCCTCACTTGGCTGATGATTCCCTGGGTAAGTGTCCAGCTAAGAGCAGCGTCTCCAGGAGCCCCCACTGCGAAGGCCGTCTCTCCAATCAGCACCTCGCTTGTCTTCTTCAGAGTGAGCCCCGATAGGCCAGACGGAATCACTACGCGGAGTGCCGCAAGGTCACGGTCCTTGTCACGTGCAATCACGAAACCGACCCTCTCGGTACCGTCAGCGAACCGAACACGCACTTCATCGTAGTCCTCAACCACGTGATCATTGGTCACCAAGACCCCCCACGGTGCGATGATGACACCAGAACCGTGGCCAGCTCAGCAGCGCGCTGACCCTCAACCCGCACTTCCACAGCCTCATCCCCGATGGTGT
>CAZVHW010000498.1:0-5954 GCA_964626835.1 uncultured Enterobacterales bacterium
CCGTCTTGGACCGAGGAGAGGATGGCGGCGGTCTGTCGTTGAAGCTGTCGCCGCTCGTCGCGGGCGATGGTGCGGCGCAGCAGATCAGCGACGCTGTCGATGATGCCCTTGGCTCGCTCGCGCTGCCTGCGCGTGATGTCTCGATGGCTGGTGAACAGGACCAAGCCTACCCGCTCCCCGTGGCTGCGGATGGGGACCAAGCGCGCGGCGTTGATGCCGAGGACCTGTTGCAGGCCAGGGAGGATGCGGCGCAGGGCCGGGTTTTCCGCGTGCTCCATCAGGGCAGCGCTGATCGCACGTGGACTGGTCACGTTCGTGGCGCGCCGGGAGCGGAACGCCCGCCAGAACAGGCTCTTGCCATGTTGGGGGATGGAGAGGCTGGGGGGCCAGCCACCTCCGAGGGCCCGCTCGAGGGGAGCGCGCAGCCCGGTCTGTACGATCGTGGAGGTCATGACGAGCTGGCGTGCATCGCGGCTGGGCAGGTACACGGCCGTGAGTCCGAACTCGAGATCGCGGCAGAGGCGCCTGGCCAGCAGCTCCACTATTTCCTGGAGCGTGCAGCCCCGGTTGAACATCTCTGTGAGCGTGAAGAGCAGAGACAGCTCGTGTCCGCGGCCGTGTCGGTCGTTCTGCTGGCCGTCGGCCCCCGGAGGGGGTGTGAGACTGAGGACGAACTCTGCCACCTCGCCGTGGGGACCCGGTACGGGATGAACTGCGGCGTGTCGGCCCGCACCGTCATCCAACCCGGGGCTGGGGCAGGGGGCGGACAAGCCGCTCTCCGTGCAGTGGGCGAGGGGGCAGCCGTCGTCCTGGACGCAGGGCTGGCGTCGATCCCTGAGGATTTCATGGCAGCGCAGGCCGGTGAGGGGCTCGTCGCTCTTTGACAGCAGGAGGCGCGCGGCTTCGTTGGCCCACAGGACGTGGCGATCGGTCGAGACGACCAGGATCGCCTGGCCGTGGTCTCCATGGCCAAGCCCGTCGGGGGTGCTGTCCTGGCGCTTTCGGCCTGACGGCGGAGCCATGAGCCCGGGTCCTCCTGGGTGCAACCAGCTCGATGTTGGCCCGAGGATGGGAGAGGATCACATCGCGGGTCGGCATATTGCCCGTGGATCGGACATATCGATTGCCTTCCGGGCTGTCGAGGGGTTGGTGTGAGTCGGATCTCCGTCTGGGCTTAGTCCCAGCTGAACCCGTCGGAGCGGAAGACTCGAACGCAGGCCGAGACCACGTCCGAATCGTAGCGGACACCTCGGTGGCGTTGGATCTCCATCAGAGCTTCCTCGAGGCCCTTCGAGGCGCGGTACGGCCGGTGGGACGCCATGGCCTCCACCACGTCCGCCACGGCCAGAATTCGGGCCTCGAACAGGATGGCGTCCGAGGTGATGCCATCGGGGTAGCCGGTGCCGTCCAGGCGCTCGTGGTGCTGCCGCACGACGGTCGCGATCTCGCCCGGAAAGTCCGCCTCGGTGAGGATCTCCCATCCGATGACGGGATGGGTACGGATGAGGTCGAATTCCTGCCGGCTCAGGCGGCTGGGTTTGGTGAGGATCTCGACGGGGATGGCGTGCTTGCCGATGTCGTGGATGGTAGCGGCCAGGCGCACCTGGTCCACTCGTTCCTCGTCCAGGTCCAGGCGCTGGGCGATGGCTCGGGCCAGCGTGGCCACGCGGCGTTCATGGCCGGCGGTGTATGGGTCGCGCATCTCGGCCAGCCGGCTCAGGGCTGCCACGGTGCCAGCGAACGAGCGTCTGATCCGCTCGGTGCTATGCCTCTCCGCTTCTTGAAGCCGCAGACGCTCGCTGACATCGCGGAACGTGACCACGATGCCCACCTCGGACTCGTCCGTCGGGACAGCGGAGAAGCGCACTGGAAAGCTGGAGCCGTCGAGGCGGCGCAGCCGACCGTCGGCCTCGTACTTGGACCGACGGGTTCGGATCGCCGAGCAGATGTCGCACTGTTCGCCGTCGCAGCTCTTCCCGTCGGGCGAGGTGGTGCCGCAGAGCTGGTGGATGGATTGGCCTTGCAGTGTCCCCGCCGTGTGTCCCAGCAGGGCTTCCGCCCCGGTATTGGCGAAGACGACCTGTCCGTCGTTGTTCACGCCAAGGATGCCGTCGGTGACGGCCTGGAGCAGGATGGACTGGCGCTTGGTCAGGCGGCGCTGGTCGTCTTGCAGCTTGCGGTGGACAACGATGCCCGCCACCTGCTCGGCCAGGCTTCCGAGTCGGAGGACTTCGGCTTTCGTGTAGGCCGTACTTCGACCGGTCGTCATGAGGCCGATCACCTCGCCCTTGCGACGTAGGGGGTAGAGGAGGACGGACTTGTTGTCGAGCAGGCGGAGGATCGGCCCGAGGACCCTGCGGGTGAGTGCGCCCTCCGTGTGCTCCGCCATCAGCTCGAGGATCGCCGCGCGGTTGTTCACGACCGTCGCGGCCGGTGCGTGCAGCGCAGCCATCATGCGTGGGGCGCGCTCCAGGGGAATCCGCACCTCCGGCATGGGAGCCCCGATGATGCGCTCGATGCCTGCCTTGAGCTTGGGGGGCATCCCCATCGACTGCAAGATCAGGCGCTCCCGGCGTGCATCGAGCAGGTAAATGGTCCCGCTAGTGCCGCCGAAGATGGCGCGTACGCTGCGGGAGAGCTCTTCGAGGAGCTCTTCCTGCGGGCAGCCCCGATTGGCCATCTGGGTCAGGGTGTGGACCAGCGCGAGATCGTCGGACTGCTCCTGGACGATGCGCCAGACGTCGTTGCGGGCGCGGGGATCGCGGCGGGTGAGCACGTACTCGAGGATGTTGCCCTGGGGATCGAGCACGGGTTGTGCGGACACGATGGAGGGAGCGCGCTTGCCGTCGGCGTCCTCGAGGGCTTTCTGGCAGCTCTCGGCCACCCCGCTGATTCTCACGGTGTCGATCGGACATTCTTCCGCGGTGCGGTCGCACGCTCTCCGGCGGCTGTGGATGACTTCCCAGCAGCGGCGGCCAGCGACACCTCGGGGCCCACCCTGAAAGATCTCGTGCGCCGCTTCGTTTCCCCACAGCACCACGTGCTCGTCATCGATGAGGAGCACCGCGTCCGAGACTCCGCTCCCCACGGCTGCGAGACGCTGTGTGTGCGCCGCTTGGTTGGCCTTACCGCCTCCAGGTGGGGGGGGCTTGCTGGGGGTCATCGGCTGCCGGAAGTGGAGAAGTGAGTGAGGTGGGCAAGGGCATAATACCTCTACACGTTATCATAGGCATGCTCCGTTGCGTGGCAGCGTTCGTGTCGGCGATCAAGCCCCCAGCAGGTCTTTGACCAGCTGCACCGTGACCTGTCGGCCCAGCTGTCCGATGGCGGTGGTCAGGGGGATCTCCTTGGGGCAGACCTCGGCGCAGTTCTGGGCGTTGCCGCAGTCGGACAGACCGCCCTCGCCCATGATGGCGTGCAGGCGATCGGGGGCGTAGTACCTGCCCGTTGGGTGGGCGTTCATCAGCCGCACCTGGCCCAGGGGAGCGGGCCCGACGAAGTCGAAGTCCGGGCCGAACTGGGGGCAGGCTTCCATGCAACAGCCGCAGGTCATGCAGCGGGAGAAGACGTAGTTGAGCTCCCATTCTTGCGGAGAGATGCGCGGTGCTCCCACCCCCACGTCCCAGGAACCGTCCAGGTCGATCCAGGCCCGGACCTTGCGAAGGTTGTCGAACATGGTGGTGCGATCGATCATGAGGTCGCGCACGACGGGGAACTTGGCGAGTGGCTCGAGCTTGATGGGCTGCTCGAGCTTGTCGATGAGCGTGGAGCAGGCTTGCATGGGCACGCCGTTGATGCGCATGGAGCACGCACCGCAGACCTCTTCCATGCAGTTGGCTTCCCACAGCACAGGCTCGACCCTCTTGCCGTCGCTGGTGACGGGGTTCTCTCGGATGGCCATGAGCGCCGAGACCACGTTGTGGCCGTGGGCATGGGGGATCTCGAACTGCTGCCAGTACGGGGCCGTCTTCGGGCCGTCCTGACGCCTGATCTCGAAGCGGATCTTGTTGTCGGACATGGCGCTTTTCTCCCTCTACCGGTAGTCGCGGGGTGTGGTCGGCGGGACAACCGAGGTGTCCACGGGCTTGTAGCCAATGGCGGGACCCGTGGCGGCATGGCTGGCCACGGTGGCCTTGAGCCAGGTGGCGTTGTTGGCCTTCCACTTGGCGATGTACTCGTCGTAGGCCGGGTCACCGGGGTAGGCGTCCTCGGGCATCTTGACCTCGAACTCCGGCTTGTAGTGGGAGCCTCGGTACTCGTCGCGCATGCGGGCGCTCTTGGCGATGATCTGGCCGATGACGATCATGTCCTGCACCTGGCGGGCGTAGGGCAGGGAGGCGTTGGCCCAGGTGGACTTCTCGCCGATGCCGACGTTCCGCGCACGCTCCTGGAGCTCTTCGAGCTCGTCCAGGGCGTCGTCGAGGGTGGCGTTGTCGCGTTCGATACCGACCTTGGCCCGCATGAGGTCGCCCAGCTCGCGGTGCAGGGAGAAGGGGTTTTCACTGCCGTCGCTGGTCAACAGGCTGCGATTGATCTCCCTCTGTCGGGTGAGCTCGGCCTCTACCACCGATCCGGCCACCGGCTCGAGCTTCAGGCCCTTCAGGTACGAGCCTGCCGACTCACCGGCCACGCGCCCGGAGAAGCTGGCGCTGAGCAACGAGTTCGCGCCCAGGCGGTTGGCGCCGTGGTAGGCGCCGTCGCACTCGCCGCAGGCGAAGAGACCGGGAACGCTGGTGTGGTGGTTGCGGGGGCTGCCGATCTTCATGCCGCCCGTCGTCTCGTCCTTTTCCCAGTCGACCCACAGGCCGCCCATGCTGTAGTGCACGGCGGGGAAGATCTCCATGGGGTGGTCCACCGGGTCTTTGCCCTTGAAGGTCTCGTAGATGTCCATGATGGCGCCCAGGCGGCGCCTGAGGAATGCCTTGTCCAGGTGGGTGAGGTCCAGGAAGACCTTGTCCTGACCGCCGATGCCCAGGCCCATCTTCTTGACGGCCTTCCAGATGGCGCGGGAGGCGACGTCGCGGGGCACGGTGTTGCCGTAGGCGGGGAACCACTCCTCGAGGAAGTAGAAACGCTCGCCTTCGGGGATGGTGCGCGGGTCGCGCAGGTCGGTGGGGTCCTTGGGGACCCAGACGCGGCCACCCTCGCCGCGGGCGGCTTCGGACATGAGGCGGGTCTTGTCTTCGCCGAGCATGCCCGTGGGGTGGAACTGGATGAACTCACCGTGGGTGAAATCGGCGCCTTGTTGAAAGACGCGGGCCGCGGCTGCGCCGGTGGAGTTGGTGGAGTTGGTGGACTTGCCGAAGACCAGGCCGAGGCCACCGGTGGCGAGGACCACGGCGTCGGCGCGGAAGGAGGTGACCTCCATGCTGCGTAGGTCCATGGCGGTGATGCCCCGGCAGCGACCCTCGCCGTCCTTGATGATCGAGAGGAACTCCCACCACTCGTGTTTTTCGACCAGGCCCTGCTCTTCGTAGCGGCGGACTTGTTCGTCCACGCCGTAGAGCAGCTGCTGGCCCGAGGAAGCGCCGGCGAAGAGGGTGCGTTTGTTCTTGACGCCCCCGAAGAGTCGCAGATCGAGGAGGCCTTCCGGTGTGCGGGAGAAGGTGACGCCCATGCGCTCGAAGGTCCGCATGAGGCCCGGGGCCTCTTCGCACATGGTCTTGATGGGGGGATGGTCGGAGATGTAGCCACCGCCCTTGATGGTATCGATGACGTGCTGGCGGACCGAGTCCCGCTGACCCTTGAGGTCCATGCAGGCGTTGACGCCCCCTTGGGCGCAGGCCGAGTGAGAGCGCTTGACCTCGAAGAGGGAGAACAGCTTGACCGGGTGGCCGGCCTCGACGATGCGGAGGGTGGCCCACAGGCCGCCCAGGCCACCGCCGACCACGATGGTCGCGGGCTTTTGCTTGGCTGCCATGTCAGCCTCCGATGTGGGCGGTGAGGGGATTGAT
>CAZVHW010000499.1:0-5950 GCA_964626835.1 uncultured Enterobacterales bacterium
TTCCCTGACCTTCTCGCCTTGCAACGCGTAGGCTCCCCAGACCATGTTCCAGGAGGCCCTGGAGGAGCAGTTCTCGTCGCGCTGCCAGAACTCCTCGTCCGCGATGTCCGTGTGCGCCTGCGTCTCGTACACCGGGCTCCACTGCACGGCCTGGGGGGCTGGGATCGTGTCGAAGTCGACTCCGTACACCGCGTTCCAGCGCTCGTGCAGGTCCGCTTGCTCGGACATCCAGTCGATCTCTGTGTTGCCCCAGTGGATCCAGCTCACCAGGTTTCCCAGGTAGGGGCGGGCGTAGCCGTGTTCGTCTCGGAGCTCGTGTTCGGCCATGGCTGCGACGTCCACGACCGCGTGCATCTTCTCGGTTGGACGCAGGACGACCGTGTCCTCCATCAGCGTGTAGTCGCCGGTTTGGCTCACCACGTCGATGTTGCCCCACATGTAGCGTTCACCCATGGGCTCCGAGCTCCCGTCGTAGCTGCCCAGCGGTCCCCCCCAGTACGGGTCGTAGACCCCTGCGCTCGACGCGGCGACGGCGAAGAAGCCCTTGTACATCTCGTCCTCGTAGCGCCAGTCGGACTGCTCGAGCGCTGGGTAGCCCCAGAGGGCGAAGTCTCCGGCCTGGATGGAGAGGGTCTCGGGCACGACCGCAACGGTGCTGTGTGCCTGGACGACGATGTTGTCGGATTGTCCTACCTCTACCCGCGGGTGGTATCGCCCGGCTTGGGTGAACGAACAGGCTGCCTCCAGCTCTACCGTGGAGGGAAGGTCGACTTCCTGCTCGAGGATCGGCTCGGTGTCGGTGTCGCAGTACAGGCGGATGGTCGATGTTCCCGTGATTCCGTTGGTCACTGCCTGGAGGTCCAGCTCGACAGGTAGATAGGCCCAAGTCGAGGAAGCCCACCCTTCCGTGAGCTCGTGTCGGACCGACACCGAGGCCGTGGGCTGTCGGTCCAGCACATCCACCAGCCCGGCATTGTCAAGCCACCAGGCCAGCTGTCCGAGGGAGATGGCGTCGACGGCGGCCACGCCACTGGGGTTGTCGAGCAGCTGGTCGCGGAGACCGGAGTTGCCGCCTTGATACCAGCCTTGGACAACCGCCCACGCCGCACGAGAGGCCTCGTCCGCGTCCCGATCCCAGAAGCCGGCGCTCGCGATGTCGGTGGCGTCCTGCGTGCCCTCTGCGGGGTTGTACTGCATGGCCGAGATGGTGGGCAGGGTCGTCAGGTCGATGCCGAACAGGATCGCCCATCTCTCGGCTCCTCCGTCGACCCAAAGCCAGGGCATGGGGATGTCCACCGCCTGGAACCAGCGGATGGCCAGCCCCAGAATGGGCTGGTTGTAGCGCTCGATGGGGGTGCTCGCTCGGGCGAGCATGGTGTCGATGTCCAGGTCCGGGATCCAGGTTGCTGTGGGTCGCAGGACCAAAGGCTCGAGCCCGTCGCGGTATTCGGTGGTGGCTTGCTCTTCGACAAATTCGATCTGCTCCCAGAGATACCTCTCCTCTAGGGGCTCCCGGCTGCCGTTGAAGGTGTCCACGTCGCCCCAGAAGTGCTCGAGGACGTGGGCGAACTCGGCGGCGTACTCGCAGAACATGATCTGTGCTTGCAGGTCATAGCCCTCATCGCCTGGCTCCACGGCCGGTCGGCCCCAGAGGACCAGGTCGCCACGCTGCACGTCCACTGTGAGCACCTCGACCGCGGTGTCCTCCGGCTGCTGGGTGTCGTCGTCTGTGTCGCCCGTTTCGCCCGTTTCACCCGTTTCGCCTGTTGGCTCGCTGTCCTCGGTTGCGGCCGTGTCGTCGCCCTCGGGCGGTTCGGACTCCCCGGGATCGGGGGTACAGCCCCACACCAGGAGCCAAAGGGTGGTGGGAGCTATCAAGCGCATCGACGGCTTCTCCTGCTGAGTTCCGGGCGATTCGGTAGGGTGGGCGGCAGGCGACCCTAGTGTGGCATGTCAGAGTATCTCTGTCCGCCATGACGGCCGCCGCGAGCCGGAATAGCGAATCGAACCCTGGAGGGCGCTTTCATGCCCGTGTCCCGTCGCAAGCCCCCCTGGTTGAAGGTCCGACACCCCGGAGGTGCGCCCTACGCCGAGGTCAAGAGCAGCCTGCGGGAGTTGGGCCTCAACACGGTCTGCGAGCAGGCCCGCTGCCCCAACCTGGGCGAGTGCTGGGGCTGCAGCACGGCCACGTTCTTGATCCTGGGCGAGGTGTGCACCCGCGGCTGCCGTTTCTGTGCCATCGCCACGGGAAAGCCCGATGCGGTCGAACCCGACGAGGCCGAGCGGGTTGCACGCGCCGTCCAGCGTTGGGGGCTGAGCTACGTGGTGCTGACGAGCGTGGACCGAGACGATCTACCGGATGGCGGAGCCGAGCACTTCGCGCGGACCGTCAAGGCAGTCCGCGCGGTCTGCCCTGGCACCCGTGTCGAAGTGCTCACCCCCGACTTCTCCGCCAACCGCCAAGCGATCGCCGCGGTGCTCGCCGCCGGGCCCAGCGTCTTCGCCCACAACGTCGAGGTGGTGGAGCGGCTGACTCCCTTCGCCCGAGACAGGCGTGCCAGCTACGCTCGCTCCATCGAGGTCCTGCGCATCGCCAAGGAGCTGCGGCCCGACGGCGTCACGAAGTCCTCCCTCATGCTCGGGCTGGGCGAATCCGATGAGGAGGTGCGGTCGTGCCTGCGGGATCTGCGTGAGGTCGGTGTAGGCGCGGTGACGCTCGGCCAGTATCTGCAGCCTTCCCAACGCTGCCTGCCCGTTGAAGACTATGTCACCCCCCAGGCGTTCGAGGCGTGGGCGAAAGAGGCCCTTGCCATGGGCTTCTCCGTCGTGGCCAGCGGACCCTTGGTGCGCTCGTCCTACCGGGCGGGAGAGCTGGCCATCGAGGCGCTGCCGTAGGGTTGAAACCCCGCGCCGAACGTGCCATGGTGGGCTCGCTCCACCTCGCCGGAGGTCCCCATGCGTCTCCTGTTTCTGGGAACGGCCTTGCTCACGCTCACCCACGCGCAAGAGCAGCAGCAGCCCGAAGCCGAGCAGCCCCCCGACGAAGCAGTCGTCATCCGCGTCTACGACGGCGACACCGTGACCATCGCCACGGGCGATCCGGTGCGCCTGCGGTGGGTGAACACCCCCGAACTGCGGCCCCTCGAGGCCTTCGCCGAAGAAGCCCGGGACGCCGCGGCCAGCTTCGTGGCCGGCAAGATGGTGCAGCTCAACTACGGCGATCCGATCCGGGATGCCTATGGACGGCTGGTGGCCGACATCATCATCGACGGCACCTCCCTCGAGGAGCGCCTGCTCGATCAGGGCCTGGCTCACATCATGCTCATTCCACCGGTCGAAGACGATCTGGACGTGCTCTTCGAAGCCCAGACCCGGGCCCGGGATGCCCGCGTCGGCATGTGGGGTCACGAGCGCTACCAGAGCACGCTGCACATCACCAGCTTCCACGCCAACGGGCGGGGCAACGACCGGGCCGATCCCAACAGCGAGTACCTCAGGGTCTGCAACATCACCGACCATCCGGTGAACGTCGCTGGCTACACCATCACCAACATTCGCCGCCAGTCCTGGACCTTCCCCGACCTCACCGTACCTGCGGGCCATACGGTCAAGGTCCACTCCGGGCGCGGCGAGCACCAGGCCGATCCCTCCGAGCAGCTGGCCATCTACCTGGGCAGCGACCTGCCCCTCTGGAACAACTCGCGGGACATGGCCACCATTCGTGATCCCCAGGGCGATACCGTGGACGAGCGGCTGCATCAGGTCAAGGGTCGGTAGCGGGGTACGTCATGGATCGATCTCTCCTCGAAGCGCTGAACGCATGGGCGGCCGTTCCGGGTGTCAGTCACTTCAGCTGGCTGGTGGACCAGGTCTGGGCTCCGGTGGTGTTGGTGCTGTTGCTCGTCGCCGACGTGGCTCGGCGAAAGACATGGCTGGAGGTGCCGGCCGTGGCCGTGGCGGTGGTCGCCACCGACGTGCTCTGTGCCCGCGTCTTGAAGGTGGCCATCGAGCGCCCCAGGCCCTGCGCCGCGCTCGAGCACATCGTGGCGCCCTTCGGTTGTGGGTCGGGCTTCTCCATGCCCTCCTGCCAC
Organism: uncultured Enterobacterales bacterium; assembly: GCA_964626835.1. Taxonomy (GTDB): domain Bacteria; phylum Myxococcota_A; class UBA796; order UBA796; family JAFGLY01; genus CALDOK01. The sequence goes on from CAZVHW010000499.1 coordinate 4,092, forward strand.
GCCGCCAACGCCTTCGCGCTGGCCATGGTCATCAACAAACCCTGGGCGTTCGTCCTGGCGGTCCTCATCGCCCTGTCGCGCTCCGTCGCCGGAGTGCACTACCCCAGCGACCTGTTGGTGGGTGCGGTGGTAGGCCTCGGCGTGGGTTGGGTGCTGCGCTGTCTGCTGGTGAGCTTCGTCCCCACCCCTGCTGGGCGTCATCCAGCGGACCGCGGGAGCCCCGTGGCTGTTGCCAGCGCTCTGGGTCAGGGTATGTGCCCCTGGTCGACACGGGCCTGGCGGCCGACGGAGCATGTCCTATGAGCAAGCGCGCGTATTCCCTCGAGCGGCGTGGCAATGTCACCCAGATGTTTCTTGCCCGCCAGGGTGAGATCACCCCCGAGATGCGCCTGGTGGCGGACAGCGAAGGTGTGGAGCCCGCGTGGGTCCGCGGCCAGATCGCCCGCGGCCACCTGGTCATCCCAGCCAACGTCATGCACCAGAACCTCGAGCCCATGGCGGTCGGTCTGGGCACGCGCTGCAAGGTCAACGCCAACATCGGCAACTCCTCGGTCTCCAGCGACATCGAGACGGAGCTGCTCAAGCTCGACACCGCGCTGCGCTATGGCGCCGACACGGTGATGGACCTGTCCACCGGTGGCGACATCCCCCGCATCCGCCAGGCCATCATCGATGCTTCGCCCGTAGCCATCGGCACTGTCCCCGTCTACGAAGCGGTCTCCTGGGTGGACGACGTGGTGGACCTGCGGTCCGAGCAGCTGCTCCAGGTCATCCAGGCCCAGGCCGAGCAGGGCGTGGACTACATGACCATCCACTGCGGCATCCTGCGGCACATGCTACCCCAGGCCAGAGAGCGGATCACCGGCATCGTCAGCCGAGGCGGTTCGCTCATGGCGCGCTGGATGCTGGCCCACAATGTCGAGAATCCCTTCTACACCCAGTACGATGCCATCCTCGACATCTGCCAGCGCTACGACGTCACCCTCTCCCTGGGCGACTCCCTGCGTCCCGGCTGCCTGGCGGATGCCTGTGACGACGCCCAGTACGGCGAGCTCGAGGTCCTCGGAGAGCTCTGCCGCCGCGCCTGGGAAAAGGACGTCCAGGTCATGATCGAGGGCCCGGGCCACGTACCCTTGCACCTCATCGAGGAAAACGTCCGCAAGCAGCAAGAGCTCTGCGACGGGGCCCCGTTCTACGTGTTGGGTCCCATCGTCACCGACATCGCGGCCGGCTACGACCACATCGCCTCTGCCATCGGTGGCGCCCTCGCGGCCTGGCACGGCGTGTCCATGCTCTGCTATGTCACCCCGAAAGAACACCTGGGCCTGCCCGAAGCCGAAGACGTGCGCATCGGCATCGTCGCCCACAAGATAGCAGCCCACGCCGCAGACGTTGCCAGGGGCCTTCCCGGCGCCCGCGCACGGGACGACGCCATGTCCCGCGCCCGCTTCGACTTCGACTGGGAGACCCAGTTCGACCTCGCACTCGATGGCGATCGCGCCCGTGAGTACCGCTCCCAGCACGCTCCCACCACCGAAGACGGCAGCAACGTTCGTTACTGCTCCATGTGCGGGCCGCGCTACTGCTCCATGAAGATCTCGCGAGAGCTCTGGGAAGACCAGGTGCGCGAGAAGGTTGGGGAGAACGCCCCTTGTCTGCACGAGCGCAAGACGGCGAAGTAGAGGGACCCGGGGCGGCAGATCTGGCCCGTGAGGCTGTCAGGGGGCGCTCGAACGTGCGCAACTGTCCACCCTTCCGCCAAGGGTCCGTGGTTACGAGCGTCCCGCAGCCGAAACCGCTCGCAACCGCCCACCACCTCCGCGGGTGGAGTCCCGGCTACAGAGCCCCGGGGAGGACAC
>CAZVHW010000500.1:0-5946 GCA_964626835.1 uncultured Enterobacterales bacterium
CACCCCCAGCCGGGCCGCGAGAGGCTCGCCGAGGAGCACGGCGCCGGGGTGTTCCATGCCTGCCAGGGTGCGGCCGGCCACGGGCTTGGAGAGGGGAGCCAGGTCGGCCTCCACCTCGGGCTGGGTGCCGACACCCAGGAAGACGCCGGAGCGGTCGCCGTCGGTGAGCATGCCCGTGAGGTGGCGGCGGATGCCGGAGGTCAGCAGCAGGGGACGGAGCTCCGGGTCTGCCTCGAGGGCCCGCCGCGCCGCCTCGAGGGTCTCGACGGGGGTGCGGTGCTCTTCCGGTGCCGGTGCGTCGAACCAGCTCGCATCCGCAACCTGGACGTGGCCGTTGCCGGCGCGGGCGAAGACCTCGGCCAGGCCCCAGTAGGTGTGCCGCGTGAAGCCGTAGAACAGCAGCCCACCGGCCACCGCGTTGGCCAGGGCGCCCGCGGTGAGCAGGGTGCGGAGCGGGCTGCGTCGAAGCCCGGTAGCCGCCAGCCAGAGCACGTGGAGGATCACGGTCCCTCCACCCGGCGTCCCGCGTCTAGCCGAAGCAGGTGGCCTGCCCGCGCGGCTACGCGCTCGTCGTGGCTGGCGATGACCAGGGCGGCGCCTTCGTCCCGGGCCGCGGCGAAGAGCAGGTCGAGCACACGCTCACCCGTGGCGCTGTCCAAGGCGGCGGTGGGCTCGTCGGCGAAGACCACGAGCGGGAGGTTGACCAGGGCCCTGGCGATGGCCACCCGCTGACGCTCGCCCCCCGAGAGGGTGCGCACGTCCCTGTGGGCCAGCGCCGTCAGACCGACACGCTCGAGCAGGGCGGTGGCGCGCTGTCGGGCCGCAGGTCGGCCGCTACCCGCGAAGAGGGCGGGGAGCTGTACGTTTTCGAGGGGCGTGAGGGTGGCAACCATGGGGTAGACCTGGTGCACGAAGCCCAGGCGACGGCAGCGGAAGTCGCTGCGCTGGTCGTCGGAGAGTTCGGACAGACAGCGTCCATCCCACCAGACGCCGCCTTCGGTGGGTGGGTCGAGCAGGGCGGCGACTTGCAGGAGCGTGGACTTGCCGGAGCCCGACGGCCCCACCACGGCCGTGGCCGCTCCCGCCTCGAAGCGCGCATCGACACCAACCAGCGCTGGCACGAGCACGCGGTCGAGCTGCCAGGTGCGGGAGACGCCGCGAAGCTCGTACACCGCTACCGCCAGCCGATCTGGACACGTCCCCAGCTGTCGGCGCTGTTGCGCTGCAGGTGGGTGACGATGGCAGCTTCGCCGGTTGGGCCGGCCTCGAGCGTCTCGACCAGGCGCAGACCCGTTGCGACGGGTACCAGGCGCTGCTCGCGGGGCGCGGCTGCTTGGTGGGTGCCTGGCGGCAGCGGCCCGACACGCCAGCCAGGTAGGACGGTGCTGCCTCGAGGCGTGCTTGCGAGCTCACGCTCGAGGGTTCCGGTCCGCAGGCCCACGTGTTCGAGCCTCGCCGTTGCGCTGCCGGTGGCGGCCAAGAGCAGGAAGGCGGCTCCTTCGGTGATTGTGCCCTGGTGGTCCTGGGCGTTCATGCGGGTACGCTGTTCCTGGTCATCGCCGCTGATGACGTCCACGCCGCCCACGAGGGCGAGGTCGACGCGGCCGGTGCGGATGGCCATGGCCGCTTCGAGCAGGGCCCCCTCGAAGGAGAGCTCTTCTTGGGACAGCGTGACGTTGGGGCCCATGCATCCCACCGCCTGGGCCACGAAGAAGCTGGCGGCGTTGCCCAGACAACCCGCGAAGCTCATGGGGCTGCAGCGTGGGCGTGTGGGGTGCAGGACGCCTTGGGCGAGGGGCACGATGTCGGCGGTGTTTCCCAGGCCCGTGCCGATGTACAGGCCAGCGGATGCGAGGCTTTCCCGGGGCAGGCCGGCGACACAGCGCCCCGCGGCCAGCTGGGCCAGCTTGACGAAGCGTCCGATGCGGCGAAAACGCCGGCCGTACAGGGCGCGGTGCCCGGCGTCGACGTCGCCTTGTACTTGCGCCCAGGCCAAGATGGGCAGGGGGCGCTCAAGCATCGGCCACCACCAGGGCGACGCAAGAGCCGCCGAAGCCGAAGGCCCCGAAGAGGTGGGCGCCCTGGAGCGCAGGGCCCGTGGCGGCGGCAGGGCCGACACCGATGTCTGGATCGAGCTGCTCGTAGCCCACGGATCCGGGCCGGAACCCCGCCTGGAGCGCGGCCAGCCAGAGCACGACCTCGATCACGCCGGCAGCCCCCAGGCTGTGGCCGATGGCGCCCTTGAGGGAGACGAATGGTGGGGCGGTGGAACCGAACAGCTTGGCGATACCGCGCCCTTCGCCGAGATCGTTGTCGATGGTGCCGGTGCCGTGAGCCTTGATCGTGACGACCTGGTCGGGCTCGAGGCCCGAGGCGCGCAGCGCTCCCGCCATCACCGCCGCAGCGCTCGAGCCGTCGGTGGACGAAGCCGTGAGGTTGCTGGGGTCGAGGTGGTTGTCGGAACCCAGCACGAGGTAGGGGCCCGGTCGCCGCTCGAGCACCAGCGCGCCGCAGCCTTCGCCCAGCTGCAAGCCCTTGCGGCGGGCGTCGAAGGGGCGGCAGGGTTCGGGATCGTAGAGCATGAGCCCCCGGAAGCCCCGCAGGGTGAGGTTGGACAGCATGTCGAAGCCCACCACTACGGCGCGCTCGCAGGTGCCGGCGCGGATGTGACGGGCCGCGGCGGCGAGGGCCGCCGCCCCGGACGTGCACGCCATGGCGTAGGTAAGCACGGGGCCACGGGCCCCCACGCGTCGAGCCACGCGCTCGGCCACGGCACCCTGGCCCCGCTGGTCGAGGCTGGGCCACGCTTCCGGATCCACGACTCGCGCTTCGAGCAGGCCCACCTCGGCGTCTACGAAGAACCCTCCCGTGGTGCCGACGAACACCCCGGTGATGGCGGGGGAGGGGCCGGCCGCGGCCAGGGCTTCGTCCACCGCCTGGTCGAGGACTTGGCGGGCGCGCAGCTGGGGTTCGAGCTCGAGGGGGACTTCGCCCACCAGGGCTTCCCCGGCCTCGGTCAGGGAGAGGTGTGGCGAGAACCGAGCCCGACCCAGGGCCCTGCGACCCGCTCGCAGGCCTTGGACGGCGGTGGCCGTGTCGCTGCCCAGGGCGCTGACGCTCCCCCAGCCCGTGATCGCCAGCGGGCTCGAGCTCACTCTTGTTTGCCCCGCTCCTGGTCGATGTGCGCGGCCAGCGTGGACACGGACCGGAACGTCGCCTTGGCCGCGCTCAAGTCCTGGATGCGCACACCGTACTCGTACTCGATTGCCGCCGAGATCTCGATGGCGTCCAGGCTGTTGAGGTCCAGCTCGCCGCCGATGAGCTGCTGGTCGCTCGCGATGTCACCTGGCGTGAGGTCTTCGAGGTCGCAGACGGTGATGATCATTTCCTTCAAGCGGTGCTCGAGGTCTGTGATCCGAGGAGTGGCGGCGTCGGCGGACATGGCCCTGCCATCTATTGCGCACTCTTTCACCTCGCCACGCAGCCTGAGTGGCATAGAGCGCTGGTCCATGCAGCCATCCCCTCCCGCCGTGTCCTGGAAGCGCGACTTCGCGCTGGTGGTGGTCGGTACCTTTCTGGTCGCCACGGCGTTCTTCTTCCTCCTGCCCGTGATGCCCCTGTTGGTGGTAGGCCCCCTGGGCGGGGGCGAGGCCCAGGTGGGGCTGGCGGTGGGCACCTTCTCGATCACGGCCCTGGCGGCGCGTCCGTTCGTGGGTTGGCTGCTGGACCGCTACGGCCGGCGTCTGTGGCTGCTGGGTGGTGCCGCGTTGATGGTGCCCTGCATGGCTGCCTACGGCCTGGTCCCCACCTTCGCTTGGCTCGAGGGTCTACGGCTGGTGCACGGGCTGATGTGGGGTCTGTGCTCCGTGGCCATGGCCACCGTGGCTGCGGACCTGGTGCCGGCCCGGTTCCGCGGCACGGGCATGGGGGTGTACGGGCTGGCCATGCCGCTGGCCATGGCCGTCGGCCCCATGCTGGGTTCCGGGTTGTTGGCCGATGACCGCTTCGGGCTGACCTTCGCTGTGGGCACCGGCATCAGCCTGGTGGCGGCGGTGGCCTACCTCGCCGTGCGCGTGCCGCCTCTGCGAGATCCCACCGCCCGGCTCGAGCCCGCGCGGATGCTCGAGCTGCGCGTTGGCTGGTTGTCGGTGGTGCAGACCCTGCTCTGTGTGGGCTTCGGGGGGTGGATGACCTTCCTGCCGCTCTACGCCTCCGAGCTGGGCCTGGCCTCCGCCGGGCCTCTGTTCTTCTGGTACGCGGTTGGGGGGTTGACCTCCCGGGTTTTCGCCGGGCGCTGGTACGACCAGCGGGGTCCCGCGGGTCCCGCGGCCCTCACCATCGTGTTGTTGTTGGGGGGCTGGCTCGGCTTCGCCATCTCGACCGACAGCTGGGTCGCCATCGCCTGCTCGATGTTGCTGGGCCTGGGCTTCGGCACCGCGGGCACGGTGTTCTTGGCCATGTGCATCGACCTGGTGGAGCCAAACCGTCGTGGCGCCGCCAACGCCACCTTCTTCTCCGCGTACGACATCGGCATCGGCGGTGGGGCCATCGTCTTCGGGGCGTTCGTGGCGCTCGCGGATGTGCAGCTGGTGTTCTGGATCGCCATGGGGTTGACGGTGCTGGCTGCGGTGGTGCTGGGGGTTCTGGCACTGCCTCACTTCGGGCGGAATCGTTTGGGGATCTAGCCCGCTTTCTTGTCTTCGTCGTGGAGCGCCCTTCGCAGGAACTCGCTTCGAGTCAGGTCGCCCCGGATCGCATCGAGTCGCTCGGCTTCGGTCGTGGTGAGCAGGACCGGGACGCGAACCGTTCGTTGGCGTGTGGAGCGCCGGGGGCGCTTGGATGGAGGCATTGGTTCGCCGAAGCGTTCCTGCCATGCCTGCGCCACTCGCGCCTCCTCCCATTCCATGAGTGAGAGAGTGGAGAAACGAAAGGGGATCCCCTCGTCCGCGAGATCCTTGCATCCCGCCGTGCATTCCCAGATCCACCCCTCGAATGGGAGCAGTCGGGAGCCGCGGCGGAAGCGTGTCTGGCGTGGAACGAGGCGGCCCAGGAGGCCACATCCGGGGCAGTTGGGGGCGGTGAGGTCAGGTCTCATGGGTCACCCGAGGTGAAAGCTCACGACGACGATGCCGTGACGCTCAATCAGCCGGATCCACAACTCGGTGTCGTCAGGAAGTGTGGGCTGGAACACCCAGACCGTTTCACCGGACAGGAATGTGGAGCGTTCTGCTCGGAGAAAGTCGGGCGGGGACAGCTCAACGAGCTGTTGTCGGACGTCGAAGACATCCCATCCGAGGTCCCGTGCGCCGTCCAGGGCATACGCCGTGAGGTAGACAAGATCAGAACGCGCCGCGGCGCGGAGGCGTCGTAGAAAGGACGAGAGCTGCGCAGCAGTGGGCGGCATGCGCACATAGTAGGCACATGTTTGGTGCCATGTCCAGTTGTGGCGGCATCAGCGTGCTCGGGCTGCCGAAAGCGCAAGCGGTCGATCTATGTTGCTGGGCCTGGGCTTCGGCACCGCTGGCACGGTGTTCTGTCCATTGCATCGACCTGGCGTTGCCTCACTTCGGGCGGAATCGTCTGGGTCTCTGATCCGCGCTGGTGAAGGCTGGGCAGCTGTTCCGACAGTTGGTACACTCGTTCCGATGCACCACCAGGGAGGACCCCATGCACCGTTTCCTCGTTCCAGCGTTCGCGTTGCTGCTCGCAGCCTGTGGCGACAAGGACGACTCCGCCGCTCCGATCGTAGACGACGATCAGGATGGCTTCGCGCTCGCGGATGACTGCGACGACAACGATCCCGACATCAACCCCGATGCCGAAGAGGTGACCTACAACGGCGTGGACGACGACTGCGACGAGAGCACCCTCGACGACGACCTGGACGGCGACGGCTACGACATCGACCAGGACTGCGACGACGAGGACGCTGCCATCAACCCCGGG
>CAZVHW010000501.1:0-5934 GCA_964626835.1 uncultured Enterobacterales bacterium
TCCTCACCGGCTCGGGCGAAGACCTGGAGCAGAAGCTCGAGGACGTGCTCGCGGGCGTCTACCGCCAGTACAACCAGGTGGTGGTGGACCTGCTCGAGGAAGGCAAGTGCCAGGGCTCCGTCCGGTCCGACCTGGACTCGCCCATCACCGGAGCCGCCATCGTGGTGCTGCTGGACGCCCTGTTCCTGCAGGTCCACTTCGGGCTCATCGACAACGACCCACCCCGGCTGGCCAAGGCCATCGGGGACCTCATTCAGAACGGCTGCCGCTGCGGCTGCCCAACCTGCGATCCGCGGGGTGAAACGTGAGAGAACGTTTCTTCGACTGGCTGGCCGCCGGCTCCGCCCGGCATCCCTGGCGCTTCCTGGCTGCGGCCCTGCTGGTGTTCCTCGTCGGCGCGGGCCTGTCTGCCACCATCGTGCCGAAGCTGTCCTGGATGGACCTGCTGCCCCAGGACGAGCCCAAGGTGCAGGAGTTCTCCAAGGTGCTCGACGAGTACGGCAACTCCGAGATCGTGCTCGCTTCTCTCGAGGGCCCCGACCCGGACGAACTGCTGGCCTTCGCGGAGAAGCTCGAGCAGCGCCTGATGGAGATGACCACCGCCGACGGCAAGCCGCTCATCAAGCGGGTGACCTACGGCGAAGAGCTCGACTTCATGCTGGAACACGGGCTCATGCTGGCCGAGGCCGACGACCTGGACACCATGTTGGACAACGGGCAGTTCGACGAGCCAGGTCTGGCAGCCATGGTCGCTGGCTACAACCGCATGTTCGAACAAGAGTACGTGGACGAGGGCGATGGCGACGAGAGCCCCGAGGCCCAGGAGGGCGCGGCGGTGCGCGCCATCGACTCCATGTGGGCGCTGCCCAGCGCCCTGCGTTGGTACCTGGAGCACCCCGAGCTGGACGCGACCATCGCCAAGGCGGAGATCGAGGACGCCGTCCACCGTTTCACCCTGGGAGAGGAGCACTACTTCTCCGACGACAAGAGCCTGCTGCTGGCGATGATCCTGCCGGTCTACTCCACAGAGGAGTGGCAGTACGCCGTGCCCGCGGTGCAGCGCACCCGCGACATCTTCGAGGAGCTGCTGCTCGAGCACCCGGCCATCGCCGACAACTACGCCGGGCCCTGGCCGACCACGGGCATCTGGGACGCCATGCTCCCGTCGGCGAAGGGAGACCAGGCCAAGATCGACGCCATGCGCATGCAGCTGCCCTACAAGGTGCCCGCCATCGCGCCGCTGGACAAGCTCGAGTCGGGCACCGGGCTGACCGGCATGCAGGTGATCGTGGACGACGAGTACGCCACCATGTTCCACGACTTCGGCTTCAACACCCTGCTGGCCTTCGTGGCGGTGCTGGCCCTGTTCGTGGTCACCTTCCGCATGTGGACCTCCCCCATCGTGGCGATGGTGGTGCTGGTCATGTCCATCACCGTGGCCCTGGGGGTCAACGCCCTGGTCCTGGGCGAGCTGACCATGATGGCCATGATGTTCCCCATCATCCTGCTGGGCATGGGGGTGGACTACTTCGTCCACATCCTGGGGGAGTTCACCCAGCGCCGGGGCGCGGGACAGTCCATCGAGGACGCCCTGCGCGCCACCCTGCAGAAGACGGGCAAGGGCGTGGTCACCGGCGGACTCACCACCGCCATGGCCTTCCTGGCCCTGGGCCTGACCAGCTTCGAGGGCTTCACGGACTTCGGCATCAGCGCCGGCATCGGCGTCATCTGCACCCTGATCACCAGCCTGCTGGTGCTGCCGGCCGCCCTGGTCATCCTGCACCGCAGGCGGGAGAGGAAAGCAGTGAAGAGGGGCGAGCCCCTCGCCGCCAAGCGCTCCGTCATCCAGTTCGGGTTCCTGGCGGTCACCGGCTCCTGGGCCCACCGCCTTTGGCCGGTCACCCTGGCCGTGGTCGGCGCGGCCACGGTATTCCTGGCCATGAAGGCCAAGGACGTGGCCTGGTCCAAGGACCTGCTGGACACCGAGGCCGAGAACCTGGCCTCCCTGGAGCTGTACGACGTGCTCGAGGAGCGCTTCTACCTGCACCCGGACTCCCTGGTGGTCTCGGCCGACAGCCTCGAGGAGGCCTACGCGCTCACCGACGGGCTCGACGACCTGGGCACCATCCGCATGGTGGACTCCATCTCCTACCTGCTGCCGCCCCCGGACGAGCAGACAGAGCGCGCCGAGCGGGTGGAGCAGATCCGGGACCGCGTGGAGTCCTGGCAAGAGGCGCCCCGCTTCACCGTCTCGGATGAGGAACCGATCGAGGCCGAGGAGAGCTCGGGAGCCCGCGTCGCCGCCTTCCTGAAGGCCCTGTACCAGATGGACTGCAACGTCATCACCATCCGCAACAGCGCCTACATGGCCGGCCAGGACAGGCTGTACGAGGCCGCCGGGCGCATCGTGGAGGAGGGCCAGAAGTGCTTCGAACGCGAAGAGGGCAAGCCCCGGCCTCCGGGCGGCTGGCCGCGCATCGCCGCCTCGGACGACGTCAAGGCCATCGCCGCCTTCGCCGAAGAGAACCCCGAGCGGATGGCGGCCCTGCTGGACGGCTTCCAGGACCTGTTCCAGCCCGCACTGAAGCGCAGCTACCTGAGCATGGCCAACCCCGAGGCCATCACCCTGGAGACCCTGCCCCAGACCGTGCGCGAGCGCTACCTCTCGCTGGACGGCGAGAGCTACCTGATCACCGCCTACCCCAGCGGCGACGTCTGGAACGAGGACTTCCAGGACCGCCTCTTCGCCGAGGTGGACAGCGTCAGCGACCGGGTCACGGGCACCCCGCCGCTGTTCGTGGCCACCATCGAGCGCGGGGCCAGGGAGGGCAAGGCCGCCACGCTGTACGCCCTCGGCGCCATCGCCCTGCTGCTGCTCATGGACTTCTGGGGCTTCCGCCGCGGAAAGCTCTGCGAGGGCGTGCTCTCGAGCGTATTGGCCCTGGTGCCGCTGGCCGTGGGCGCCACCTGGACCGTTGGAGCCATGACCCTGCTGGGCATCGAGCTGAACATGGCCAACGTCATCGCCATCCCCCTGATCCTGGGCATCGGCATCGACAACGGCGTGCACGTCATCCACCGCTACCGCATCGAGGGCATCGGCAACATCGGCACGGTGCTGTCCACCGTGGGCCGCGCCATCCTGCTCACCTCGATCACCACCATCGCCGCGTTTGGCACCTTCGCCTTCGGCCTGTACCGGGGCATGGTGAGCATGGGAATCATCCTGGGTCTGGGCATCACCATCTGCTTCTTCATGTCGGTCTACCTGCTGCCCGCCATGTTCGGAGCGATCGAGAAGGCGGGGGTGAAGCTGTGAGCCCCCTCCTGCTGATCCTCGCCGCCCACGCCGGCGAGGACTTCTCGGTCAACCTGGCCGAGGAGCAGACCGTGCGCTTCTCGGGCTATGTCGAGAACCAAGCGGTGCTGATGGCCCTGCCCGAACGAGAGGGTGACGAGGACGAGGAAGGCTCCGGCCTCGACCTGATGGACTACAACAAGCTGCGCCTGCAGATCGAGGCCAAGCCCGCCTCGGGCTTCTCGGCCAACGCCAACCTCGTAGCCCGCACCTTCCACGGCACCACCAGCATCGCCCTGGCCGACGTGCTGCCCGAAAAGTTCGCCGACGACATCGCCATGCTGGCCGCCTGGGATCCCAGCTACGCCAGCTACACCATGGAAGACGAGATCTTCCTCAACGACGCCTACTTCACGGCGCGGGAGGGGAACTTCAAGCTCCGCATGGGTAAGCAGCCGTTCCGGTTTGGCTCCGGCTACTTCTGGAACCCAACCGACCCCTTCACCGTCAAGGACATGCTCGATCCGTCCTACGAAAAGGAGGGCGTGACCGCAGCACGGTTCAGCTACGCCCTGCCCCTGCAGGGCTTGCTCGAGGCCTGGGCCCTGCCCCGCCAGACCTGGGGTGAGTTCGAGGTCGAGGACAGCGCCTTCGCCGCCCGGGCCCGCGTCGCCCCCGGCCAGTGGGCCATCACCGCCAGCTACGCCAACTACCGGGACCTCGCCGGGCTGGACATGACCGCCATGGACATGGAGGGCTTCATGGTCCAGGGCCGACGCCAGCTCATCGGCCTGGACGTCAACGGCGAGATCGCAGGCGTGGGCCTGTGGGTGGAGGCCGCCTACAACCTGATGGACGTGGACGACTGGGACGCGCTCGACAAGATCGCCGAGGAGCAGTGGGCCGAGGTGGACGCCGGTGCCCAGTACGTCATCCGGGGTGGGACAACCGTGATGGTGGAGTACCTGTACAACCAGCGAGGCATGGAATCCGCCGCCGACTACACCCTGTGGCACTGGATGCTCTACATGGAGCAGACCATCCGCGCCCTGGGCCAGCACTACGGCACGGCCACCGTTCAGGTCCCCCTGGGCCGCATCCACACCGACCTGGCCCTGGCGGGAATCACCAACTTCAGCGACGGCTCCTGGCTGCTCAACCCCTGGGTCAGCTACGAGTGGGGCCAGAACCTCGAGATCTCCGCCTACGGCGCCATTCCCTTTGGCGGCAAGAACGCCGAGCTTTCGGCCATGGGCCACGCCGGATATCTACGGGCGAGGTTCAGTTTCTAACCCGAGCGAACTTGACATCCCGGGCCTGGCCACCCCACAAGCCGCCCTGGTCAGTGTATGATGCCCTGTGTGCTCCCACGGAGGCCCCCAATGCGACTCGGTCCCTCCTTCGCCCTCGCGCTACTCCTCACCGGCTGTCCTCCGAAGGACGACACCGGGACGCCCGAGGACACGACCCCTACCATCGTCGATGCAGACGGCGATGGCTACCCTGAGTCCGAGGACTGCGACGACGCGGACCCTGCGGTCCACCCCGACGCCGAGGAACTCTGCGACGAGGTGGACAACGACTGCGACGGCGAGACGGACGAGGGTTCGGGCGAAACCTGGTACGCCGATACCGACGATGACGGCTACGGCGACGAAGAAGCCACCGTCGAAGCCTGCGTGACGCCCTCGGGCTACGTCGACAATTCCGAGGACTGTGACGATGCGGACGCCGCCCAGCACCCCGGCGCCGACGAGCTGTGTAACGGCGAAGACGACGACTGCGACGACGAGATCGACGAAGACGACGCCGTGGACGCCGCCACCTGGTACGCCGACTCGGACGGTGACGGCTACGGTGACGCCGAGACCACCAGCCTCGCCTGCTCCCAGCCCACTGGCTTTGTCGACGACGCCACCGACTGTGACGACGGCGACGCCTCGGCCTACCCCGGCGCGGACGAGGTGTGCGACGGCGTCGACAACGACTGCGACGGGGACATCGACGAGAACACCACCGGGGACGCCAGCACTTGGTACGCCGACGCCGATGCGGATGGCTACGGCGACGTCGAGGCCAGCATCGCCGCCTGCGGCCAGCCCACCGGCTACGTCACCGACGACACGGACTGCGACGACGGCGACGGCGCGGTCAATCCAGCGGCGACAGAGGCCTGCAACGGCTACGACGACGACTGCGATGGCTGGGTGGACGACGACGATCCCGACGTCACCGGCACCAGTACCTGGTACGTGGACTACGACGGGGACGGCTACGGCGGCTCCCTCCTGAGCACGGACGCCTGCCTCCAGCCCACCTACTACGTGGCCGACGCCACCGACTGCGACGACAGCGACAGCGCGGTCAATCCCGCAGCGACAGAGACCTGCAACGGCATCGACGACGACTGCGACGGGGACGTGGACGACGACGATCCCGACGTCACCGGCACCACCACCTGGTACATGGACTACGACAGAGACGGCTACGGCGGCTCCCGCCTGAGCATGGACGCCTGTGACCAGCCCAGCAGCTACGTGGCCGACGCCACCGACTGCGACGACAGCGACGGCTCGGCCTACCCCGGCGCAGAGGAGGTCTGCGATAGCGTCGACAACGACTGCGACGGCGACGTC
>CAZVHW010000502.1:0-393 GCA_964626835.1 uncultured Enterobacterales bacterium
GACCGTGCGCCGCATGGCCGCCATCCGCCGCTTTCCCAGCGGACAGTGGCGCCGCAGCGACCAGCTCTCGGCCACGGGTGCGGGTTGTCCCACCCACGCTGCCGCGGTGCTCTGGCACATGGCCGACGTCGGTGTGCCCGTTCGGCCCCTCGGCGATGACGAGATGGAGCTGTTCGTGCGGGCCAGCCGCCAGCTCGCCGCGATCTGGCCGCTCCTGGATCCCAAGGGCCGCGCAGCGGGCCTGCGCCTGGTGTTGCTGGGGGGCGGCCAGCTGGCCGATGCCCGCAAGCTGGCGGGCGATCGTGTGCTGCCCCTGCTGGCCCTGCTGCGGGACACAGGGGTCATCGACCTCTCCGAGGAAGCCCTCGATGCTGCCCTGCGCGCCACCGCGCT
>CAZVHW010000502.1:403-5927 GCA_964626835.1 uncultured Enterobacterales bacterium
GCTGGCGCGGGCCAACATCGAGTCCTTCCGCGAGCACCTCGAGGCGACCTATTCCATCGCCAGCGGCGCCGACGCCTATACGGTCCTCGGCGTGCCCCCCACGGCAGGGACCGAGCGCATCGAGAGCTCGGCCAGCGAGCTGATGGACCGCTACCGCCCGGAGACCTTGCCTCCGGGTCTGTCCGCCAGCGAGCGCGCTCAGGCCGCAGAGCTGCACCGGCAGGTGCTGTCATCTCGGCGCATCCTGGCCCACGCTCGCCGTCGTGGAGCCCACGACTACCTCATGGGAGCGGTGGATGCCCGGGGCCACCTGGACGAGCAGGTGTTGGACCACGCCATCTTCCACGCGGAACATGCGCGCCGCCTGTATCGCCGGGGCGAGTACCTGGCCGCCGCATCCAAGCTGAGCGTCGCAGTGCAGCTCGAAGGCGAGACCCCCGACCTGCTGGCGATGTTGGGCCAGGCCCGTCACCGGGCCTCGCCGGAAGATCCCGCCGCTGGAGAGTCCGAGCTCCACCGAGCCCTGCGGCTCGACCCCCACCACCCGCTGGCCCACCTGTGGCTGGGCAGGCTGTTGGCCGCCCGGGGTGAGCGCGACCAGGCCCTCGTCTACCTGCGCAGGGCCAAGGCCCTCGCTCCTCGTCTTCCCGCGGCCCGCGAGGCCCTCGAGCGCCTCGAGGCGGGCCAGCCCCTTCGGACGCCCGCTGGGCAGACAAGGGGGGCCGAGTGAGCAAGCCCGGCCGCGGAGACGGCGGGCTCGAGCTGTTCAGCTCCCGCTGGGCGCTGTTGCTCACCACCCTGGGCATGGCGGTGGGCACGGGAAACATCTGGCGCTTCCCGCGCATCATCTCGAAGTGCGGCGGCGGAGCCTTTCTCATCCCGTGGCTGCTGTTTCTCTTCGCTTGGTCCATCCCGCTGCTGGTGCTCGAGCTCGGCATGGGCCGCACCAGTCGTCGAGGCTGCGTGGGGGCCTTCGCCCACTTCGCTGGCCCCAAGATGGGTTTCCTGGGCACCTTCGTAGCGTTCTGCTGCACCGCGATCATGTTCTACTACGCCGTGGTGGCGGGGTGGTGCCTGAAGTACCTGCTCGCAGGTGCGCGAGGTGATCTCCGTGGCGTGGCGGGCGATGCGGCGGAGCGGGTCTTCCTGGACTTCGCCAACTCGCCAGAGCCCGTCATCTACCAGGTGCTGGCCATGGGCGTGGCGGGCGTGGTGGTGCTCGGAGGCGTGGTGCGCGGCATCGAGCGGGCCAACAAGGTGCTCATCCCCGCCCTCTTCGTGCTGCTGTTGCTGGCCCTGGTGCGCTCCCTCAGCCTGCCGGGCGCCGGCGCGGGCCTGTCCTTCCTCTTCACGGTGGACTGGGCCCTGCTGGGCGACGCCAACACCTGGATCGAGGCCCTCTGCCAGTCCGCTTGGTCCACGGGTGCCGGTTGGGGGCTCATGCTCACCTACGGGGTCTACGTCAGCCGCAAGGAGCAGGTGGTCTCGAACGCCGTCATCACGGGCCTTGGCAACAACGCCGCGTCGGTCATCGCGGCCATGGCCATCATCCCCGCTGTTTTCGCCTTGGCCCCCATGGCGGTGAGCCCCGAGCGGCTGGCAGAGCTGGGCGGGGTCGAGGGTTTCCTCACCGCCGGCGGCCCGGCCTCCACCGGGCTCACCTTCATCTGGATCCCTGCCTTGTTCGAGAAGATGCCCTTGGGCGGGCTGTTCACCGCCCTGTTCTTCCTCACCCTGTTCTTCGCGGCGCTGTCGTCCCTCATCGCCATGGTCGAGTTGGCCTCCCGCGTGCTCATCGACATGGGCGTCAAGCGAAAGGCCGCAGTGATGGTCGTGGTGGGCACCGCCATCGTGCTGGGCATCCCCTCCGCCGTCAACCTCGAGATCTTCCAGAACCAGGACTGGGCTTGGGGCCTTGGGCTGATGGTCTCCGGCCTGTTCGTGGCCTTGGCCGTGGTCCGCTACGGCCCTGCGCGCTTCCGCCGTGACGCCCTGTCGGAGCGCGAGGCTGGGCTGCTGGGCCGCTTCTTCGACCGGTGGATCCTCTTCGCCATTCCGGCCCAGTTCCTCATCATGCTGGGTTGGTGGTTCTCCCAGTCCGTGTCCTGGGATCCGGACGGCTGGTGGAACCCCATGGGCACCTTCACCGTGGGCACCTGCCTGGCCCAGTGGGCGGTGGCGCTCGGGGCCTTCGTGGCGCTGAATCGCTGGCTGGTGAAGCGCTCCAAGGGGGCGGAGGGCGGTGGGGCCTAGTGGCAGGGGTGTCGGTGATCTTGGCGACCTATGTCCCCCAAACTTGATCGTTCGCGGACCTATGTGGCTTGGATTTGATCACGCGAGCGGGTTTTTGGGTGGAAGACGGGGAGTTTTGGGAGGGCCCACGCGCCTCGGCACGATGGAAAGCCGGTTTTCGGCTGGTTGGTTGCTGGCCCGATGAGCGAGTGATCAAATCTTGGTGGCATAGGTCTGTCAGCGATCAGATATGAGGGGCATAGGTCGATGGGCGGTCGGTCTTGGGGCTCATGGGTCCCGCGTCGGGCTCCGAATCCCGGTGAACCGTCAGCTGACGCGCCGCCTTCGCTCGAACCAGCGCCGCACGGTGTGCCGAAGGCCCCGTCGGTGCTCGTGGCCACGCCCCAGCCCAGCAGGAGGTGGGTGGCGGGCTGCATGTCAGGGAACATAGCCGGACATTTTCTGTCCGGCCTGTGAGCTATGGTATCTGCCGTTCTCCGGAGGTCTCTTGTCCCGCTTCGCCGATTCCCCCGATCAGGTGCTTCTCCGCGCGCTCGCGTGGGAGTTCTCCGGCCTCAACTGGCAGTTGGCGCGCGGTGCCCTGCGTCAGCCCGTGTTTGGCCTGTCCGATGCCCAGCAGCGCCTGGGCTGCTACCGCCACCGCGACCGCAGCATCACCCTGGCGCGTTCCCTGGTCTTCGAGCGCCCGTGGGGCGAGGTGCGCGAAGTCCTGGCCCACGAGATGGCCCACCAGTACGCCTGCGAGGTGCTGGGTGCGGTGGACGAACCCTCCCACGGCTTCGCCTTCCAGCGCGCCTGCGAGCGTATGGGCATCGGCGCCCACGCCAGCGGTGCGCCCCAGGGCCTGGCCGACAGCCCCGACGAGCCCAGGATCCTGCGCAAGATCCGCAAGCTGCTGGCCCTGGCCCAGAGCCCCAACGAGCACGAAGCCCGGCTGGCTGCGGCCAAGGCCCAGCGCTTGATGCTCGAGAACAACCTGGCCACCGCTGCGGCCGCGACCCCCCAGCGCTACGCGGCCCGCCAGGTCGGCCCGGTCAAGGGCCGCTTCCAAGCCCACGAAAAGATCCTCGCGGGCCTGCTCACCCGCCACTTCTTCGTCGAGGGTTTGTGGATGCAAGGCTTCGACGCCCGCCGTGGCATGAAAGGCCGCTACCTCGAGATCTCCGGCACCCCCGAGAACCTCGAGCTGGCCGCATGGGTGTACGACTTCCTGATCGAGACCGCCGAGCGCCTCTGGCGCACCCACAAGCGCACCCAGGGCATCCGCGGCAACGGCGAGCGCCGGCGCTACCTGGCGGGGGTCGTGTCGGGCTTCTCCGAGCAGCTCGAGGGCCAAGCCCGTCGCAACCGCATCGAAGGCCTGGTCTGGGTGGGCGATCCGGGCCTTCAGGGCTTCTTCCAGCGGCGCCATCCGCGCGTCCGCATGGCCCGCGGCCCCAGCATCCGGGCCACCGGCGCCTACCAGCACGGCAAGGCCGCCGGCCGCGAGATCGTGCTGCGCCGGCCGGTGTCCGGGGGCAGCACCCGGGGCCCTCGGCTGCTCGAGGGCTAGCGCCTAGTTCGGCTTTGCGATGGGGGCGCCCCAGCCGTCATAGGTGCCGCTCAGGGCGTCCAGGATCTGCAGGATGTCCCAGGTGGAGGTGTCCGCCTGGTCGCAGTCCAGGGCCGTCTCGAGCTGGAAGTGGAGGGTCCAGTCGGTGGCGTGGGCGTCTTCCGAGGGTGGGCCGGGCTCGTCGCAGCGGAACCCCTTGTCCGTCAGCTCCTGGGCTGCCTGTCTGCAGGCTTCGGCGGTGGGCAGGTAGGCCCAGTGGTCCACCAGCCTGGGGAGTTCCAGCTGATCTCCGGCTTCGCCGAGCTGCCGCAGCAGGTTGCGGTTCGTGATGCACTGGTACGAGAAGCCGTCGGGGTACAGGAAGTCCCAGTAGTAGTGCCACGAGGGATCGGACTTGGTGAGCCAGTGGGGGCGGTATGGCGCCGGATCCCCCGCCGCCTCGAGGGCCTTGGCCACGGAGCCGCCCTGACCCTCGGGGATCATGAAGATGAAGGTGGTGGCGCGTCGGGCGACGAAGCGGCCGAGGAAGATGGCCTGCAGCTCGCGCTCGAGGGCGGGGACCATGCGGTCCTCGAACTCGAACAGGGCCTGGGACTCCTCGGGAGAGCGGAGCCCGTCGTCGCGGGCCTCGAGCATCTGCACGCGCACGTGCAGGCGCAGCCCGTGGGAGGTGAGGGGGGCGTGGTCGGCGGCGGCCAGGTCTACCAAGATGATCAAGCGGTCGTCGTCCAGCATGGCCTCGTAGAACTCGAAGCGGGGGGGCCAGGGTGTGGACATGACAACACCTCGCCACGAGCGAGGGGGGTGCTGGGGCTCGAGGGATCGTCGACCATCATAGAACAGCTGGGGCCCTGAGTGGACATGGGCGCTGGACCGCGCGGAATCGTCGTCGTCGGGAGGCCGCGGTCAGCCAGCCTTGATCAGCTCGAGCAGCTCCGCGGCGCCGAGCTTGGCCGCTGCGTCCGCGCCGGCCAGCAGCCGATCTGCCAGGTCGCGCTTGCGCTGATGCAGCGCCACGATCTTTTCCTCGATGCTGCCCTTGGCCACCAGCCTGTATACCGTCACGGGGCGGGTCTGGCCGATGCGATGAGCGCGGTCGCTGG
Organism: uncultured Enterobacterales bacterium; assembly: GCA_964626835.1. GTDB lineage: Bacteria > Myxococcota_A > UBA796 > UBA796 > JAFGLY01 > CALDOK01. The sequence goes on from CAZVHW010000502.1 coordinate 5,312, forward strand.
CTTGGTCTTCCACGGCCGGGTTCCACCAAGGGTCCATGTGGATGACGTAGTCGGCAGCGGTGAGGTTGAGGCCGAAGCCCCCAGCTCGCAGGCTGATGAGGAACAGGTCGCCTTCGCCGGCCTGGAAGGCTCGCACGCGCTGGTCGCGCCGGGACGCGGGGGTGCTGCCGTCCAGGTACTGGTACGGGATGCCGCGGCCGTCCAGGTGCTCCCTGAGCAGGGTCAGGTGGCGGACGAACTGTGAGAACACCAGGGCGCGGTGTCCTCCGGCCAGGAGCTGGTCGGTGATCTCCTCGAAGGCCTCGAGCTTCGCGCTGGGTGGGGCCTCGCCGTGGGGCAAGACCAGGCGGGCGTTGCAGCAGGCCATGCGCAGCCGGGAAAGCCAGGCCAGCACCTGGATGGGTTGGGGGCCTTCGGGCAGGTCTTCGAGGTCGGCCACGGCGCGCTCGCGGAGCGTCTCGTACAGCGCCGCTTCTTCGCGGTTGAGGGTCACGTCCAGCTGGATGTCGGTGCGGGGGGGCAGGTCCTGCAGCACGGTGGACTTGGTGCGCCGCAGGATGAAGGGCAGCAGCAGCTGGCGCAGCTGGTTCTGGACCTCGCGGTGGCCTGCTTCGAT
>CAZVHW010000503.1:0-4538 GCA_964626835.1 uncultured Enterobacterales bacterium
CATCTTCTCCAAGGGCTTCGTGGAGATCCTGCCCGCCGAGCAGACCCTGAAGAGCCAGGACTGGTACCAGGGCACCGCCGATGCGGTCCGGCGCCAGATGCACCGCATCGTCTCCAGAAAGCCCGACCACGTGATCATCCTGGCGGGGGACCACCTCTACCGCACCGACTACAGCGAGTTTCTCGACCTCCATGTCGAGGAAGGCGCCGACCTCACCATCGGCGTCCTCCCGGTCACGCGGCAGGACGCGCCCCGGTTCGGCATCCTGAAGACCAACGCCGAGGGACACATCACGCGCTTCGCCGAGAAGCCCCAACAGCCGAGCCTGCTGGACGATCTCCGGTCCAGGCCTGGCGAGCGCCCCTACCTGGGATCGATGGGCATCTACATCTTCGAGCTGTCGTCCCTGCAACGGCTCCTCGACACGGTCGAGGGAGAGGACTTCGGCAAGCACGTCATCCCCGAAGCCATCGAGCGCATGCACGTCCACGCGTGGAGCTACGATGGCTACTGGGAGGACATCGGCACCATCGCGTCCTTCTACGATGCCAACCTGCGCCTCACGCGCTCCGAGCGCCCCTTCACCTTCTACGATCGCCGGGCGCCGATCTACACCCGCCCCCGCTTCCTACCAGGCTCGCAGATCGATGGCTGTACCATCGTCCACGCCCTGGTAGGCGATGGCTGCCGCATCTACCAGTCCACCATCAAGAGCTGCGTCATCAGCATGCGCAGCATCGTGCTCCCCGGCTGCACCCTCGAGGGCGTGGTCATGTTGGGGGCAGACTGGTACGAGCATCGCGAAGAAAAGGACGCCAACTGCGCGAAACGACGCCCTCACATCGGCATCGGCGAGAACACGACCATCCAGAGGGCCATCATCGACAAGAACGCCCGCATCGGCCGCAACGTGCGTATCCTGTCCCACGAAGGCCAACCCGACAGCGAGGACGAGCATCAGCGCTGGTTCGTACGGGACGGCATCGTCGTGGTACCCAAGAACGCCGTTATCGACGAAGGTACCGTGATTGAGCCCTAGCCACGCACGCTGCCCTTGGCGACCGACGGGGGCGCGTTAAAGAGGCGCGCCCTCTCGAACGGAGACCGGGGTGAAACAGCCTGAGTCGCACGGCTTGGCGAAGCTCATCGCACTCGTTCCCATCGTGCAGACCCTGCGCAGCTACGAGCGAGGCTACCTGCGCGGAGATCTCACGGCGGCCCTGACCGTGGCGCTGTTCGCCATCCCCCAGTCCATGGCCTACGCCTTGGTGGCTGGAGTACCCCCGGTACACGGCCTCTACGCCGCCATCGTGGCCTGCATCCTGGGCGCGGCCTTTGGCTCCTCCAACTTCCTGATCGACGGTCCGACCAACGCCATCTCGGTCATGCTGGCGGCGAACCTCGGCCTGCTCGCTGGTGGAGGGGACCCCGTCGCGGTCATGCTCGCCATCACCGTGCTCACCGGTCTTCTCCAGGTGGCCGTGGGTGTCTCGAAGCTCGGGTCCATCACCCGCTTCGTGTCCATGCCCGTCCTCAACGGCTTCACGGCGGGCGCCGGCATCTACATCGTGGCGGGCCAGCTCCCGGCCATGTTCGGCTTCCCGTCCAAGCCTCCGCCGCTGCTCATCGGCGCCCTGGAGCTCGAGCCCACCTGTCTCACCAAGATCGCGGGGACCGTCCTCAACCTTCACCAAACCAACATCGCGGCCCTCTGCCTCGCACTGGGCACCTTCGCCGTCATCCGCACCATCCGGTGGTTCGAGACCCGCTCGGGCAAGCGGCTGCCAGCCACCCTCATCGGCATCGCCGCCGCCACCCTGACCTGCGAGCTGCTAGGCCTGGGAGATGCCTCCGCGGGGGCCCACAAGGTCCAGATCGTCCAGGACATCCAGGAGATCACCCGCACGCTTCCCACCTTCCAGATCCCCAACTTCATGGCCGTGTCCCCCCAGGAGCTGCTCGGCCCGGCCACGACCATCGCGATCCTGGGAAGCATCGAGGCCATCGCCATCGCCCGCACGCTCGCCGATCGCTCGGGTCAGGACTTCGACCCCAACCAGCAGCTCATCGGAGAAGGCGTGGCCAACATCGGCACGGGCCTGTTTGGCGGCATCACCTCCTCGGGTTCCTTCACCCGCTCCGCGGTCAACTTCGAGGCGGGCGCCGTGACGCGCATGGCGGGCGTCCTCTGTGGTCTGCTCGTGCTCGTCCTGCTGCTGGCCTTCGCGCCCGCTGCCAACCGCATCCCCATCGCGGCGCTGGCGGGCAGCCTGCTCCACGTGGCCCTCATCCTGGTCAATCCAAAGAAGGTGCGCACCAGCATGATCACCACCCGGGCCGACCGCTGGGGCCTGCTGGTCACGCTCGGCGGGGTGCTGGTGCTGGCCCACCTCGAACAAGCGCTCATCCTGGGCATCGCCGTCTCCATGGCCATGGTCACGCGACGGGCCCACCGCTTCGAGCTTCATCGCCTCCACCTCGAAGATGGCGAGTTCCACGAGAGCGAGCTCGACGGGCCCCGCGAGGGTGAGAGCATCGCCGTGATCGACGTGCAGGGCGAGCTGTTCTTCGCCGCGGTGGATGCCTTCGAGCGCGAGCTCCGGCCCTTCACCACCGGCGGCACCCAGTTCCTGATCCTGCGCCTCCGCAACGCCCGAAACCTCGACTCCACAGTCTGCGAGGGCATCGTTCGCATCGCCGACGCCATGCGACGATCCGGCGGGCAGATCGTCTTCTCCGGCGTTCCGAAGGGCACCGCGGGCACGCTACAGCGCGCCGGTGTGATCGCCATCCTGGGCGACCGCGCGCTGTTCCCCACCGAGGGCCGCGTCTACCGCTCCACGCGCCACGCCGTCGAGTGGGCCCAGGGGCGACTCGCAGGCCAGAGCTAGGGAACCCGCTCCAGGGGGAAGCTGTCCAGGCCCTGGCGGGTCGGCTCAGCCAAGACGGTGTGTAAGTTCCTCCCACCCTGGTGCATTACACTCCCCGCGTCAGCCGTACACCCCGTGAAAGCACGCCCGCGCATCGCTGCGCAGCTGCCAACCGTCCCAGGAGGACCCATGAACGAAGTCGAAGACAACGAGCGTGGCCGCAAGCTCTTGAGCGCCGTGGAACGCATCATCGACGACACCGAGAACATCATTGCGGTGGTGGACCGCCACGCCGAGCACGCCCGCAGCGAGCAGCCCGGCATCGACGAAGACGTGCTCCGCGACCTGGTCTCCTCCAAGCTGGTCAAGCACTACTCCACCTCCTCCGCCATCTCCGGCGGCGCGACCGCCCTGCCGGCCATCTTCCCAGGCGCCGGCTCCATCATCGCGCTGACCGGCGGCACCCTGCTGGACGTGGCCTTCATCCTCAAGTTCGAAGTCGAGATGGCTCTGGCCCTGTGCTGGAACTACGGCTTCGACGTACGGGACGAGCGGGAACGCGAGCTCGCCTTCCTGTTGGCCTCGGTGCTCACCCACGACGAGTCCACGGGCGAGAACTTCGTGAACGACGTCATGAAGGCCGAGACCCAAGCCCTGTGGAACTACGCCCCACGCCAAGTGCCCAAGCTCATCGTCCAAGTGCTCGCGCGCCTGGCCTTGCGCCAAGCAGCCAAGGGTCTTGCCCGCGCACTGCCTTTCGTCGGCATCGCCATCGGTGCAGGCCTCAACAAGGCGCTGACCACCAAGACGGGCAACGCGATGACCGAAGAGCTGCGGCGTCGCCGCGCCGAAGGCGAACACGAACAGCCCAAAGAGGACGTGGTGGACGCCAATGTGGTCGATTCCCCGGCCACGTCCGAGCCCCAAGAGGAGGACATCGTAGACAGCGTCGTCGTCCCCGAGGAAGAGCCGGTGGTCGAGGCGGTGCGAGATCCGGATCCTGCGCAGACCACCCCAGAGCCGAAGCCGACCCCAGACCCCCGCGCGGCGCTCGAGGCCCTGTCCTACAACGCCATCCGAGCCAAGGCCAAGGAGCTCGGCATCCCGGCCAGGGGCAAAAAGACAGCCCTCGTCGACGCCATCCTGGCCGCCCAGGAGTAGCCATGACCGAATCACAACGAAAGCTCGCAGACTTCCTCTGGCCCGATGCCGCCAAGCAACCCAGCAAAGTGGTGCGGTGTCGCCACTGCGGCACCAAGAACCGGGTGGTTATCCCCACGGCGCTGTTCGAACCCGACAACTGCCGCTGCGGGTCCTGCCGTGGCAAGCTCTTCCTCGCTCGCGAGGAACCCCTGACCGACGTCGCCTCGAGCGCCTACGAACACAGCATGGACCGCAAGTCGCTCCAGGCTCTCAAGTCGGTGCCCGGATTCCCGCAAGCCACGCGGTGGTTCATCTCGAATCTGCCCGAGCGCCTGCTGCATCTGCAGGCCCTGTCCGCATCCATCCGCTGTGACGAGGAGCAGTTCCCCGAGCTCACCGCGCTGATGAACCGCGCCCGGCAGCGCCTGGACATTCCCTACCATCCAGTCCTGTACCTGGACGAGTCTCCCTACATGAACGCCATGACCATGGGCGTCGAGACACCGCTCATCACCATCAACTCGG
>CAZVHW010000503.1:4548-5927 GCA_964626835.1 uncultured Enterobacterales bacterium
ACAACAACAACGCAAACACAAAACTCTTACACAAAACGAACATCAACATAAAAACTACAATGCACGACCAGCTGAACGACGAGGAGGTCATCGCGGTCATCGCCCACGAGTTCGGCCACCTGCACGCCGACCACGTGCTCTACATGACCATGGCGCGCCTGCTGCTGGTGCTCGGACGGCTGACCTCGAACATCGTCAGCCTGCTCTCCCTGCCCATCCAGCTGGCCTTGCTCAAGTGGTCCCGCTGCGCCGAACTCACCGCCGACCGCGCCGGACTGCTGGGCTGCCGCGACCTCGAGTCGGCGCTGCAGGTACAGCTCAAGATGGCAGGTGGCGCCCGCCCCGGCATCTTGAAGCGCGGCAAGCTCGAGATCGGCCCGTTCATCAAGCAAGCCCGCGAGCTGGAGCGGAAAGAAATGAGCTCGTGGCTCGACAACACGCTGGTGCTCATGATCACCATGAACCGCACCCACCCCTTCGCGGCTTGGCGCATCATGCACCTGCTGCAGTGGGTCGAAAACGGCAACTACCTGGACATCCTCGCCGGCGACTACGCCTGCGTGAAGCGCAACGCCGACCAGGAAGTCGAGGAGGAGCCAGAGTCGGCCTAGCTTCGCCGACCAGACCTCACGCAGAGGCGCTGAAGCGCAGAGGCGCGGACCTCCCGTCCGCGTCTCTGCGCCTCTGCGTGAGGTCATGCAACGCCTCGCCCGACGCCGTGCCTGCAGGCGCAGCCACGCCTTCGCATCTTTGCGTCTTGGCGCGAGACCATGCCTTCCGAGGCACACCCGGCTAGGAGATCGGGTCTTCCCGGAGGTTTGCATGCCCGATCTCGGACCGCCTGTTCTGGATGTCGATGCTTGCACGGGGTGCGAGCGCTGCGTGAAGGGCTGCGCCAGCATGGTGCTGGACATGGTCGCTCCCGCCCCAGGCACCAAGCTCGGCAAGGCCCGCATCGAGCGGCCCGACTGGTGCAATGCCTGCGGCCACTGCGAGGCCGTCTGCCCCGCCGCCGCCATCACGTCGCCCATGCCCCTGCCCCACGGGGCGCCCATCCCGGCGAAAGACCCCGCGGTCGACGCCGACGGCTTCGAGCGGTTGCTGCGGGAGCGGCGATCGGTGCGCAACTACAAGCCAGATTCCGTGCCCCGCGAGCTGCTCGAGCGAGTCATCGGGGCCGCTCGCTACACACCCACGGGCACCAACAGCCAAAACGTGCACTGGCTGGTGTTGGCCGACCGCGAGCGCGTCCGGGAACTTCAGCAGCGCTGCCAGCGTTTCTACGAGCGCCTCTTTGGCCTGGTCAACAACCCCGTGGGCAGGCTGGGGGTGCGCATGGTGGCCGGCTCCAAGCAACACCAGCAGCTGCGCGAGTATCT
>CAZVHW010000504.1:0-5914 GCA_964626835.1 uncultured Enterobacterales bacterium
TCAGGTAGAGGCTGAGGTCCTCGGTGGTGTCAACGCCGAAGGTGACCAGGCCGTCACTGTCGGTGTAGTCGTAGTCGTAGGTGCCTTCGTCGGACATTGCGCAAACGAGGGCGTCTTCGCGAGGCTCGCCGTCTTGCGTGACGAGCACGGAGAACTCGATGGGGCCGCGGGGCAGAATCGGAGGATGACTGGCAGAGAACTCCCGAGGCACGTCGGTCCAGACGTTCAGCTCGGGATCGCCGTAGGCGGTGGCCGCCAGGTATTGGCTCTCGGTGCGGAACTCCTCGTAGTAGCGCAGCCGTCCGGCCTCGACCGCCTCGCCAAAGGTGACGATATCCGTCTCGCTGCTGTCCTCGAAGACGTAGCCCCAGAACCCCCGCCGCAGCGCCGAACGCCAGTGGGCGCAGTATGAGCACGACGCGGCCTGCCCTACGTAGGCAACCCCGCCGATGAGATTGTCGGGGGTTCCCGACTGCAGCCACCGCTCGCCGTAGCAGGTGTAGCCCGTGTACCCCAGGGTCTGGCAGGTGAAGCCGACGATGATGGGCAGCATCGGACCGTTGGTGAGGTACTCCGGGTCCACGCCATAGCCGGGCCAATCGCAGTTGCCGCCCACCACACCATGGTGAACGGCCCACCCGATGCCCGCGTTCAGCTGCGCCTCGAACAGGTTGTAGATACCCGAAGTGGTCTGGTACGACATGATGCTGACGTCGGTGAAGCCCGCCCGCTCCATCAGCGTGCATTCCCAGGTGGCATCACCCCAGTAGGAGCAGATGTCGTCGTCGTCCGAGTCTTCGTAGATGAGCAGCGCCGCGGAGTGGTAGAAGAACTCGTCGCTGACATCGGGGTTGCGCTCGTACTGGAGCGTCTTGGCCACCATGGTCTCGACCTGGACGCCCGACGCGGCGGGAAAGCGGCCTGGGATGATCTCGACGAAGAGGTCGTCGTCCAGGTTGCCGTAGGTGGTATCCGTGACGTAGCCGCTCTCGGTGCCCATGGAGATGGTGTTGAGGTCGGCGGCGATGAGCACGTACTCTGGCGCGGGATCCCAGGTTTCGACCGCGTCGATGACGTACGCCTGGATCTGCTGCACGGAGTACCCGGTCTCGGATGTCGTGACGATTCGCGCCGGCATGCCCTTGCGCGTCTTCCACTGGGCGAGCGGTAGCAGCTCGTCTTCGTAGCCATCCGGCGCGATGATGAGGTACCGGGCCCCATCTGCCAGTGCCGATCCCGAGTGGATGCCAACCAGGAGAAGTGCGAGGGGAAGAGCTTTCTTCATGCTGCCTCCGGAGATCAGACTACCAGCTTCTCGGGGTGGGGTGTCGCTTAGGGGCTGTCGGTACAGCCCGTGCACTGGTCGCAGTAGATGTCGTCGGGGTCGTTGTCATGGATCTCGGCGGTGACCGAGAGGTCTGACAGGCGGCACGCCACACCCCCGCCGTTCTCCTCCGCGGTGTTGTCGCTGACATCAGCACCGGCGATGATGACCCGGGAGCTGTAGGCCCGGATGCCGCCACCCAGGCTGACGGCACTGTTGCCGGTGATCGTGCCGGCGCTGATCTCCACCGAGGAGTCGGTACCCGCGTAGAAGCCCCCGCCGTTGCTCTCGGCTGCGTTGGCCGCCACGTCGCTGTCGATGAGGGTGAGCTCTGAGTCGTAGAGGGAGAACCCCGCGCCCGTGCGCGCCGTGTTGCCGGAGATGGTCGCGCCCTCGATCTCGACGTCGCTGGCGTGGCGCAAGCGCAGCCCGCCGCCGTAGCCGGTAGCGACGTTGTCCGAGACGGTCACGTCGGTCATCACGAGGCTGGCGTTGTTGACGTAGATGCCCCCACCGTCATCGGCTGCATTGCCGGTGATCACGACGTCCTCGAGGACCGGCGATGACGCATCCACGAAGATCCCACCGCCGCAGGCGTCCAGCGCGCCGTCGTTGTCGGGATCGAACAACGAGCCCGCACCGCCTGTCACGGTGAATCCCTGAACGGTCGAGCTATCGCCATACTGGAACAGCAGGGCCGAGCCCGCTGCCCCACCATCGATGATCGTGACAGCTGCGCCCGACAGCGACTGGAGGATCACCTCGCCAGCGTCGAGCACCACGTTCTCGCTGTAGGTGCCCTCCAGCACGCAGATGATGTCGCCGTCGTTGGCCTCGTCCACCGCCTCCTGGATGCTGGTGGTGTCGCCCGTGCCAGCCCAGTCGACCACGTAGGTGTCCTCGTCCACGTCGCCGTCGCAGTCGTCGTCCAGACCGTCGCAGTCGTCCACCGCGTCGGGGTTGACGTCTGCGTCGTCGTCGTCGCAGTCCGTGCCGTCCGTGCACCCGTCGCTCACGAAGCCGTCGCCGTCGTCATCCGCGGCCCCGTCGTCCTCGTCTCCACTACAGTCTCGGTCCACGCCGTCACCACAGATCTCCTGTGCCATGGGGTGAACCGTGGCGTCATCGTCGTCGCAGTCGCCCATGTCTTCCGTGTAGCCGTCACCATCGTCATCGGTGGCGGTCTCGGGGAACTCAGGGCACTCCTCGCCGCATCCGGGGGCCAGGAGTGCGGCGAGGAAGACAGCAGCGGTCAGGCGCATGGGGGTCTCCAGGTGCGGGTCTCTCGAACTCGGGTGACGCTGAGCAGCGGCGTCGTAGATGCCGTTGGCTCGAACGGCGCCACCATGGGGCCCTCCATCGGCCCGGAGCTAATTGTAGGCCGGAAAGGGGAGGAAGGGCCAGCGCCTTGGCGAGCCTTCGGATGCCTGCGCCGAGCAGCCCCTTCCCAGGCGGTTCAAGAGGCATCCCAGCCTTTGTCAAGGAGGCACATCGGGGACAAAGTCAGGAGCGAGGTCGCGCTCGAACCGCGCGGCTGCGGCGGCGCACGCCCAGGAGTGCGAGCAGTCCAGCGGCAACCCAGCCGAAGCCCAAGGCGCCACGCCCTGTCGAGCAGCTGCCCTCGTCGCCTTCGTCCTTGCCGACGAGGCCACTGTCCAGTTCTTCGCAGCCTTCGTCGAACTCGCCATCGCAGTCGTTGTCCTGGCTGTCGCAGAACTCGTATGCGAACGGATAAATCCAACCGTCATCGTCGTCGCAATCGCCTTCGTCTTCGGTGTATCCATCCCCGTCACGATCCGCGTCGCTGCCCTCGTCCACCTCTCCGTCACAGTCGTCGTCCACACCGTTGTCGGGGTCCTCGTCGGCCGTGGGGCTGATCGTTGGATCATCGTCGTCGCAGTCACCGGCCTCGTCGGTCCAGCCGTCACCGTCGTCGTCGAAGTACCACCCGCCTTCGTCCACGTCGCCGTCGCAGTCGTCGTCCATGCCGTTGGCGTCCTGCTCGACCGCATCGGGATGAGTGGCCGAGTTCGTATCGTCGCAGTCGCCCTCGGACTCGGTCCAGCCATCGCCGTCGTCGTCGTAAGCCTCCGTGCCTTCGTCCACTTCGCCATCGCAGTCGTTGTCCACACCGTCGGCGGTCTCGGGGGCGCCCGGGACGATGCTGTCGTCGTCGTCGTCGCAGTCGCCGCCTTCCTCGCTATAGCCGTCCTCGTCGTAGTCGATGGCTTCGTCGTCCACGGCGCCATCGCAGTCGTCGTCCACGCCGTTGTCCAGCAGCTCGTAGCCACCTGGCATCACGGCAGGATCGTCGTCGTTGCAGTCGCCGTCGTCCTCGCTGTAGCCATCCCCATCGTCGTCGTAGGCTTCGGTGCCTTCGTCGACCGTGCCGTCGCAGTCGTTGTCCACACCGTCGGCGGACTCGGCCGATGCCGGGCTCGTGCTGGCGTCGGCATCGTCGCAGTCTCCACCGGCCTCGGTGAAGCCGTCACCGTCGTCGTCATACCACTCGGTCTCCTCGTCCACGTCGCCGTCGCAGTCCTCGTCCACACCGTCCGCGGTCTCGCTGGCGCCCGGTTGAACCGTCGCGTCGGTGTCGTCGCAGTCGTTGCCAGAGAATGCATCGTGGTCGAAGCCGTCGCCGTCCTGGTCGTAGTCGCTCGCCCCGTCGCAGTCGCTGTCTATGCCGTCGTACCAAACCTCGGCGATGCCGGGGTTGACCCAGGCATCGGCGTCGTCACAGTCGCTGCCGCCAAAGGCATCGCTGTCGAAGCCGTCACCGTCCCGGTCGTAGTCGGATAGACCGTCGCAGTCGCTGTCAACCCCGTCGTACCAGGTCTCTGGGATACCGGTATTGACCATGGGATCGAGATCGTCGCAGTCGGTGCCACCCCAGGCGTCGCTGTCGTAGCCGTCGAAGTCTTGGTCGTAGTCGGACCATCCGTCACAGTCGCCGTCCAGGCCGTCATACCAGGTCTCGGTCATGCCGGGATTGACCAGCGGCTCGGTGTCGTCGCAGTCGGTGCCGCCGTAGGCGTCGCTGTCGTAGCCATCGGCGTCCTGGTCGTAGTCCGAGGCGCCGTCGCAGTCGGAGTCCACGCCGTCGTACCAGGTCTCGGTCTCGGACGGATTGACCGTGGCGTCACCGTCGTCGCAGTCATCGCCTCCGTACGCGTCGCTGTCGTGGCCGTCGAAATCCTGGTCGTAGTCGGACTGTCCGTCACAGTCGCTGTCAACCCCGTCGTACCAGGTCTCGGTCTCGGACGGGTTGACCCCGGCGTCCGTGTCGTCGCAGTCGTCGCCTCCGTACGCATCGCTGTCGTAGCCGTCGAAGTCTTGGTCGTAGTCGCTGGCGCCATCGCAGTCGCTGTCCACGCCGTCGTACCAGGTCTCCGTGGCGCTGGTGTTCACCGTGGCATCGGTGTCGTCGCAGTCGTCTCCGCCGTAGGAGACGGAGTCGTAGCCGTCGAAGTCCTGGTCGTAGTCGGACAGCCCGTCGCAGTCGGAGTCGATGCCGTCGTACCAGGTCTCGGACTCGCCTGGATTGACGGTGTCGTCGAAGTCGTCGCAGTCGGTGCCACCGTAGGAGTCCGAGTCGTAGCCGTCCAGGTCGCGGTCATAGTCGGACCAGCCATCGCAGTCGCCGTCCACGCCGTCGTACCAGGTCTCGCTCATGCCAGGGTTGACCGCGGCGTCGGTGTCGTCGCAGTCGGTGCCACCGTAGGCATCGTGTTCGTAGCCGTCGCCGTCCTGGTCGTAGTCCGAGGCGCCGTCGCAGTCGGAGTCCACGCCGTCATACCAGGTCTCCGATGCGCCCGGATGGACCGTCGCGTCGGTGTCGTCGCAGTCGGTTCCGCCGTAGACGTCGATGTCGTAGCCGTCGTAGTCGCGGTCGTAGTCGGACAGCCCGTCGCAGTCCTCGTCGATGCCGTCGTACCAAATCTCGCTGGCTCCAGGGTTGATGGAGGCGTTGCCATCGTCGCAGTCCGTACCGCCGTAAGCGTCGCTGTCGTAGCCGTCATTGTCGGCGTCGTAGTCGCTCGTTCCGTCGCAGTCCGAGTCTACGCCGTCGTACCAGGTCTCCGTGGCGCTGGGGTTGACCGCGGCGTCGGTGTCGTCGCAGTCGTCCCCACCGTAGAGATCGTAGTCGTAGCCGTCGTAGTCGCGGTCGTAGTCGGACAGCCCGTCACAGTCCTCGTCGATGCCGTCGTACCAGATCTCGCTGGCACCCGGGTTGACCCCGCTCAGGGTGTCGTCGCAGTCGGTACCGCCGTAGGCATCCGACTGGTAGCCATCGCCATCCTGATCGTAGTCGTCGGCTCCGTCGCAGTCGGAGTCCACCCCGTCGTACCAGGAGTCCGTGGCCCCGGGGTTTACGGCGTAGTTGGTGTCATCGCAGTCGGTGCCTCCGTAGGAGTCGCTGTCGTAGCCGTCGTAGTCCGCATCGTAGTCGGAGTGCCCGTCGCAGTTCTGGTCCACGCCGTCGTACCAGACCTCGGTGGCGCCCGGGTTGATGCTCGCGTCGCTGTCGTCGCAGTCGGTGCCACCGCAGGAGGAAGAGTCGGAGTCGTAGCCGTCGCCGTCGAGGTC
>CAZVHW010000505.1:0-5914 GCA_964626835.1 uncultured Enterobacterales bacterium
GGTATACGGCAAGATCAATCTCATCGGTGAGCGGGTGCTGAACTTCGACTTCTACGGCACGATCGGCCTTGGCTTGCTCTCCATCGCCGAGTACTACGCCACCTACAACGACGACTACCAGACCGACGGCTCTGGCTCGGTGGTGGAGCTGACCCCACCGGTCAGCAAGTACACCGTCCCAGCGAACCTGGGCATCGGCTTCGACTTCTTCATCAGCCAGTCCGTGGCCCTGAAGATCGACGCCAGGTCGTACCTCTACATCGGCAAGCAGCCCGACTACGACCCCAACTCCGACGACGAGCTGGGATCCCGGCTCTACAACAACTTCATCGCGTCGGCCGGCGTCAGCATCTTCATCCCCAAGATGAAGCCTCGCCTCTACGACTTCTAGCCCGTGCTCCCCGCCATTCATCCCCTCGAGGGACCCACGATGAAGCGCACACTCCTCGCTCTCCTTCCCCTGACGCTCTGCATGGCCAGCACGGCCCTCGCTGCGGACGAGTTCCCCTCCAGCCTCGACGGCATCGTCCAAGACGACGACGAGGGTGGTGACGACGGCGAAGAGGAATCCCTCGACGACGTGCTCAACGACATCCTCGGCGAGCAAGACCGTCAAGAGTCCATCTCCGAAGAGCGCGAAGCCGTGGAATCAGGTGACGTGGACGACATCGTCGGTGCCAACGCCGAGGAAGTCCTGCTCCCCGACCAGCAGCGCAAGAAGCGGATCATCAAGACCATCCAAAAGAAGAACTTCCTCAAGCTGGGCCGCTTCGAGCTCACACCGGGCGTGTCCTTCGTCACCAACGATCCCTTCCTCAACCGCTACATCGTCGGTGCGAGCTTCGGCTACCACGCCACGGAGATCTTCGAGATCGAAGCCAACGTGGGGTTCTCCCCCAACCTGGACGAGGCCGACTGGAAGCCGCTCACCAGCCAGCTGGTCAACAACAACCACGTCTCCCCGGACCTGTCTCCCCTCACCTTCTTCGGCAACGCCACCTTCGTGTACTCGCCGATCTACGGCAAGGTAGCCGTGGGCCACAGGATCATCCCCTTCGACATCTTCGGGGCCTTCGGCATGGGCGCCGTGCTCACCAGCGACGACCTCGCGGCCCTGCAACAAGAAGACGATCCCTACGCACAAGCCACGGCCAACCAGACCCACCCCACCACCAACTTCGGCGGGGGGCTGCGGGTCGTCTTCGCCGAGTCCATCGCCCTGCGTGTCGAGGGCCGCTCGCTCGTCTACATCGAGACGGTCTCCTCCACCACCCTCGAGATGAAGAACAACTTCATCCTGCAGCTCGGTGTCTCCTTCTTCTTCCCGGGCATGGACTAGCGAGCCCCCGCCGGGCCGCCGTCCCCCTCCCCCAGCGGTATTCATCCCATCCGCGCTCTCTGGAGCCCCCATGAAGATCTCTCGCCTGTGCACCGCCAGCCTCGCCGCGCTGCTGGGTCTCTCCTTCGCCACGGACGCCCACGCGCTGTCCTGCGAGGAGATCATGAACATGGTGAACGTCAACGTCCCGGTCCCCATCGTGCTTCAGACCATCGAAGACTCGGGTGAGCAGTTCTCCGTCGACGAGATCCGCTGCCTGCAGAACGAGGGGGCCCCCTCCGAGGTCATCTCCGCCGCCAAGAAGCTCATGGCCGGCGCAGAACCCGCCGAGGTCAGCCGGGGCGAAGCCGAGCTGCAGCGCGAGCGTGAGCGCGAACGGGCCGAGCGCGAACGCGAAGCCCGCGAAGAAGCCGAGATGTTGGGAAGTGGCCGCGGCGACAGCTCCCGACCGCTCTCCGACGAAAACTCCAGCGCTGCCGATCCCGAACAGGTGAAGCAGGCCATCAAGCTGTTCCGCGCCAAGAAGCCGTTGACGGCCAGCCTGATGCTCTACGAAATGCTCGAGGACAACACCTTCCCCGAGCGCGAAGCCCAAATCCAGTACTACCTCGCACGCTGCCTGTACGAACTCGAGATGTACCACACCTCCCAGTACTATTTCCTGCAGGTGCTCCGAAAGGGACCGGACAACCCCTACTTCAAGCACGCGCTGCCCAAGCTGGTGTCCATCGCCCGCTACACCGGTGACAACTCCGAGCTGCTCCGCGTGGTGGCCAAGATCCCGCCCGAGTCCTTCCCCCGTTCCGCCCGCAACCACCTGTTCTACCTCATGGGTGTACGCCTCTACGAAGAAGACGACCTCTCACGCGCGCGCAAGTACTTCGGTCAGATCTCCACCCGTTCCGACCTCTACCTCCGCGCCAAGTACTTCGAGGGCGTCATCTACAACCGGCAGGGCCGTCTCAAGTCCGCGGTGCGCTCGTTCCGCGACGTCGTCCGCGAAGACGTCGAGGTCGGCAGCCCCCAAGAGCTGCAGCGGGTCAAGGACCTCAAGAACCTCTCCCTCGTCAACGTCGCACGCATCTACTACTCGATCCAGCGCTTCGACGAATCCTCCAAGTACTACCAGCTGGTCGAGCGCGACAGCATGTACTGGGCCATGTCCCTGTTCGAGGCCTCCTGGTCCAACTTCATGCGCAACGACCTCAACCTCACGCTGGGTCAAGTGCTCACGGTCCAGAGCCCGTTCTTCACCGAAGACGAGTTCTCCCCCGAGGCCACCATCCTACGGGCGCTGACCTACTTCAACCTCTGCGAGTACAACGAGGTCGAGCGTCTCCTCATCCAGTTCGAGGAGACCTACCGCCCGATGTACAAGGAGATGAAGAGCTTCGTGCAGTCCTACGCATCCCGCGAGGGCAAGAAGCTGGCCGACCAGGCCTATGACACCTACTTCACCAGCTACCCGCGAGAGTCCGTGCTGCCCCGTGCGGTGTTCAACAAGGTCCTGCGCAACCGGGACCTGGCCGCCTTGGTCACGCACCTCGAGCTGATGGAAGACGAAAAGAGCCTCATCGACGCCCAGAAAGCGCGCTGGCGCGACAGCCTGGGCAACCACCTCAAGAAGGTGCTGGAAGCCGACCGCCAACGCTACAAGCGCCGCGCAGGCTTGCTCTTCCTCTCCGAGATGGCACAGCTCACCGCCTACATGGGCGACCTGCTGGCCCAGTCCGAGATCGTCCGGTTCGAGGTCGTGGACGCCCAGCGCGTAGACTACGAATACCGGATGAACAACGTCGATCTGATGGACTCCTCGGACCTGCGCGAGGTGGACTTCGCCACATCGGTCGACAAGGTCTACTGGCCGTTCAACGGCGAGTTCTGGTCCGATGAGCTCGGCTACTACCACTACACCGAGCAGGGCTCCTGTAAGTAGAGCCCGCCCACCGCCAAGACACCCAATTCTGGCGTAGCTACCCGGAGTGAACCCCATGAAGATCCGCGCCACCATCGTCGTCCCCCTGGCGCTGTTCCTGGCCGCCCAATCCCCAGTCTGGCAGGGAGATGGCAGCTTCTCCCTCATCGGCTCGGCTTACGCCCAGAACGATGACGACCGCGAGGCCAAGGAAGAAGGCCGCCGCGTTCTGCGCGCCCGCGATATCACCGAGGTCAACCTCTCGGAGGAATACCGGAAGCTCGCACGCCAGAAGCGTCACGAGTCCATGCGCTTCCTCAAGGAGATCCTCTCCCGGGGCACGGCGCAGGGCGAGCAGAAGGCCGAGATGATTCTCCGCCTCGCCGACCTGTACTTCGAGGAAGGCCGCGACATCTACCTCGACGAGATGCAGAAGTACCAGGACGTCTACGACGCCTGCTTCAACGACGAGCGCTGTGACACCAACACCGTCGATCAAAACGAGTACACGGTCGAGTCCAGGGACTGGCAGGGCAAGTCCATCAAGCTCTACCGGCAGATCCTCGCCAACTACCCTCAATACCAGCGCGCCGACGAGGCCACCTTCTACCTCGCTTCCGCACTGCTCGACACCGAGCAGCAGGATGCTGCGGTCAAGGAATTCACGCGCTTGGTCCGCACCTACCCAGAGTCCAAGTGGGTGCCCGACGCCTACGTGCTCATCGGCGAGTACTACTTCGAGAAGAACAATGCCTACAAGGCCCTGGTCGCCTACCAAAAAGCCGCGACCTACCGCGACTCGTCGAAGTACTCCTTCGCGCTCTACAAGCTGGCCTGGTGCTACTACAACGTCGGCGAGTACGGCAAGGGCATCGACACCATGAAGACGGTCGTGGCCCACGCCATGTCCTCCAGCGAAGGCGATCCCTCCAAGAGGAGCAAGATCCAGCTCCAGGACGAAGCCTTGAAGGACCTCGTCCGATTTTTCGCCGACGCGGGCGAGATGGACGAAGCCTACGCCTACTTCAACAAGCTGGGCAAAAAAGAGCTCATCCGCTCCATGCTCAAGCGTCTGGCCACCACCTACTTCGAGCAGGGCAAGTTCGAGCAGTGTGTCCAGACCTACCGGCGCCTCATCGCCGAAGACCCCCAGAGCGAGAACGCCCCCGACTACCAGAACGAAATTGTCGGCGCCTACATGAAGATGGGCAAGAAGCAGGAAACGGTCGCCGAGATCGATCGCCTCCTCAAGACCTACGGCAAGAACTCCGCCTGGGCCAGAGCCAACGCCTCGAATCAAGACGCCCTCAAGGGCGCCTCCCTCTACATCGAGAAGAACCTCCGCAAGGTGGCCATCAACTACCACGACCAAGCCAAGAAGCTCGGCACCGGCAGTGCCGCGCGCGAGTCCTACGCGCTCGCCTACAAGGCCTACTCCGTCTACCTCCAGGAGTTCCCGGACTCGCAGTACTCCTACGACGTGCGCTACGCCTTCGGCGAGCTGCTCTACAAGATCAAGAAGTACGACGAAGCCTACTCCCAGTACATGAAGGTCGTCGAGCTCGACCCCAAGGGCAAGCACAGCGAGTTCTGCTCCGAGTCCGCCATCTTCGCCGCCGACGAGATGATCAAGCGCGAGAGGAAGACTAGCAGCAACGCCGCCAACCCCGGCAAGGCGACAGAGTCCATTCCGCTCACCGACTGGGAGACCAAGAGCCTGGCCGCGCTCGACCAGTACTCCGAGCTCTTCCCCAACTCGGCCAAGACCAAGAACATCATCTACAAGTCGGCCTACCTGCTCTACAACAAGAACCACTTCAAGGACGCGTCCGACCGCTTCCGCGTGGTCATCGGCATGGACCCGGGTTCCAAGGAAGCCGAGCAGGCCGCCAACCTCATCCTCGACTCCTTCAACCTGGTCGAAGACTGGAGCAACCTCAAGGATGTCTCCAAGGCCTTCTACGACCAGGACGGCCTCGGGTCCCAGAAGTTCAAGACCGAGACCTACAACATCTACGAGCGTGCCTCGTTCAAGCTCATCGAGATCAACTTCGAGAAGTCCCAAGACAAGGCCGTTGCCGCGGAAGCCTACCGAGCCTTCTACAGCGAGTTCCCCGAGAGCGAAGTGGCCGACCTGGCCCTGAACAACGCCGCGGTCTACTACCACGGTGAAGGCAAGCTGGCCGATGCCATGGAGACCCGCCACCTGCTGGTGGACAACTACCCCAAGAGCAAGTTCTACAAGGACCAGGTCTCCGCCTTGGGATTCGACTACGAGTCCATCGCCGACTTCGCCAACGCGGCCTCCTGGTACGAGAAGCTCTTCAACCTGGACGAAGAGCACGAAGGCGCTCCCGACGCCCTGTACTCCTCCGCCCTGTTCCGCAAGGCCATGGGCGAGTGGCAGCTGTCCATCAAGAACTACGAGAAGTACATCACGGCCTACCCCGACCGCGACAACATCATGGAAGTCAAGCTCGAGATCGCCAAGATCTACGAAGACAACGAGAAGTGGTCGGAAGCCTCGAAGGTCTACAACAAGTTCTACCGCGAGGCCCAGGCCGACGAGGTCCCCCTGGCGCAGATCTTCTATGCCCGCCTGCGCTACGGCCTCTGCCTGCAGGCCATGGCCCAGACCAAGGCTCTGGACAAGCACTGGG
>CAZVHW010000506.1:0-5909 GCA_964626835.1 uncultured Enterobacterales bacterium
CATCTCTGAGGCTGGCTGACACCACGAGCCCCAACACGCCGCCCGGTGGAAACAGCCGCTCACCGCCCCCTGGAATGGCGAGGGAGAGTCCCGTCGCCACACCTAGCACTGCGACCACCAGACCAACCCGACCAGACCAGCCCGAGGGCGCCCGCCCCGCAAGCCGACGTATGAAGACGAGGGGCGCCAGGGCGAAGGCCCAGGCAGCCCAGCCCAGCAGCTGGTAGGCGATGTCTGCGGTCCAGGCGCCTATGACTCCACCCCAGTTCGCCACGACCTCTGCGCTGGACGAACGGGAGAAACCAGGGTCGCTTTCCTGGTGGGAGAGCAGCGCCAGGATCACGAACAGGCCGGCGAGCAGACCCAAGAAGTCGAGCACGGGAGCCCAGCGACGACTAAGCTCCACGCTTTTCTTTGTCCGCGTCCCAGCTGCGGAACGCGCTGAGTTCCGACCACGATCAGAGGTGCGCTTGCCACCCTTGCTCTTCTTCGTCCTCGCAGCAGCCACCGTCCACTCCAGCGTCACGCCAAAAGGCACGGCACCCAGCGCGCCGCAGATCTATTGACGTGTCATGAGTATACCCTAAACCACCATCAAGACAAGAGGCGCGAGCAGCGCTACGAGCAGCTCCACCGTCGCTCGGTGCTCGCCGGCGCCACGCGAGGCACCCCCGCAGCCCGCAGCCCGCTAGTAGGTGAAGGTCAGTGCGAGGTTGACGTTGACGTCGTCGTACTCGATGTTTGCAATGCCGTCCGCGGAAGCGCGGCGGTCCCACCAGACGCCTCCCCCGACGGCCACCCAATCCGTCGCTGCGTAGGTGAGGTTGCCACGGGCGCGCAGGACGTGGTCGTTGCGTGTGACCTCTCCATTGAACGCCTCGAAGCGATACCCGCCTTCTGCACCGAAGCCGACGCGGGTGCCCAGCAACACGCTGTACCGGAGGTAGATGTAGCTGTGCACCAGGTAGTTGGTGAAGTACGAGTCGGACAGGCCGCGATCGAATCCGATGGCGACCTTGTGGGTCTCGGACAGATCGTACCCAAAATTGGCCTCGAGGGAGAGCTTGTCCAGGCCTTCGGCGTCCTTGCCGAAGCCGTCGGCGATGGGATCGAGGTCGCCGCTCGCGTCCTCGTTGGCGCCGTCGTCCAGAACCGTCTGCTCGTCGTAGACAGCCGCGTTGTACCCGACGACCAGGCCGATGGCGATACGCTCGGTGAAGCGCCCTCGCACACCGCCAGCCACCTCGAACAGCGTGCCGTCGGGGATACCGAGGTAGCTTCCGTACACAGTCGAGGACTGGCCCGCGGCTTCCTGGATGTTGACCAGGTTGTTGTTCCACTTGAACCAATCGTAGGAGGCGCTGAGCAGCAGGGCAGTGCGCGGGAAGAAGCGCCACTTGAACTCACCGCGGGGCCCGTAGGCCAGCCGAGCGTTGTAGTTCGAATCGAGCTCGATGTTCGAGTTTTCGGGGACGTTGTAGTCGTCGAAGACGAAGTGACCACCAGCTTCGGCCTCGAGCGCTCCACCCGGGTGATAGACCACTCCACCGGAGAGGTCGTTGCGCAGGTGGGTGATCAAGGCGCTGGATTCGGAGTACCAGGCCTCGGACTCGCGAGACGAACTCCGGAAGTCTTCCCGCAGATTGAATCCAACGACGGAATGGGGGAGCAGCCCCAAGTCGAGGTCGAAGTTCCCATCGCGGAAACGGTCGAGGTTGGCGAGATCCGAGCTGAGATACTTGCGGAGCTTGTAGCCAGCCCCCAAGCCGAGCTCGAGGTCCTGACCATCGAGCTTCAGGTCGGCAGAGGGCTGCAGCAGCAGCGCGAAGCCAGAACTCTCGCCAGCTTCCTGGAGATAGACGTTCGTGCGGTAGTGGGAGCCGAGCACGAGCTTGGGGACCAATTCGGCGTCGCCTATGCGCACGTGATCACCGGGCTGGGCCATCACGACACTGGGTAGAACGATCACCGCGGCGGCCGCGCACCCGACCAGCGACCGCAAGCTACCGAAGCTCCACCGAACGATCTGTACTGTCACCGTAGGACCTCGATCACAACGCGCACCACGAAGTGTCATCGGAAGAGACACGCCGGTCCCCACCCTAACGCGGATTCGTTAAACGAACAGGGCTGAACCCCGGAAAACATCAACCACACCTGTGCTGCTGGACGTACTACTGGAACTGGCTGGTATCGGGTGGTGCTTCGCCAAAAACTTCGTCGAAGTCGGCACCCTCGGTTTCATCCTCGCTACTCAAGGCAGACTCGATGACCTCTACAGAGGTGGTACCCGGCTGAGCAGTTCCGCCACCGGCGCAGGCGTCTGCTTCGGCCCGGAACTGGCGCACCTTGGACAGTGCGATCGCGATCTTGCGGTATTCGTGCTCGGCGGTCTCGTACTCGCCATCCGCCAGCGCCTGCTTGAGCGTGATGCCGGAGGTCTCCGAGACTTCGAGGAGCGCGCGCATGGTAGTGAGCTTGCGCGAGAGGCACTGGATGGCCACCATGTTCTTTTCGCGCTCGGCGTTCTCCATCATCTTGCCGACATCCTTCACAGACCCACGCATCTCTTCGAGCGCCATGTCCGTGAAACGGATCTTCTCTTCCGGAGAGGTCTGGCTGCTCTGCTCGATCTGGCCCGCCGCGCTGGTCTCCTGCGCACCAGCCGCCATGGGGAGCAGCGATGCACTGAGGAGCACTGCGAGAATTAGCCTACGAATCATGAAACCTACCTCCCAACCAATGGACGGATTGGGGCGACGAACGACGATGGTATAGCCCCTGCATTCGAACTTCAACCCTCTTGGTTAGATTGGACAGTAGTGCAGCCATACACTTCCACAGACGTACGGTGGACGCGACCACGCAAAGGGATCCGTCGTCGAGCACTTTTTTGCACGTACCGAGCTGATCGCTACCCTGGGGCGAGGATGAACGGGTACATGACCTCGGTGTCCGCCTCGAGGTCGGCAGGGAAGCGCCAAGTGCGCACCTTGCGTGCGATGCACTTGGCGAGCTCGTCGTCATCGGTCGAGTTGCCGAGAATCTCGACGCTGGTGACCCGGCCGGTGTTGATGTACCACAGGAGCTCGACGCGGCCAGCCAGAGAGGGATTGGACTTGAGCCGCTGCTCGTAGCAGGCCTTGACCTGGCCGGTGTACTTTCCGATGGCTGCCTTGATCTTGGCAGGATCGCCACCCGAGACGTCCACCGTGCCCGAGGAGACCCGACCCGAGACCTTGGTGGCGGGACCCGCGCCTACGCTGGCGTCGCCGCCACGAGCCTTGGCCAGATCACCGATGGAGGCGTCGTCGCGGCCCGTACCGGAGCCGGTGCCCCGCTTCTCGCCCAGAGCTTCGTAGGTGCCTTGCTCGACGCCGCCGACTTCAGCCAGCGCTGCATCGAGATCCGTACCCACACCGTCACCCTCGCCAAAAAGGTCGTCGGTGTACGTGCCAGAAGCGGACTCACCGCGCGTACCGATGAGCTTGAGCAGCAGGGATCTTTCCATCACCTCCTGCTCCATCTGTTGCTTGCGGCGGATCTCTTCGGCTGCTTTTTCTTCGGCGGTCTTGGGGCGGACCTCGGCCACCTCGGCCGGCTCTTCTTCGCCAACGCCTCCGGCTTCTTCTTCTTTTTCCTTGGCTACCGTCGGGCCCTCACCCTCATCGAGTTCGGGCTCTTCGACTTCGCTGGGATCTTCGATCTCGACCGGCGGCATGACCAACCTGACGAAGCGCTCGGGCATCACGTCTGCTGGCAGCAAAGCTGGAGTAGGCACCGACTGCACGTAGACCACGAACACAGCGGCCATGAGCGTGAACAGGCCCAGGAAGCCCAGGAATACGGGGTCGTCTTCCGTAAAGAACTTGGGGCGGAAGTCGGTCTTGTAGGTGGGATGGAGCGGTTCGGGAGGAGCCGGAACGAACTGGAACAGCACCGTGACGTTGTCGATGCTGATCTTACCGCGGTTCTTTTCGGACAGCGGCAGGACCCAGACGTCCCCCTTGCGCTTGGAATCGCCTCGCTTGCCGAGATCCTCGAGGGCGTGGACGCCATCCTTGTAGGCGATCTTGCCCGCCATCGATGGGAGATACCGCAGGAAGTACTCGTCACCCTTCGCTACGAAGAGCGGGAACTTACGGGGTACCTTCGGCAAGGGGTACGAGAACGTGGCCTTGGGCGACGCACCCACTGTCACCGTGTTCCCCACGCCGATTCTTTTTTCCTGGACGATCTTGCCGTCCTGGAGAATGCCGATGCGCAGTACCTTGACAAGCTTCTGGCGCGAAGCGCCCTGCTTCAATTTGCCTTGGGGGCTGCGAGGAGAGGCAGCTGCCATGCGTCCGATCCCTGCCTTCTGGTGGAGGTGGCTTCCTACCTTAGTTCGATCACGGGTGCCGAGAGTTTAGTAAACTTTTCTGCTCACAGGGTTCCCGGTCCAATTTTTTATCCTCTCGAGCCACATTGCGCCCGTGGAGCGCGCCATGTTTCCCACGGTGCACGCTCGAAAACACGGTCAACGACAACGGCGCCCAGACGACAAAAAGGGGCGGACCGGTCCGCCCCTGCGTGCCTGCACCGCGGTGCAGGCCGACCATGGTGGAAGGCCTAGGCGCCGCCCTGGTACACGACGAAGCGGAACTCCGAGAATTGTGCCTGGCCTGCGGTGTACATGACTTCACGGATGACCGCGAAAGGCAGGTTCTTGTCACACTGCAGCAGGACGCGGCCCTTGAACTCGTGCTCGTCGGAGCCGGTCATGTCAGCGAGCTGCTTGGCATCCTCGGCTTTCTCGAGCAGGCGGTCGTACAGGCGCGTGATGAGCTGGCCCTTCTTCTCGTCCTCTGGGACCGCAATCCACATCTCACCGGGGTTCTCGTCGTCAGCAGTTTCGGTGAGTCGCAGAACTTCCACGCCATCGACGACCACCATGCTCTTGGTGACGACCAGGTTGACGGCCAGCTGTGGCTTGACCTGAGTGGTCGAGACCGGCAGGACCAAGTCGTCGGAGGCGGCGACGGAGATGTCGTCGGTGGAGTAGGACTTGAGGAGAAAGACCAGGATGATGGTCATCATGTCCATCATGGACGTGATGGTGAGACCACCCTCTTCCTTGCGACGTGACGCTTTTTTTAGTGCCATTCTGACCTCCTACTCCGCGCCACCGGCGATGACGACGAAGGGGAACAGCTCGCGGGCCGTGCCGTCGGCGTTCTTGGACGAGACGTCTTCCCGGCTGTGGTCCATCACCATGACGATGGTTTCGTACGGGATGCGTGACTCGGGAACGAGGATGACGTTTTCGTCGTCGGGATACTCGTCCTTGATCATACCGAGGATGCGGGTGAGCTCCTCGAAGTCGTAGCTTTCCATGGTGTCGCAGGCGCTACCCGGACAGGGGATGGTCGGTGGGCGATCTTCACCCTCGGCGAGCTCGGGAGCTCCCTCGGGGAAGAGCACGGCGTCGGCACCCGCGACCGTGATGCCCTTGTTGGTGATCATCAAGGACAGCATCAGGGGCGGCTTGTCGTCTGGGTCCTGCTCTACCGTCTGGGGTTGGCCGATGGCTGGGAGTGTCGAGTCGATGACTGCGAGGGTCACGAAGGACGACGCCATCAGAATGAACGGGATGAGGATTGTGACCAGGTTCATGATGGGAACCAGGTTCAGCTCCTCAGCCTCGGTCATCATTCGCTTGCGGCTTGCCACTTCTGGCCTCCTGCGTGCGAAAGGTTACCCCCTACGGGGGAGGGAAGAGGGGTGGGAGAGGCGGTCTGGCCTAGCCCGCGACCTCTTCCTTCAGGGAGCCGCGACGACGGGCACCGAGCAATTTCACCGTCTTGAGGGCGTACAGGTCGATCTCGTTCATGATCTTCGTGGTATGGCTGTTGATGATGGAGAACAGT